>JAOZHS010000003.1:0-300000 GCA_026014745.1 Candidatus Bathyarchaeota archaeon | reverse complement strand
TGGTTATGGCGCCAGTAACTTTCATAATCATGATTACGCTTCTCTCGGTTTTGGGTAACTCATCCATGAGTTTATCGCCCGTTTCCCAACTGAACTTAATCGTGTTTTTTGGGATTCCCGTCATCTGCATAATATTTATCCTGATTTTAGACAGCGCGCTACCTAAGGAGGACTAAGATGTACTTCAATAAACGCCTAAGAACCGCAGTATGGGCAACTTCTGTAGCCGTCGGCTTCTTAGTGATAATTTCCCCCCTCCTTGTGGGCGCCTATGTTCCGACACAGCCCTACCTAATTCCTATAACTCAAGAAACAAACAACATCATCATCTTTGGATTACTCATCGCGATAATGTTTCCCGCATTCGTTGAGTACAGCAATCATAATTGGGTGCGTAAGATTGAAAGTTCCATACCGCGTCTACTTAGAGATATTTCTGAAGCGGTTAATTCAGGTGTAACCTTGCCCAAAGCTGTCGAGCAAGCCGCAGACAAAGGTTATGGACCCTTAGCCAAAGAACTGGAACGCGCCCTCACCTTGTTTACGTTAGGCACCAGCTGGGAAGACTCCATTATGTCACTCACTAAACATGTAAGCAGCCCTTCTCTTGCACGATTTGCAACCATACTCGTTGAGGCTAACCAATCTGGCGGCAAAATGAGCGAAGTACTTGATATGAGCGTGGAACTCTTTACAAACATAGATCAATATCGGCAAGAGCAACAAAACAACATGAAACCCTACCTCTACACCGTCTATGCAGCTATCGCTATCTTTTTAATAATTTCGTTTGTGGTTCTGAATCAATTTTTGATTCCGCTTGCTGCCTCAGCCCAAAATCCCTCCGGATTAGGCAACGCCATCACGGTGTTAGACACCAACTACTACACTTCAATTCTGTTTTGGGCTTCCATTGTAGAGTCTTTGTTTGCGGGTTTGATTGCAGGCAAAATTGGGGATAGATGTTATCTTGCAGGTTTGCGGCATTCAGTTATTCTGTTAATCTTAAGTCTTGTTTTCTTTAACGCCTTGGGAGGTATGGCATGAAACTGTTGACTAAAAAAGACCAACAAATAGTGGTGGATTCGAAACCATCTGATGACAAATCGGCACGTGACTTCGTAAGGGAACTGATCCGAAAAGGAATCGTAGAGATTAATCCCTATCTTGATAAATCAGGTATTCGGTACCCTGAAGCTGAGGAGCACTTTAAAAATTACAATTATTCAATGATGGTTTCTGCCTTTGATTCGCTTGTTCATCAGGGTTTTCTTAAAGATAAAGAAGTGACCCGAACCTTAATCTGTCCAAGTTGCAATTCGCCCGAAGTTCATTCTAAATTTACTTGCCCAAGATGTGGCTCACAAGATGTGGGGCTTACTCAACTTCTTGAGCATAAGGAATGCGGCTATATTGGTGCACGTAAGGACTTTATGAAAGACGAAACCATGGTTTGCCCCCGCTGTGGCACTGTGCTTTCCCAAGAAGGACTCGACTATCGAAGCATAGGTAACTTCTATCAATGTGAAAAATGCTCCAACCGTTTTGACAGACCTGAGGTTATTCATTGGTGCCTAAACTGCGGTAAGGTTTCTACTTTTCAAGATGCAAAATACATCAAGGTTTCATCGTACAGAGTTAATGATGCTGTTTTAAGTGAGCTTACCAGCGAGTTTCCGTTGCTCGAAAACTTGAGCGTGTTCTTGGAGAATAAGGGGTTCAATGTAAAGTTGCATGACAACATCACTGGGGTTTCTGGGACGCAGTCACATTTTGATTTGATTGCTGAGAAAGACAGCATCCGCATAGTCATGGATGCTTCAATAGATGGAAATAAGAGCGATGTGGTGGCGTTCTTGGCAAAGAAAATAGACGTAAACCCAACTAAGGCGTTGCTTTTGGATTTGTCAGGCGGTAACGAGTTAGCGGTGCTGGGTAAAATCTATGGCATTGACGTGTTCGGAATTGGTGTTATAGATGCAAAAGTTGAGCAGGGTGTTCCCAAGGAATTCGAGGCTTTAATAGACAAAATACTTAAAGGTTCAAATATTAAGCAATCAGATAGTGACGGCAGATAACGGTGTATGTATGTGTGGAACAGAACATCGCGTCAAGTCAAAAAGGTTCCCATTATCAAAATAAATAGGATACAAAAATGAATCCGATTCAAAATAAGCGTAACTTTGATGAAGTGCTCGGTGAAGCGATAGAGCAGGCACTTATGCTTATGGGTGAATCTGTTAAAAAAATCCTCTATTACCATATTCAAACTAAATATCTTCTAAAGCCGGAGGATATCTCAAAGAACCCTGAACTTTTTGTCCTTGCCCTACGGAGCCTGCTTGGTTCTGGTAGCGCTTATATTGAATCTTTGATTTTGAAAAAAATGTGTGAGGCTTACAATTTAGGTCCTGATGACGCTGTTTGTAATCATCGGTATGAAGAGGGCGTAAAATTAATCCGACAAAAAATAGAAAACCAATGATTCCCAGACAATCCTGATTATAATTTTATAAGGGACTGGGTAGGCCCCTCAGACTTGTTTGGAAGAATCAAATGTCACAAGTCTCTTGGGGTGTGGTGTCTTTGCGTTCTTTGCATTCCTTGTCACAGAGCACCTTCTTAAGAATCGGCATCGCAATAAACGTCGTTAGAATAACCGCCATAACAGCCACAGAGTAGATTTGGTTCGAGATTAAGCCGCTGGTTAAGCCGAGGCTGGCGATGATGAGGCCCATTTCGCCGCGTGGCGTCATGCTGATGCCGATTTTTAAGGAGTCTTTGGTGCTAAATTTGTTGGCGCGTGCCGCGATTGCGCTGCCCAAGATTTTGCCAATAAACGCTATGGCTGTAATTATGAGTCCTAAGTAGGCTGCTTGCCCGAATACGTTGAGGTTGATGAGTGTGCCGATGGAGATGAAGAAGATGGGCACGAAGAACATGTAGAGACTCTTAGTCTGCTTGAGCACCATCCTAACTTTAGGCTGCCGCTGTGACAGGGGTAGCCCCGCCGCAAACGCGCCGACTATGGCGGATAAGCCGATGGCGGCTGAGATGTAGGCGGCGAAGAAACCGTAGGCTAGTATGAACAAGATAAAGTATTCATCGTCTAGGCGGAGCTTGTCCATGAAGCGGACGAGGAGTTTGGAGCCGATAAGCACGATGACTGCCCAAAACGCGATAGCTTTGACCACTACTAAGCTGATGTCAAGCGGGTTGACGCCGCCGGATAGCACGCTTAGTACTACGGAGAGTAGGACCACGGCGACTACGTCATCGACTATGCCTGCGCCAAGTATGGTTAAGCCGAGGGGGTTGCAGAGTTTGCCCATGTCTTTGAGGAGGCGTATGGTGATGCCGATGCTGGTGGCGGTTAAGACGACGCCGAGAAATAGCGCTTCAGGTTCGGAGACGCCGAAGTATAGGGCAGTGTAGTAACAGAGAAACAGGGGAACAACCGCGCCTAAAACCCCCACTGAGAGTGAGGGCATGAGTTGTTTTTTGAGGTCGCCGATTTCGGTTTCCATGCCGATGTAGAATAGCAGGATGATGGAGCCTAACTCGGCAAACACCGCTACAGTTGCCTGATCGGTGATTAAATTGAAAATTGACGGACCCAAGATGATGCCCACCAAGAGCTCGCCTAACGCGACGGGGTAACCGAACCGTTTTATCAGCATGCCGCCCACGATAGCCGCAACTAAAAGGATGGATAGTTGAAGCACGAATTCCGTCGGGTCAGCCATGCGCTATCACGATTAGAAAACCCAATAATCGCTTAACATATTTAAATTTTGAAGACAAAAACTCTCAAACGATTCCGCCCCAAGGCTGATACCTCAGGGACCTACCCCCTTCCGTATCAGAGTTGAAAGTTTTGTTTTATCTCTTTGTGTGGGTGTTGCGGTTTACGGAACACCACAAAATAGTTGTAGGCGGCGTTTGCTTTTTGGGTTTGCGACGTGTTTCTGCGTCTGTTTGGGTGTAGCATAACTGAATTTTACCACACGCTCAACATAGTGGCATGTTGGAGCCACCGCCATGTCCGTGTGAGAGCCTGTATAGACTGATTTTTTTCTCACAAGACCAACAACACACCCAACACACAAAAAACCGCCTCCAGCCAATACAGATCTACCCCCTTAGGATTCTGCATAAAGTTTCTAATAGCATCCAAATATGCCTGTTAACCTTCTTAGATGCTTAGAGCACTTTTTGAATCGCAAAAAATCGCTGTGAAGAATCACTCAAAATTAGTTAAGAAACTTTGACTAATGAAGTCAAAGAAGTTTTACGAGAAGTCTTTTATTTTGAATGGCTCTTTGAGCAAATGATGAGGGTATTCAAAACGTGGGCTGTTTGCTTAAAGGGGGACTACTTTGATGGATAACAAGATGGTGCTTCTTTTTGTGTTGGTGACAATTAGTCTCGTGTTTAGCATTTGCTCATTTGTAATATTATTTGAAAGCCACTTTGTCAGCGTTACCAGTCAGCCCCAAAACACATACCCTACCGCTATGCCTCAACAGACGCCTTCAACAAATCCACACCCAAGCATAATACCTACCCCTACCCAGATAACCCCTACGTCGGCAATTCCTACAGCAACTCCTTCGTACCAAGTGACTACTTCAGGTAGCCTGACGGCAAATGTCGCATATACCCCTGTGAATGTTGGGCCAATGGGTGACGGACAATACCTGAAAATTAGTGGGTCCATCACAAACAACGGTCCTAATACGGCATATAACGTGGGATTAGATGTACTTGCCATCGGTCACAGCGGGCGGCTCGCTTTTCTTTACCTTGGCTCCTATGATGTAATTAATGCTACTGTTCCTGCGGCGTCGGGGATATATGATTGCAGCAAACCCCTGACTGATTCGTTTCCCTCATTAGCACCTTACCAAAAAATTACCTTCGACATAACTGTCTACCCAGATTTTGGAGTCGCTGAACCATTTATCGATCAAGTTACGATTACGCCTGTATCCAATGTACCTTAAATCAACAATTCGATAAAGAAAGAAAATGTGGAGACGTCGTCTGAAGGTTAGAGGTAGGCTTCTGTTACGTATCTTCTCATCATGCGGTGGCTGTTGAAGTAGTAGGCGATTTTGCCGATTGAGCCTTTCATGAGGTGTATCCATTCGTCGCGTCGGTCATAGAAGAGGGGGGCGATGACGTATTCGAGTTTGTTATAAATGTCCTCTTTCTCCGATGCAAAGCAGGTGTTGTCGTCTACGAGGGAGGTGGGTGGGGGTCCGATTGCCCAGCCTGTGAGGTTTTCTATCCAGCCTTCAATCCACCAGCCATCTAACGTGCTGAAGTTGATAACGCCATTATGCGCGGCTTTCATGCCGCTGGTGCCCGAAGCCTCCATAGGACGCATAGGAGTGTTAAGCCAAACATCCACACCGCCAACCATCTTCGCGGCAATATCCATGTTGTAGTTTTCCAAATACACGATTTCTACATCGCCTCTAAGTTGGTCTGCAAAATTGTAGATTTGCTCAATGAGGCGTTTGCCGCCGATGTCGCGGGGATGAGCCTTACCTGCAAAAACGGCTTGCAGCTTGGTTTTTCGGCTAATACTGCGTAGCCGCGCGATGTTAGAGAAGAGCAGGGTAGGCCGCTTGTACTCGGTTGCCCGACGCGCAAAACCCAACGTCAAAACGTCAGGCTCCAAATGGGCGCCCCTCGCCGCGTTAGCATAGTCGATGAGGGTTTGTTTTTGTTGTTGATGCGCCTGCCAGATTTCGCTATCAGGAATAACATCCACCTTTGCCAGCAGCTCAGGCTCAATTGCCCAGCCTGGCAGGTATTTGTTGTAGATTTTTCGGTAGCCTTCGCCGGTCCATGTGAAGGAGTGGACGCCGTTGGTTATGGCGTGGATTTGGTAGCCAGCAAACATTTTGCTGCTGATTTCCTGATGCCTCTTCGCAACGCCGTTAACGTAGTTGCTGAGGTTAAGCGCTAGGCAGGTCATGTTGAGTTTGTCTTCTCCGCCGTATTCTCTGAGAATGGAGAGTTCAACGGTTTCAAGCACAGTTCCGATTAAATCGTAGGTGAATTTGTCATGGCCCGCCTCAACAGGAGTGTGGGTGGTAAACACGCAGAGTTCCTTAACTTTCTCCTCATCCATCCCGTATTTGCGTAGCAACTCTACAGCCAAAAACGCGGAGTGCCCCTCATTCATGTGATACTTGCGTACATGAAAGCCCAGAGCGTCGAGCATGCGTACGCCGCCGAAGCCCAAAATTGCTTCCTGTTTTAGGCGGTAGCGTTCATCGCCGCCGTAGAGGTAATAGGAGATTTCTCGATCCTGCTGGATGTTAGCCTCAAAGTCAGTGTCCAAAAACAAAACTGGAACCGCAGTGCCCGTAACGCCCTTGTACGTGTAGAGCCACGCCTTGACCTTCACGGCGCGTCCCTCGATTTGGACGTTAACCTCGTTGGGTAGGAGCGTCATGAATTGTTCAGGGTTCCATTCACTTGGCAACTCAGTCTGCCGCCCATTTGCGTCTAGTTTTTGTTTAAAGTAGTTGCGTTTGCTAATCAGGGTGACCCCGACAAGCGGTACGTTTAGGTCTGCGCTGGAGCGGATAGCGTCGCCTGCAAGAGTGCCTAAGCCCCCTGCGTAAGTGGGAATATCGTTAGTTAAGCCTACTTCCATAGAGAAGTAAGCGATTTTTTGCCCTTTTAGAACTCCTTCTAGCTGATCTTGCATTGCGTTCGCTCTCCCCTAAAGTTTCCAACTAAACTTCAATGCTCAGGTTGGTTTAATATCTATCTTTCCATTCAAGAAACATGATTTATTAGGCGCAAAAAAGAGAAAATGCCCAAGAAAGGGCTAAGTTGGGGCTGGGCGGGTGCCCAAAGTCAACGTCACATGCTCCTCAACATTGTTACGCATAACCGTCACGTCAAGGGTGTCTCCGGGCAAGGTGTTCTCTTCAATGTAGCTGGCTAAGTCATCGTTGTTTTTGATGGGATGATTGTTTAAGCCGATAATGATGTCTCCGACCTGCAGATGACCATCGGATGGTCCGCCTTTAGTTACGGATTCAATCCGCCAACCATAAGTAACACTCGAACCCCCCTCCTGCGCCAAAGCATAATTCATATCCTGCCCCGTCACGCCCAGATAAGAATGCCCACTATAGGAGCCAGTGTGGACTAACGAGGAGATTTCGCGAAGAATCGTGTTTGAGGGGATGGCGAAACCTAACCCTTGAGAATCCGAAACAATCGCAGTAGTAATGCCAACCACGTTCCCAACAGCATTAAGCAAGGGCCCACCCGAATTGCCCGGGTTAATGGGCGTACTGGTTTGAATGATATTGGCAATAGCAAAGCCGCCCGCGGTGTCCTCAGTGATGGTTCGACCCAACGCACTCACAATGCCCGAGGTTATGGAGCCGACAAGTCCATAGGGGTTGCCGATGGCGATGACTTCGTCACCTTGCCGCAGCGTTGAGGAAGACACAATTGTAAGCGGCTTAAACTCAGAGGCAGGCGCACCATTCACAGATACAGCGGCTAAATCTGAGTAAGGGTCGGTTCCAAGAATTGAAGCGGCGTAGGCGTGGCCGTTTGAGAAGGTGACGCTGATGCTGCTTGTCCCTTCCACAACGTGATAGTTGGTTAAAACCACGTTTTGGCCCTCAAAATTGTAAACAAAACCCGACCCTTGGACGCCTCCACTGTCGGTTACTCCTTGTACCAAAACCACGGAGTCTTTGGAGTTGTTGTAGATGTCTACGGTGGTGGTGCCGTTTTCGACTATGTTTATGGTTTGATACGTTGCGTTTTGTGTGCCTTCCAAAGCAGATAGGCGGTTCTGTAAGTCAGTGACTTGCTTGCTTAGGCTGTTGGCGTTTAGGGTTCCAACAAAATAGATGGCTAAACATCCGACCAGTAAGCCTGCGATGAAAAGCAGCGCAAGGACGCTAGCGTTAGCTTTCCTTGAGTTATTGAACGTTAACATGAAGTTACGCCTCAAAAAAGGAGAGGCGCATAGAGAAATATAAGTTGCTATGCTCGGCGATCTATCAAATCTAATGCTTCAGGACCAGTTCCAATGAAGACCACTGGAACACCTGTGCGGGTTTCAACTTCTTTGATGAATGCTTTAGCCTCTTTTGAGAGATCGTCATACTTGCGTGCACCTTTGCATTCAGGGTAAATTACGTCAAGCTTTGTCATTGCGGCTTGGGTTGCACCGTTGATTTTAGCAGTTTTCTTCGCCAATTCAAAGTCAAAGGGTGCGCTACGGCGGTCTCTACCTGTGCCCGCGGCAGTTTCAAACCATCCTCGTTTGAGCGCTTCTTCTTTGCTGATTTCGCCCGGCAATGGACCTGCACCTACACGGGTTATGAAGGACTTGTAGACTATGATGACGTCGTCAACGCGTGTGGGTCCAACGCCCGCTTCAGATGCGATGGCGGATGCGCCTGTGTCTCGTGCAGTCACGTAGGGGTAGCCGCCGCCCAAAAACAATGACAACATAAAGCCCTGTGTTCCTTCTAAGAGCACTTTTTTGTCTGCGTCTAAGCCGTCATTGATTTCGGTGATGCTGTCGCAAACAAAGGGTTTGAGTTCAGGAATGTCTTTGGCAAGTTTAGCGGTGCGTCTGGCGCGTTCTTCGATAGCGGGTCCGACGCCCCAGCCGGTGGTTCCGATGCCTTTGTTGATGGCGCTGATTTTGTCTTGGTCGCTGTGTTTCTGTTCAATGATGGATGCGTTTTGGTCTATGCCGACGCGTTTAGGGTCGACTTGGGTGAGTTCGAGTTCTTTTTGGAATTGTCCGATGTGGACGTTTGCGCCTGCTGCAATTAGTAGGCGGGTTTTTGGGTTGATGAAGGCTGCTGGAACCATATGGAGCGCATATTTTTTGCCTTCATACCAGATGGTGTGTGCTGCATTGACGGATCCGGTTCTTACACAAAAATCGAGGTTGTCTTTTAGAGCTAAGTACGAAATTATTTTTCCTTTGCCTTCGTCTCCCCAGAAGGCACCAACGATGACTGAACAAGGCATGTAGATTCCCGTCCTTTAGGGGTTTTTTAATTATTTAAAGTTGTAGATTATTTCTTGAGTTTTATACGTTTGAGCGCTTTTTATCTTCTTGAATGAGCTGTGCCAATCGGTAGGTAACGAATGCTGAAAAACTGCGGATACCATTTTTTATCGTGTACTCATCACGAATTTTTAGCCACTCGGTAAAGAAGTAATCATATACTTCTGCTTTAACCGTGATGGTTTTGTAGCCCTTCTTCGGCGTGTTATCTCTCCCCTCTTAGCATAGTAACCGAACGTACACTAATATAAGGTTTAACAATACTTAAGGCATTTTGCCAACAATTACCGACAATTATATATTGATAAGTACCGTAAAGTACGGAGAGATGATAGCTTTTGCCAAGAAAAGGCTATAAATGCATAACCGTCAGCGAAAAAATTCATGCTGAAATAAGCAAAAAGGCCAAGGATTCACACCTTACCATGAGAGAATATATTGAACATTTGATGGCAAAAGAGAAGGGCGCCAAAGAAGGAAAAAGTTAGTGACCATAAGGGTCGTTCAACAAAACACACGCGTCGCTGAAGTCCGAATCATATGTGATATTTGCGGGAAACTCATTGGTACAAGCCTAATCCCCACGGCAGAACTCGAATCTCAAAAAAACAAAAAAATGACCTGCTGCAACTGCAAACAACAGCAATAACCTATACTGATTCTTTATTAGACCGTCGAACTGACGCCTCAGCATCAATAACTTCTAAAAGCTTCATAACTCGTTTACCCTTCACATGCTTCTCTTGAGGCGTAATGGAACCTCTGGATTGGCAGATGCTGTCCAAAATTATGCCCTTGTCCTCGTCTAAAATGACTGGGTAAACTCTACAGCCAGAAGGTCTATCATCATAAACAATGCATCGATGCTTGCTGCGATCATAGAAAACACAGTAACCGTCACGATTTTTTAGCGTCGCATAACCCTGCTCGTCAAAACGGGCAAACTGTTTTTGGCTAAAGCCCCTTTCCTTTAAGCGTTTGATGTCTTTTTTGGAAAGTAACATTTCGGTTTCGGTGCAGCAGACTCCGCAATGTGAACAACGCATAACGGTGAATTCGATGTAGCTGTATTTTGCTTTTACTGCCTCAGAGAACGTTTATGCGTGGTTTTTTATGATGCTTATGTTGAGCATTTCTGCCCAAGCGACATTTCGAAGGGGCAAACGTATCGCTTTGCGGTTTTTGTTAGCGTATTCTATTAGTTTGCTGTTTTTTCCTTCACCTTTGCGCAGGGCTGTTACTTGGACGTTAACGATTACTGCTCCGTCTTTTAGGTGCAGGTTTACGTTTTTTCCGATGTACGAACGGGCGCTGTTAGCACAGAATGTTTCCATTATGCCCATTCCTCTTGGTCTGCGATTTTGTTCCAGCATTGTTGGCAGATCGGTAGGTTTTCGCCTTTTACTTGGATGTAGAGTTTTATGTTTTCGCTTGTGCAGGTTTCTTTCCAGGGGTTTTTACAGTGTTCCATGTTTTTCGCCTTGGATTGCAATCAGCTTTTTTTGCTTTTAAGCAACATGCGCAAACAACTACCCGCGGCAGGGGAGAGGGAAGTGAAAGTGAAACGTTTATACGGCTCTTATCGCTGACTTTTCTTGAGGTTAAGCATATCGATACTATTTTTATTATCTTGCTGGCAAGCTTGAGTATACAACTCTTCGTGTTAGCCCTACTTTTCTATGGTTATTGGCTTTATCGACACAAAGTGTTTCGCAAGCACGGCATTGTGATGGCGTCGGCGCTTTTTGTGCATTTAGCCTCTGTTATTGCCGTGATGTTGCCCTCTTTTGCCTTTGCAATCTTGCCTGGCTATATCGCTGTTAGCCCCGCTGGTTCAACATCTATATTTAGCATTGTTCACGGCATTCTGGGTGCGGTAGCGATTGGACTCGGATTATGGTTCGTAGCGTCATGGCGTTTCCGCAAAGACATCCGGGGTTGTTTTGGGAAAAAAAATCCAATGCTGATAACTCTGTCCGCTTGGGTAATGACTCTTATAATTGGAATCGTCGTTTACGGAAGCCTATATTGGAGCTTATTGATGGGTTAGAGCTCAATGATTTGGGGCGTTATAGTTTCTTTGGTGACTTTTAGTAGAGCCACGGATGGTTTACTCATGACGGAAACGGGATCCGTGGGGCTTCCCGGATTAATGTAGAGCACATTATCCACCCATTCAACATTAGCTAGATGGGTATGCCCGTAAACAAAAACGTTAAAGCCATTTTCGATTGCGGTTTTGCGCAAACCATTTGAGCCCTCGCCGAGTGGGTCATGAATTACACCGATTTTCCAGTCAAAGAGTTTGAGGCTATTCATTTTGGGAAACGCTTCGACAACTTCGGTGTTGTCCATGTTACCTTGAACCGCTAAAACTGGCGCAATCTGCTCTAATTCATCCACCACAGACAAATGAACTAAATCGCCTGCGTGGATGATGTAGTCTGCGTTTGCGAAGATTTCAAAGACCCGCTGAGGAATGCACATTGCACGTTTGGGGACATGCGTGTCCGAGATTAAGCCGATGGTTTTGGTGGCTTGGAAGTCGGGAGTTTTTTTGTTGGTTAGTGTTTGTTCTCCGAGCATACTTGGTTATCCTTGATTAGCCAGCTTAAGTGTAGTATGCGTTTTATCAATAAATAGTAACCTGTTGGCTTTAGGAAAAAAGATGATTAGGTCAAAAATCTCTTGACCGCTTCATATAGCACGCTTGTCCCGAAAACCAAGTTTTCGATTGTGATGCGTTCATCTATGCCATGCATGCGCCGTTCCAATTTATCGTTTGGTTCATCGGGACGCATTGGCTGGACCCCGTAGCATACGCTTCCGGTTTCACGGAAAAACCTAGAATCAGTACCGCCAGTGGTAAGGGTTGGTGTAACGCCGCAAGTGGGCTCCAACTCATGCAGCACATCCGAAATAGCCTTGTAGAGAGGTGTCTGTGTGGTGGATTCGTTGCCATCATGAATTTGAATTATTTCAAAGGTCAGTTTGTCTAAGCCGATGTCGCTAAGCAAGGACTTGATGGTTTCCAAGGTCTGTACCACGCTTTGACCGGGCAAAACGCGGCAGTCGAATGTAGCTTCACATTCAGACGGAATGATGTTTTCTTTGACTCCGCCGTTGATGATGGTTGGAGTTAGTGTGGTTTTGATTCGGGGGTCAATTTCTTCCGCAAGCACATGGTCTATTTTAGCTATTTCTTTGAGGTTTTGTGTGCTTTCTTGAGGGTTAGCCAGCAACTTATTGAGGGGCTCGTCAAGGTCTGGGTTGAGTTTTGCGGCTTCTGTTAAGAACTGTTTAAGGGTGGAGACGTAGAGAGTGGGATGCTGGTATTGGTTGAGTCTGTCAATGACTTTATTGATGCGCAGAATCGCATTGTCCGCCATGTTGGGCGTAGAGCCATGACCGGGGGTGCCTTTAGCCTTGATTTTAAACCACAAAATCCCCTTCTCAGCAGTTTGTATCGGGTACAGGTTGCCTTTCTTTTGAGGAATAGCTAAGCCTGCGCCTTCGTTGATTATGTAGGGGCACCAGACTTTGTCTTTGTGATTGCGTAGCAGGTAGCCTGCTCCGTCTTCGCCCCCGCGTTCCTCATCGGCGGTTGCAGCCAACACAACGTCGCCCTTTATTGGCACGTTGTTTTTCTTGAGGAGTTTGAGGATGAAAACTTCGATTGCAACCATGCCTTTCATGTCGTAGGCGCCTCTGCCATAGACATAGCCATCAGCTGTTATCGTACCCCCAAAAGGAGGTAAACTCCACTCTTTGGGGTTAGCGGCAACAACGTCGAGGTGACCCAACAAGAGCAGGTTGGGTTTTTCGCCTGAACCCTTTAGCCTCGTGATTATGCTGCCTCTGCCGGGAGCAGACTCGATGACTTCAGATTTAAAACCGTCGCGCGCGAGGTATTGAGCCAAAAAGTTGGCTGCGCGAGTTTCGTTTCCTGGGGGGTTGGTGGTGTCTATTTGAATTAAGTCGCTTAGGAGATGTGCGATTTCTTCTTGAATATCTGTTAACATGGGGACGGGCATGGTTATATGCGCCTCAAAGTTTTTTACAGAGTCTGTTCTCTTAAGTGTATTGTTGCGTAGACCGTAACTTCTGGAAGGATTTTTTGGTTATTTAACAACCATGTTTATATATGATGGCAAAAAATGCTATTGAGCAACAAAATTAATGAACCAAGTTGATTACAATGAAAGAATTGAAACCAATCGATTACAAAATACTGTTCGAGCTAATGAAGGATTCACATAGAAGCGACAGGCAACTGGCAAAATCTCTTGGTGTTTCGCAACCCACGGTCACCCGAAGACGCGCCATGCTTGAAGAAAACTTCATTGAAGGCTACACTGTAATTCCAAAGTTCGGCCAAATCGGCTTCGAAATCTCTGCCATTACTTTTCTGAAAAGTAAACTAAAGCACCAAACTGGCGAAGAAAGAATCCAAGGTCTTCAGAAAATGAAGGAATGGTACACTAAACAAACTAACGTCATAATGGTCATGGAAGGCCGCGGCATGGGCTGGGACGCAGTTTGCATCTCGTTGCATCAAAACTTCGAGGACTTCGCGACTTTCATTCGGGCGCATGATTCTGAACTTTCTGAGTGGGTGGTTGAAAGCCAAACATTCAACACTGACTTGAAAGGCGGAATAGTGATTAAACCGTTCCATCTAAAATATCTCGCAACTTCTAAACAGTAAGCAAGAGCAGTTAAACCAACTTTTCTTTCCTTTATTTTTTAGTTAAGCACACGCTATAGAAACAAAGTCTACCCTACAATTTGCTTGTTATCCAAGCTGGATGAATCAGAAGTTTAGCGGCGGTTAGCTTTCTTTAGGAGCCGTTTCTTGGGCAATTTTGGTTTTTTGACTCTTTCTGCGTCGGCAGTCAAACTTTTCATCCAACCCCAAATATTGTACGTACACAATATAAAATTATGCACAAAAAATCAAAGTTGCTGACGAATCTTCATAGCAATCGCGTCAAGCGCCGAGCGCTCTACAACCTTTAAGTCACTAAAATGAGGCAACCCTGTGCCCTCAAACCTTGGCACGACATGCACATGAATATGAAAGATATCTTGCCCAGCGGCTTTGCCATTCTGCTGAAAGACGCTAATCCCCTCGGAGCCAGTTGCTTGTTTTACGGCTAAAGCAACCTGTTTGGAGACCGCATGAATTTTGCTGAGTATGTCGGTGGGGGTGTCGAATATGTCTATGTAGTGGTCTTTGGAGATGACGAGGCTATGTCCCATATGGAGGGGACGAATATCTAGAAAAGCCATAACGTCCGCGTCTTCGTAGAGTATACTTGCAGGGGATTTTTTTGCAACGATTTGGCAGAATATGCAGTTTTCTTCGCTCTTCACCGCGTTATTGCACCTTGAGGAGTATTGAAATGGTTCTTATGAATTAATTTTTCTCTTGCAAAAGGGATGGTTTTTTAAAAAAAGAAAAAAAGAAAGTGGTTGGTTTTGTTTATGGTCGTTTTTTGAGGGTCAGCAATATTGCTGCGCCGATGATGGCGATGGTAATGATGATTGCGATGCCCATGCCGATTACGTACGTATCCGTTGCTGGCTGAACAGGGGTCGGTGTGGGTGTGGCTGTTGCTGCGGGTTCTGAGACGATTGCGGTTGTTTCAGCAGATGAACTGTAGTATGAGTTGCTGCCTTTGAAGCTGGAGATGATGGTGTATTGGCCGGGGACGTTTGGAGTTTCCCAAGCGTATCCGTAGTGGCCGCTTGCATCGCTTACAGTGTCTCCTAAGTGGACATAGTTGCCGTTGGGGTCAATGGCGTCGATTGATACTGCAACACCGTATGCGTCATAAGGTTTGGTTTGCTGCATGTAGAGGTATTCCATCCATTGGGTCATGTATTCGTCGCAGATTGCTGGTGTGTCAGGTGCACCTGGTGATTGGTCCAGAACTGAGCCTTGAATGACCATTTGTGTGCCGACTGTTACTTCAGTCATTGGTGCAGTTACTGATGTTGAGGTCTGACCTTTGCCGATGCTGTAGATATAGCCATCATAGTTGTTGAATGCTGTTAGGTAGCCGTCCGCGATTGCGGGGTTCTGCCACCAGCCAGTTAGGTTCCAGACTCCATTGCCTGTTGTAGCGTTAACGCTGTAGATTCCTCCGCCACGCCACATTGGGGAGTTAGGACTGTGTTCGCCGGTAGCTGCATAGACTTTGTCGTCAGCGATTGCAAAGTATCCGCCGCCTAACGGGTAGGTTCCGTAAGCTGTTTCAAATCCTGCGTTGCCAGTACTGAAATCCCATAGGTGGTCGCCTGTTTCTACATCGTACGCATGGACTTTTCCATCATAGGCAACTGAGTAGAGGGTGTCATAGGCAATTTGTGGGTTTGAAGCGCCCAGACCGCCTGAGCTGGAAGTGTACATACCCCATGCATTGTCATATGGGTCCGTTGGTCCCCAGGATAGTTTGCCCGTTTGGATGTTGTAAGCGTAGAATTGCATTGTTTCCTGTTGGAAGAACATGAAGACACCGTTTCCGTTGGGGACAACGAAGTAGTTTGGACGCATTGCAACGTTGCTTGTAATGTTGGTTACCCACATTTGGTGCCCGTCTTCCAGTGAGTAGCCTACTGCTGTGATTGTGGTGTTACTCGCTTGGCCCGCTGTAACGAGAACGCCTTGGCCGATGGTGGCAGCACTGAGACTAGTTGTTGGGGTCATTAGTGGGACAGTTGGGAGGTCGGTTACGTTCCATTGTATGCCTGCTCGCCAGTCTTTTGTTTGTCCGATTGGGGGTCTCCACTGCCAAGCGTTAGTTCCAGTTGTACCGGGGTAGTTATACGCTGCGTAGCTTGAGTTCCACATTGCAAGCCAATGGTTTCGGCTGTTAAGTACGTAGACAAGTAATTCGCCGTGTTCACCAAAGGTCATTCTGCCTGTTGAAGCGTTGGCAAGTGTCAAGAGCAGGTTTCCTGTCAGGGGGTCATACATACGGTATGTTGATCCAGTCTGCCAGAGGTATGCATAAGCTCCGTGTTGGTTGGGTGATTCGTAATCAAATACTTGACCGCATGAGAGTGTTATGTTTTGGTACCAGAGTTGTTCGCCAGTGCGTAAATCGACTGCAACTGCTCCTCCGCCTGATCCACTGTTAGCGTTTGGAAGGTTGTAGAATAGGACACCGTTCATGATGATTGGTGCGAATCTTCCTTCGTAGGATAAGCCAGTGTAGTATGCGACGTTACTGTTGTTGCCGCCGACTATGCCGCCCCATTGGAGTTGCTTATTCCAGACAATGTGGGCAGATTCGGGTGCTGTTGTGTAGGGGTTGAAAGCTCCCTGAGAGGTTGCGCCGGATCCGAAGGTTAGGGTTATGCCATACCAGTTTCCGCCAATCATCGCCCATTCTCGGTTTTCACCGTAGATGGGGCGACTCCAATAGTCGGTTGGTAATGCACTCGATGGATAGTAACCTACTTGTTCCTCAGTGACTGTTAAGGTAACTGTTGGGCTAACTGATGCTTTATAGTGAAGGCCGTCGATTGCATCTTGTCCGGGGAATGAGAATACGAATGTGTAGTTTCCTGTTTCAGTCGGAGTGTATGTGAAGTATCCTGAGGCTACTGGATCAGAGGTAAAGGGTCCTTCGTGTTCAACTTCACCGTTTGGTTTGGTTATGTTAACGTAGTAGTTAAGCCATGATGTTTCGCTCCCGTTTGTGAATACTGGTGGTAGGACATCAAGCCACATGACGACGGTGGCGGTTTGGCCAACGCCGATGGGGTTAGGTGCGACGTTAATGAAGGCATAGGTTGGTCTGTCAGCAGCGGCAGCTAGAGGCATTGTTGCGGTAAACAACGAAATTGCCAATAGTGAAATTATGGCAATTCCGGTTAGGGTTTTATTCCTTTGTATGTTTGTTGTTTTAGACATTTTTTCGCCTTTTCTCAATTTAGAACAAAAAAATTTACTATATCCTGTTCTTAAACGGGTGAACTGTATCTTGTATACATACCAATCATCCGACGATACGTGAGGTAATTTTATATGTGAAAATTATGCGACACTATCGCCAGTCAACCAACTAAACGGTAGGTTGAAGAGGCAAACTCATGCCCGACAATGATACAACTGGAAAAGACGGGGAATTTTTCGTTAATGCGGGATTAACCGAAAATGAGACAAAAGTCTATTTCACGCTTAACAGGGTTGGACCATCGAGGATAGGCATAATCGCAAGAGAAACTGGCATTCAAAGACCAAATTTATACAAAATAATCGATTCATTAAGCCTAAAGGGCTTACTCACTAAAGAGATCAACTCACCCATTGTGTACACAGCTGCTGCTCCTCGTGAAGCTGTAAACATGCTTATTGAACAGAAAAAAGCACAATTGTTACACCTCGAAAAAATGGGAAAAATAGTCGCAGAAAAATTGGAAAAGCAATCAAAAATACTTTTGGGGAAAGACAACACCATTCAAGCAAACAAGTTTATAATGATTTTTGGAAAAAAGGTTATCCTAAACAGACTAAGAACATCGCTTAAGGAAACACAAAACAACCTGCATGTTATAACTTCAAAAGAACGATTTTCGGAAGCAATCATAACCTTTGCAGGTGAATATGAGGCTGCATTGGAACGGGGCGTGTCAATTCGAATTATTGTAGAAGATTACCAGCCAACGAAGGTAGCTTCAAAAATAATCGAGAAGCTAGCTAACAACCCCCGTTTCGAGATAAGATTTCTTTGCCCTCCCGCAGCGGTTGATACAATTACCTCTATCTCTGACGGCAAAGAACTTTTCACCACCATATCTGCAATAGCAAATATCCAAGAAGTTACAACCATGTGGACAAATAGTGTTAGTTTCATATCAGTTATGCAGAGCCATTTTGACGCCAAATGGCTAAAAGCTCAATCCGCCCCTAAAGTTCCCGTCTGATGAACGCCAAAAAATTTCGTAGGGTGCAAGGAAGAATAATTTATATGGCGTTATCCGTTTAATTGCATATTTAGGATGAGTTTGTGCTATGACTGAGATTGAAGATAAAGTGCGTCAAGCAGTCGGCAAAGTCGTAGACCCCGAAACTGGTCAAACTTTTGAGGAAATGCATATGATTCACAGCGTCAAAGAAACCCCCGCGGGCACCGTAACCGTCGAGTTTGTACCTACCAGCCCTTTCTGTCCTATCGCGTTTAAACTTGCCGCCGACATCAAAGCATCAGCCACATCAGTTCCCGGCGTACAAAAAGCAATCGTGCTCTGCCTCGGGCACGCCATGGAGCAGCAAATTAACGAAATGACCAATAAGTAGCAGTTCCATCTTCCTTTACTTGAAAAGCAACACTTTTAGTAACCGTATCTTTTGCTTGATTTTTGTTTTCTCCGTTAGTTCTATTTCATGCGGCTAAATGCCCAAGTTCCAACAACAATCATAACAACATCAAAGGCTGCGACGACGGCGAGGTCTACGCCTAAGGTCTGGATTTGCAGGGGAACCCACGCCTCGCCTAACGTGACGTGTCTTAGTGCGTCTACGCCGTAGGTTAGCGGGTTAAATGCTGCTATGTCGGTTAGCCATGTGGGCAGGTTGCCGCCTTTGAGGGGGAATAATGCGCCGCTAAGGAAGAACAGGGGGAGGTTCACGAAGGTTTGGATGGCGCCGAATCCTTCGAGGTTGCCCATGAAGCTGGCGATGGTTAAGCCGATGCTTACTAACCCAAAGGTGATGAGCACCATAATAGGCAGGGCATAGAGCACGGTTATGGGTTCGATGGGTATGCCCAACGCTAAACCTATTACGAATACGATTATGCCCTGAAAGAGCGCATCTGAACTGTCTCCCACCATCTTGCCGAGGAAAATGGTTAAGCGGGAAACGGGAGCAACCAAAATTTCCTTCATGAACCCGAATTCCTTATCCCAAATCACATTTATTCCCATAAACATCGACGTAAACAGCAAGGTTTGCCCAACGATGCCTGGCAGAATGACTTGTTGATAGCTTAAGTTTGATGGTAAAGTGAAGCGTGCACTAAAAGCCGCGGCGAAAACAACTAGCCAAAGTATGGGTTGTATGAAGCTTGTTATGATGCGGGTTCGGTCACGGTAGAATCGCTTAATTTCACGCAACCACAACGTGTAGAAGCCGCGGATTTCACTCATCGAATAGCCCTCCTTCGTGCAGCCGCTTGCCCATGTAATTCTTTGCTGGATTCTTCCCGAATCGTTCGACCCGTATAATGCAAAAAGACATCTTCGAGGTTAGGTTCACGTAGCAGCAGCGATTCAACATAGATGTTGTTCTGGGTTGCTAACTCCATGATGCGTGGCATTATCGCTTTGCCGTTGCGCGCAGTAATTTCCAATGCGCCATCCACAACAGTGGTCTTAGTTAAGCCCAGCCACTTGCCCACTAACTGCGTCAATAACTCACTGTTGTTTGAGCGCACAATTACCACGTCACCTTCAAGTGTGTCTTTGAGTTTTGAGGGGCTGTCAAGGATGACGAGTTTGCCATGGTCGATTATGCCTATGCGGTTGCTTAGGCGGTCAGCTTCATCCATATAGTGGGTGGTTAACACGACGGTTATGTCATGATTTTCTTTGAGTTCCCGTATGTACTTCCAGATATGGTCTCGGGTTTGTGGGTCTAAACCTACGGTGGGTTCATCAAGGAAAAGCACTTTGGGATAATGGATTAATCCGCGACCCAACTCAAGGCGGCGTCTCATGCCCCCGCTATAGGTGCGCAATAAATCGTCGGCGCGGTCTTCCAGTTCAACAAGTTTCAGAATGCGACTTATACGGTCTTTTTGTTCCGACGCGGGGACGCCATAAAGGTTAGCGTGCATGAAGAGGTTTTCTCTGCCAGTCAAGCGATCATCAATGCTAGGGTCTTGGAAGACGATGCCGATGGATTTTCGGACTTTGTTTGCTTCACGTACTATGTCGTATCCGTTTACTGTTGCTGAGCCCGAGGAGGGTTTTAGGATAGTGCAGAGCATCGAGACCGTTGTGGTTTTTCCTGCTCCGTTGGGTCCAAGTAAACCGAAGATTTCGCCTGTTTCCACTGATAGGTCGAGTTTGTCTACGGCTTTAAAAGAGTTGTATGCTTTGGTGAGTTGATGCGTTTGTATTGCGTTCGGCATGATGGGCTTCTTCTTTTATGGATTGAACTGTGGAGTCATTTAAGGTTATTTCGCTTCCAAAACGTTCCCCGACGGAGCATGCTGGCTCATCATTTTGCGTTGCTTGCGAGGGGTAAATCGACATGGAAGGTTGTTCCTTCTCCCTCTTGAGTCTGGAAGCTGATTTGCCCGTTGTGCGCTTGAACTATTCTTTGACTAATTGCTAAGCCAAATCCCATGCCTTTAGCTTTGGTAGTGTAGAGTGGCTCAAAAAGCTTGTTTTGGTCTTCAGGCGAAATTCCTGGTCCCGTGTCGCTAATGGAGATTCTAAGGGCATTTGGGGTTTCGTGACTGGTTAGGGTTAATTTTCCGCCGTCAGGCATAACGTCTATGGCGTTTTTTATTATGTTAATGAAAACCTGCTTCATTTTAACATAGTCAAGGCTGATTTGAGGTTCATTTTCGGTTAGGTTTATGACTTCAACGTTAGCAGGGATCTTAAGCATTGATAGAGCATCCTGAAGGAGAGTTTTGGGGCTGTTTTTCGGGGTTAAGTCAAGGATTACGTTTCCAGAGTAGTCGATGAGGTCATTGATGATTTTGTTTGAGTATTCAACGCTTCGTTCGATAATGTTGAGCATTTCTTTTCCGGTTTGGTCGAGTTGTTGACTGTATTTTTTTCTCAAAAAGTAATTAGCGTTAGATATGCCTGAGAGGGGGTTACGGAGGTCATGGCCAACCATGGCGGCGGTAGCTCCTACTGCTGCGAATCGTTCTGTGATTTTAAGTTCTCGTGTACGTTCCTCGACGATTTTTTCAAGCTGCTTTGAATATTCCTCAAGAGCAGTTTGAGCCTTTTTGCGTTGTAGGAATTCATTGAAATTTCTGTGACGGTAGGCATGCATTTCCCATGAACTCAACCCTGCAATTATGTTGGTTATAAATAGTGTGAAAATTGTTGTAAAAAGAACTGGCGCGTTTGAGGGGTGTACAATAAAGACTATGATGAAGATTTCTCCAATGGTTGCAACTGACGAGAAAAAACTTTGATATATGAAACGATAAGGCATAACGAGGTAGAATACCCAGACAGAAATTATGGTTGTCATGGCTTGAGCAACAAAATCGGCGGGTCTAAGCATGTTTATGAAACCGCCGCCAATCAAACTCACCATTAGAACCAAAAAGACTGAGCGGTCATATGTTTGGGCGTTTTTGATTTTATGAATGTAATAGATGGCTGCGCAAACAATGGATATGATTGCTGCTCTTAGGCTTAGCAACGTAAAAAAGAATGGCGAAACCCCGAAGAAGAGGTAATCGTTAACAAGGAAACCCGCCACGATAAGCGCGGTGAAAACAAGCGCTACCGTCCCGTTCTTTAGATCGTCTGGAAAATAGAACTTCCGATATTCTGTATCCTTCTCAATAGTATTAAAGTCTGGTAGCATAGCAGGCGAGCCCTTGCTTGAACCATCGCTTCAAAGGTATTAGAAATTTTCCCTACTAACACAAGCTGCCAAGTTATTCTCAAAAAATATAAATCGCGGGGGAAGACCTTTATTTCGGATGAATTTTATGCCAGAACTTGATTTTGTTGGAGTCGCCAATTGGACTGGAGGAGTTGAATGCACCCTCTCAGCGAGAGGCAAACAACTTGCCACAGTAAGTCCGCCTCCCTCGTTTGGAGGAAAAGAAGGCTACTGCACCCCCGAAGACATATTCGCCGCAGCATTAGCATCATGCATCAACACTTTGTTTCTGTTAATTGCTAAAAACAGCCAACTGGTGCTTAAAAATCTCGAAACTAAAGCTACCGTGAAGATGAATGTGGAGGGCATGGAGAAGCTGATTTTTACTGATGTGCATTTCGAGATGAAGGTGGGTTTGGTGGAGGATAACGAGCGGGAACGCAAGAAAGCCATGATGGTTTATGGAATGGCCCAAAAGATCTGTCCAATTCGGCAATCTTGGGGCGAAGGCGTACCGATTAGTTTTGAGTTAAGTTTTGTTTAATCAAACCGTTTATCCTTTATTTTTCCCTCTTTTTGTGTTTAGGGCATTTTTTTCGTGTTTAAAGTAGGAAATACGCATTAGGCTTAAATATTGAGTGCTTCTATTTGCAGACTGAGCGTGCAATAACATTGGGTAGTCAATATGCCGTTGATTTGAGAGGCGTTACTAAACGCTATAACGAACTAGTAGCAGTAAACAACATTTCTTTAACAGTTAACACTGGCGAAATTTTTGCGCTCTTAGGTCCCAACGGGTCAGGGAAATCCACCACCATGAAGATGCTTATGGGATTGGTTCCACCTACCGCGGGGCAAGTAACAGTGTTGGGGCTTGACGTGCAAAAAGACCCTGTTGCAGTTAAACGTCAAGTAGGCTACGTACCCGAGTCACCCACTGTCTATGAATTCTTAACGGGAATCGAATATCTCGACTTCATCGCAGACATCTATGAGGTATCACCCGCGGATAAGCAGCAACGCATAACTGAATACCTCAAAGCCTTGCAGCTGGAAGGCCGCGAAGGCGACATGATAAATAGCTACTCAGACGGCATGAAAAAGAAAATCAGCCTCATCTCTGCGTTCATCCACAAACCCAAACTTCTAATTCTCGACGAGCCCCTAAACGCTCTTGACCCTCGAAGTGCAAGAATAGTTAAGGATTTCCTCTATGAACTCAAACAGCAAGGCGTCACCACTATCCTCTCAACCCATGTGCTTGAGATTGCTGAGGCTGTGTGTGACCGCATAGCCATCATGTATCAAGGTAACATCCTAGAGTTAGGCAACATGGAAGAGCTTCGTCACCGTGCCAGTTTGCCCGGTTCCGGTTTGGAAGACATCTTCCTGAAACTAACTGGTACAGGCGATTTACGAGCTGTTGTTGAGGAACTCTTGAAATGAACTGGAAAAACATCATGCTCCTGCTTCGGGTGGAGCGTAAATCCGGCAGGCTAATTCGAGGCATAAAAATCACCCGTTACCATGAAAACAAAATCATCGCCTATTGGCCTTACTGGGTTGCTGCAGTTATCGGTGTCATAGGCGGTTATTTAGCTAGTGTCCTTACTGCCGCAGTATATGCTGACCCTCAAGTAAGCACGGTCTTTCTTCCTCTATCTGAGGCGTCTGTAGGCATATTCGCCACGTTGCCCACGCTTGTGCTCCTATTTTGTGTCATCTTAACTTTGCTCCAGCAAATTCAGTTAGCAGGCATGCGCGCCACTACACAAATCAACTATTGGTTACCCATCACTTGGAAAGAACAAACTATGGCTTCTATCCTCTCTAACTTGTTAGGGTTCCCTCTTGCGATAGTGACTGGTATGACGGCGGGCGTGATTGTGTTTGGAGCCCTTAATGGTATGGCGTGGCAAGCTATCGTGACGTCGCTTGCAATGTTTGGGGCAGCCTTTATGGCGAGTGCCACCACAGAAATCGTGCGTGTCCTCCAAGTCCGCTTCACTGGAGCAGTGTATAAGTCCAGCGGCAAAGCAGCCGTCTGGGTCCGTTTCATCGGTTCACTGCTGTTCTTCTTGTTCTTCTACGTGATTTACTTCTCCTTAACTTACGGTTCCTCAGCGTTCATTCAAGGTTTCGCGGCGATTCAGAGCTCTGCATGGTTTGTGCCCTTTGTTTGGCTTGGCATAACTCTAACCTACCTGCTAAATGGCGTTGTCTTGCTGGGTGTCCTATTTGTTGCCTTATCCGCGGTGTTCATAGTTGCTCTCTATTACTTTGCCATTTATCTAAATCAGCGCTTTGGACTCTATGAACCCCCCGCAATCAGTATCCAGAAAAGCGGCGCCGCATACGTACCCAAAACTGGGTTGCTGGGCAGCTTGGGCTTTTCAACTGTGGAAGCAGCCATCATCCGTAAAGACATACGCGCTTTCACTCGCAGACGAGAACTAATGGGCATATTTATTGCTCCGATAATCTTCGTTTTGATTCCCATTATGCAGTCAGTTAACTTAACCACTGAAGGCGTACCTGCTTTTGTAAACCTCATGTTCTTGGGTATGTCATTTATGTTTCCGGTGGGTATAATGGCTATGAGTCTTGGTACTGTCTTGATTGGCGAAGAAGGTCAAGCCGTATGGAGAATCTATGCTTCACCGATTTCGCCTAAAAGCTTAGTGAAAAGCAAGATGTTCTTCATAGTGGTCATGTCGATTTTGGTGCTAATTATTACGGGTGTCGTCGGCACAATATTCTATCATCCTTCGCTTCAGGTCACAATAGTTAGCTTCATCGAAGCCGTCTTTATCTTAATGGCGGTAGGCTCAATTGCGCTTACCGTTGGCTTTAAAGGAGCTGATTTCTCGGTGGCGCGTCGTACCCGAATGATCCGCCAAGAATGGTCATTAATAGGCTTACTTGTATGTGGCCTTGCTGGTGTAGGCATTTTAGCTCCCCTTGCACCCTATGTGATTTCGATACTTACGGGTTCCCTCTTCACTCTTATCCCGACCACTACAACAAACTTGGCGATTTCAACTGCAATAAGCGGAATCATAGCGTCAGTGATAACGGTGGTATTCTACCGCGTCAACATTAATAGTGCAAAGGAGCTTATTCGGCGAGCTGAGGTGTAAGTTACAACTTTCCCTTGGCAAATTATTACTCATTTTTCAGTCACATTTAAAAGCGGTTAGGAAGTAAACGTATGCCTGTTTGTGATGCTATGGGGAATAACGGAAAAGGAACCATATTCAGGCGCAAAGACGACCGATATCTGCTCTATTTGCCTGTTCGTGTAGTTGATGATAGCATGTTCCCGCTTAAATGCGACGGCTCCATGCCCGTTAAAGTCAGTTTCAACCCAACCGAGGGCAAATTGATAGTCGAGAAATGGACAGAAGAAAACCCGTAACTCGTGGCTGTGCTTTTACAGTCACATATTTTTTTAAACATTTATTCGCCTAAGGCTTGGCAAAGAGGACCTAAAAGTGTATGAAACCTATAAGTGCCCAATCTGCAAAGCCGAATTCCAAACCCCCGAGGAACTCCGAGTTCACCGCATGACCCAACATAAAGTTCAGAACTACCAAACAAAAACAGACATGGTTTAGGAATTGGGCAACTAAACCCTGTAAATAGTCTTTCACCACATATTTATTCCCTAAAAGCAGTATGTTAACTGAGGTTTACCCATGAAGACCATAACCGTGAAAAGCCCCGCTTTTGAAAATATGCAGCTTATTCCCAAAAAATACACCTGCAAAGGCCAAGACATCAGCCCTCCTCTAACAATGGACGGGTCCCCTGAAGGCACCAAAAGTCTGGCTTTAATCGTTGACGACCCAGACGCGCCACGCGGTACATTTGACCATTGGGTAGTCTGGAACATTCCCCCCGCAGACGTCATCGCCGAGAACGCCACCACCCTAGGAACACAGGGTCTAAATGGCATGGGACTAAACGGGTACACTGGTCCTTGTCCACCATCGGGAACACATAGGTACTTCTTTAAAGTCTACGCCTTGGATACCACGTTAACATTAAGCGTGAAATCATCTAAACGCGATCTTGAACGAGCAATGTCTGGGCATATTCTGGCTGAAGGCGCATTGGTTGGTTTAGTCAGCAGATGACTTCTGCGTTTTTGGCTGCTTGGTAAATAATGAAACATTAAATACCGTGTAAGGGGATTATTTGCATGTTTGGTTGAATCTGTTGAACCAAAAACTCCTCTTCGCGGCCGCTGCAGCATTAATTGGGATAGTTGCGTTATCCGTGTTTTTAGTAGTTGACCCATTGAGTCCCAAAGGTGCTGACAGAAAATTCTACGTCGGCGTCGACTACGCATACAGCAGCAACATCGACGAATTAAAAAAGCTGGTTGATAAGGTTAAGGATTATACGAATTTTTTTGTGGTCGGCTCGATTGAGCTTTCATTTAACAGGACTGCGCTTGATGAAGCATGTGACTATGTGGCTGCGTCAGGGCTTGATTTTGTCGTTTTTTTCACCAGCATCACCGAGTACCATTATAGTGATGGTTACACCATAACGCAGTGGATGCTTGATGCGCAGCAAAAATATGGCGACCAATTCCTCGGCATCTACAAGATAGATGAACCCGGCGGGAAACAGCTTGAAGCCGGTCCCTCCATGATAATCAACGACACCGCCACCTACAACAAAACCTCACAGTACTACGTCGCCAACCTGTCACTTATGATCAACTACTACTATCCTTACACTCCCCGCATATTCACTGCGGATTTCGCCCTAAACTGGTTTAACTACAAAGCCAACTACACAGGCATATTCGCAGAGTTCGTTGGCAACGAGAGCCGCGAACGCATCATCGCCCAGAACCGCGGCGCCGCCACTGCTTTTAACAGGGATTGGGGCGTAATCATAAACTGGAAATACGACCAATCCCCCTACCTTGAAAACCCCGAAGAACTCTACAACGACCTCGCCCTAGCCTACAGCGCAGGCGCAACCTACGCATTCATCTTCAGCTACCCTAACATAACCGACCATGGAACCATGACAGAGGCGCATTTTGAAGTGCTGCAAAGATTCTGGAACACCCTCCAATCCGACCCCGAGAGCCTCGGCGAAAACACCGCACAAGTCGCATATGTGATTCCGAGGGATTATGGGTTTGGTTTTCGCCGCGCCGAAGACCACATCTGGGGTTTATTCCCCGCCGACAACTTGTCCGCAAAAATCTACAATGACATCCAAACCCTCACCCAACGCTACGGGGCACGCTTCGATATTCTCTATGATGAACCAGAAGTTATAGAGCCCATTTTGGAAAATTATTGTACAGTTTACTATTGGAACCAAACCATAACTTGATAAACAGGTTTTTTGGTTAAAAATTTAAAAAAAATAAAGTTTTTTGGGTTAGTTTAGGTTGATGGTGGCGATTTCTGAGAGGTCGCTTAGGTTGTTGAGTTTTACTTGGCTGTTAGATATTGTGTAGAGGACGTTGTCGATGTATAGGCTGCGGGTTATGTAGCGGTTTGTGTCTAAAGTGCCAGCAGTGTGGGTTATTGTTCCTTTGAGGGTGAAGCCTCCGTCTACGCTGACGTTGAATACGTAGGCGCCCTGCCATACTTGTTCCCCATAGGCTGAGCTTCCCTGAGATTTGTATGCGTCGTTGACTATGGCTAAATTAACGGGGATTACAAGTAGCCCTGAGGTTTTGTCAAAGAGGAAAGCATGGGGGTCTGAGAGGGCTGAGGAGTCTGTGCCGCGGTCACCTATCGTGTAGTTGGAGAGCAAACTGGGGTTGTTGACGTCGGATACATCAAACAGCGCCAGCTTAAGACCTTGATACCACGCAAAGTCTTCGTTCTCTGCAGCTACGGTTTCTTTGCCCAAGCCTATGAGGTGGGTTTCGTCGTAGGGGTGGAGGTAGTCGGAGTAGCCGGGGATTTTAAGTTCGCCCAACACACGTGGATTTTCAGGTTGACTGACATCAATTACGAAGAGCGGGTCAGTGTTTTTGAAGGTGACGAGGTAGCATTTGTCGCCCATAAACCGCGCCGAATGCAGGTTCTCGTTCTGCGCTAACCCCTCCAGTTTTCCTGTTATTGCGAGGGTTTGGTCGAGGACGTATACGTTGTTCATTTTGGTTCCTGCCTGGTTGTTTATGGCGTCTGTGGTTATGCCCTGCCAATTCGTCGCTAACCGCAGATAGCCATCGTATTCGTCCATGGCGTACTGGTTTATGATGGAGCCGGGGACGGTGCCTTTGGCTTCGAAGGTTAATTGTAGCCCATTTATGGCTATACGGTAAATCGAGGTGTAGTCGCCGTTTGAGTCCCACATGGGGTAAGTTACGTAGATGTTGTTTGTGGAAACATACATTGTGCTTGCACCGCCCATAACCACGGTTAGGTTTGTTGGCGCCACCGCTGAATCTGCAATGTTGATGCCATAGAAACTGGTGAAGGTGCAGTAGTTTGAGTCATTCATGTCCGCATAATAGATGTTTGAGGGTGCAATGGAGTTTTCCTGTTTTCCCCTAGACATGGTTGGTAAGGTTACGGTGTCGCCATAAACAGAGGCGGGTTGACTAACTACAGTGTAGACGTCGTTGCCTATCATGCGGGAATTAAAGTAGCTGCCACTTACCGTGAGGTTCTGCGTCAGGGTGGGTGTTGCCTTGTTTGTGACATCATACACATTGAGGTAGGTGTAGACGTCGCTGTGGTATGCTTGGAGCATTGTGTTAGATGAGCGGTCTGGAGTTGCGCCGCCCGCGAAGGTGTAGGTTTCGTATTTGCTGGCTAAAACCACCAGTTTAGAGCCATCGTCGCTTAGGTAGAGACCGGCGGGTTCGGTGCCGTTGCCCAACTGAATCTTGGAAACTACCGCGGGGTTTTGGGCGTTAGAGTCTAAAATGTAGACTGAGCTGTTGGCTTGGGGGTAAGACTCGTAGGTGTAGTATCCGTAGGTCTGGGGGGCGGTGACGGTGAAGATGTATTGGCCGTCGGTTTTGACGGTGTCTGCTTCGTCGACGCCGGAGACTTGTATGTTGGTTGTGGAGTAGGCTTTGCTGTTATCTGTTTGGGGCGAGTTTGCTCCCAAGGTTCCCTCTGAGGCTGTGTAGGCGGGTTGAGGGAGAGGCGTGGCGGTACCGAAAAACCGTTCATCTAGGGGTCCACCGCCGTAAGCCCAACTGTTCAGGGAGTTTTTGGAAACAAAGTTGGTGAGTTCCGTCATGGAACTAAACGTCTTCATGTTGCCAGTGAGAGGGGATTGGTTTGGAGGATAAATCAAGGGTGCGGCGCCGAAGACGTATATGGTTGACACTAAAATAATTGCAGAGAGCACTGCGGTTGTCCCGTAGAGGAAGCTTTTTTTACGGATTTCTCGTTGTACCATGCCATGTTTCTCCATGCATATGATTGGTGGGATTTTATTTTATGCTAAGCGTGCGAACAGGGTGTTCTAACATTTAGAATGGCCTCATGTTCCACACTCTGTATGCTTCGTACCAGAATACGAGGCAGACGATTGCTGCGAAGGAAACGATGAAGAGGTTACTGCGGGTAAAACCGTCAAATATCACAAAAATGTATGCGGAAAAAAACACTGTGCAAAACAGCGCGTAAAAGAAGAACCTTGGAAACAGCACTTTTCCCAGTTTTACGTAATGCCGCAGTACTCCAATTTTTATTTGGCTGACCAAAACGTAGTGGCCGCCAACTTCTTGTTTTTCTACTAACCCCAACTCGCGGAGCTGTTCAAGATGGTGGAATGCGATGCTGGGGCTGCTAAAATGCAGAGACCTCTGAACTTCACGCACGCCAACTGGGGCGCCTGTTCGAAGCAGGAACCAGTAAACCTTCCAGGCTTTGCCTCGTAGCGCGTATTCTATCTCTGTTTCGTCGCTCCCGTTCACTAGTGAACCCTCTCGACCTCTGTAAGCTTGCAGGTACCATATAAGTCCAGTCTTTAGAACAGACAATTTGGGGGTTTTTTAACAAAAGGAGCATCAAAAGACTGCTTCTCTCCAATTTGTTTAATGTAAAACTTCATAAGGAATCGGTGAGTTTAGTTAGCTCTTGGTTTAAATGAAAAGAATAAGCTTTGTTTGTGCTGTATTTGCCTCTTTATTGCTTCTTAGCGGGTTAGCGGCGGTCTGTGTGGTTAGTGCTAATCCCTATTTTGATTACACAGAGATTGAACCTCTAGTTGGCGCCATACCCCCGACCATCAGTATTACGAGCCCACAAAACAACACGAACTATCCCGAGGGTTACAACATCAGCTTTTCGGTAGGAGAAGCAAAGTATGAGAATTATCTTTGTGATTTCTTCTTAGTATCGTACACAATAGATGGCGTGACAGAACAAGTCAGCAGTCATGACCTCTTTGCAGTGTCACAGTATAACACAACTCTTGAGGTCCCTGCCGGCAACCACAGCTTAGTAGTTAAAGCAAGCTGTATTTTGTATCATCCCACAGTCTTCTTCATCATAGGCACCCAATCTGAGGTTTGCTTCACCACCCCTGACGACGGAGAGCAAGTAACCATCAGCGAGAACATAACCGTCTATACCGTGAGACTCACATCAACCCCTGCGCCAACATCAGTTCCTACCGCTACAGCTTCATCGTCTGTACAGAATGGCACGCCTACCGCGCCCGCCCCTGCTTCAGAAGTAACCCCTACCGCCCCGGAATTACAAGTAGCCGAAGTCCTAATCCTGTTACTTGTGGTTTCGCTACCAGTAGTTTACTATAAACGTAAAAATATGGTGAAACAGTAAGCAAAGCAGTGCGATCCACTTTTTTAAACTACTTTTAGTGTCCAGAGTGAGTGAAGAGTATGCGCATGCCACATTTTGGGCATTCATGGTATAATATGCGACCTTCCGTGTCGCAGGTGGGTTTCATTTCTTCGTAGCAGTCAGGGCAAAGACGTGCGATAGGCATATGTTCTCCTCAATGTGTCTAGCGTTACCTTGGCAATATAACTTTTCCGAAAATAAACAAGCTAATCTGATGGCTCAAAGAAAAAGAAGAAAAGAGAAGTTTAGGTTTGGGTTTTGTTTGCTGATCCGGTTGAGAAGCCTGCGGGTAGGTCTGGGAAGTTTGCGCTGACACGTTGCTCGGCTACGGTTGCTGCTTCAGATAGGATTTTTGATGCATCTTCGTTGACGGTGTTGAAGTTAAGGGACATGCCACCAGACGCGCCTGCTTCAAACATTAATCCGCTTAACATGTTGCCGATGTCGCCTAATTCGCCTTCTGCTTCAGGTATAACCCCGCCGAGTCCACTGCTTACACTGCGAAGGACACCGACACAGGGGCCTAGAGCTGAGACAACGTCGCCAAGTTCAGAAACGGTTTTGATGCGCAAAGATACTTGGTCAAGGGCAAGGCGTGCGTTCATGACAAGTTTGTTCATTTTTCGAATTTCGGCGAGTTCACTGGCGTAGATGTTGGCGTGGGCTTGGTCATGTTTGGTGTAGGCTTCAACGACTTTGGCAAAGAGCGCTTTATCTTTTTGGTTAAAGCGTTCACTGGCTTGGTCGAGTTTACCGATTTGCAGGTCAAGACTTCTTGCTGCTGCATCTAATCTAGGTTTTAGGGGCTGTGGAGGCACTATAGTTTCTTGGAGTCCACCCAAGAATGTGTTTCCTTCTCTTTTTTGTTCCCATTTTTTTGCGAAGCGTTCAGACATGTAAATATCCTCTTGAACACCGATGCATGCCAGGTGCTTTTATTTCTTGCTAACATGCGCATATATACGTAAAACCCCTGACCTGCTAAATTGAGCCGAATCGAGCGATTGCGCCTTAAATTACGCCAAAAAGGTACGCCAGCAACCCCACCAAGAACAGGTAGAGCACAATTTTCTTGATTTTGCGTGCTTTCTCCCGCGACGGGTCCCGCAGTAAAATAACTGAGCACACGATAAGTCCGATGTCGGTGACTAAGACGAAGGGGATGAACCAGACGCCTACAATCCCCAAAAACCATGTAACAGGCGTCAACGCAACAGCAGAAAGATAAAACACAACCGCTACAGCCGCTGCAGTTTTCTCTCCGAACCGAACGGCTAAGGTTTTGATGCTTTCAGCTCGGTCGCCTTTGGTGTCCACGATGCCCTTGGTGATTTCGCGTCCTGTGTTTGATAGAAACGCCATGGATGCAAAGAGGAGCACGTTTAATCCGACCGTTCCCAGTGCGGTTATGCTGCCGTAGATGAAGGGGATGGCGACGCAGGCGCTGACCAAAAAATTGCCCGGCAAGCCGCTGCGTTTGCCCACGGTAAGGTATGTTGCAGTTATTACTAATGATATGGCTGCTACAGCGAAACATTGCAAACCGTACGGTGCCACCAACAACGCAAAAATGAAGCCTATCACAACCAGAGCCGTCATGAATGCGAGGGCTTCTTTGGGTTTGATTAGGCCGCTTGGGAGGGGTCGTTGGGGTTCGTTGATGGCGTCGATTTTGCGGTCATAGTAATCGTTAATGACCATGGCGGCGGCGCAAAACGTGAAGCCTGTGAGGAAGCCGTAGAGGAGGTTTAGCCAGTTGAGGTTGCCCAAGGCTGGGTTGGCGAGTATGGCGCCGACTAAGACCGCAAAGCCCATCATAGCGCAGTTAAGGAGACGCATGAGTCGTATGAAGCCGCCGAGTTTATTCATGCCAAACTTACCCGTTAATTACCCTTAGTTGAGAGAGGTTAGTTATAAAAATTCATTGGACTTTTAACGTATGATTTTTATTAATCGAGCGCCACAGTCATTCGACTTATATGCAGAAAACTTTAGCCGCTCCACGTAACAGAAAAGAGAAACTCATAAGAGGCATTCTGCTAGTCGCGGGTACAATCTCGCTTGCGTTGGGTGCCATTGGACTTGTTCTGCCCATTTTACCGACAACGCCGTTTCTTTTGCTTGCCGCAGCCTGTTACCTGCGCAGTTCCGAGCGTATGCATAAATGGCTAATTAATAACCGCTGGTTCGGCGAATATATACGAAATTATCAAGCGGGTCGAGGGGTTTCTATGAGGGTCAAACTTTTCGCCGTGGGGTTTCTTTGGGCGACGATTCTTTTTACAATACTGCTTGTTGTAGATGAAATCCTAATAGCACAAATCGTTTTGCTGGCAATCGCTGTCGGTGTAAGTATTCACTTGTTTAGGTTGCCCACTTTCAAAAAGCAAAATCAGCTGTAGATAAGTATAGTTTAAAAACATAGACAGTTCCTTATGTCTAAGAGTTGGTGAAGTAGTGAGCGATAAATACGCACCCTTAGTCGGAGACAATTATGCCCCTGATAAAATCCGAGTCATCATCCCTGTTGGCGGAAAAGCCACCCGTCTACTACCATTAACTGCGGAAACAAGCAAAGCCTGCTTGCGCCTCCTCAACAGACCCCTCGTAGAGTTTTCCCTCTTATCGCTGGCAAGTCAGGGCATACGTAACTTTATCTTCGGCGTCAAAGGCTACACCAACTACCGCGACCTCTACGATTATTTTGAGTCAGGCTACGGCTTTAGCGCACGCTACAAAATTAGACCCCGCATCCACATCAAATATCAACCCAACCTCGAAGACTTAGGCAGCGCCGACTCCGCACGCATAAACATGGACTACTACGAAATCAACAACCCCGTGTTCGCCGTGCAAGGCGACAACATCTTTGACATCCAAGTCAAGCACCTCCTTGACTTCCACAAAGAAAAACAAGCCGCCCTAACCATAGTGCTCAGAGAAGTCAACAATGTCGAAGGCTTAGGCATCGCCGACATCGACAAAGACTGCCGCATCCGACGCTTCGTAGAAAAACCCCTCCCCAAAGACGCCCCCAGCAACCTCGCCAACACAGGACTATACGTGATTTCTCCTGAAATTAAAAAAATCTTTAAAGAAAAAGGCGTCCAACAAATCATCAAAGAAAAAAACCGCCTCGACTTCGGCTACGACTTTATCCCCTATGTCATATCCACGGGGCGCCCCGTCTATGGCTACACCCTTAAAGGCAGCTGGTTTGATGTAGGTACCCCCAAAAACTATTTGGAAGCCATGAAAAACCTGCTCGGAGGCGGCTTTAGCACCCTCAAAGACTTCGGCGGCTGCCTAAACCAAGACACACCCATCTGGGTCCAAGGCGAAAGCAACGACTCCGAAAAGCATCGCCAAGAAATCATCCAAAAAATCAAAGAGAAAAAAATCAGCATCGAAGGTAACGTCTTAATTGGGCGGCACTGCCACATAGAGGACGGTGCACGTATCGTCAACTCCTGCATCGACAACTACACCCGTATCGGCAAAAACGCGGTTATCACAAATTCTGCCGTTATGGACCGCGCCACGATAGGTGAAAATGCGGAAATCTATGATAGCATCGTCGGGCGGCACGTATCAATTAAGTCAAGCTGCGAGAAGCCGACCAAGATAGCGGCGGTTAGCGTAATTGCCGACGATGTAACGCTTGAAGAAGGCTGCAACTTAACGGCGACCAAGGTTTATCCGCATCAACGCATCCGAGGCGAATTCCAGAACCAAACCATAATCGCCAATTAAATAGCGCGGCAAGGCTGTTAAGCCTTGAACCATTTAAACATCAAATACTCCACTTTCTTTGACGCCAAATCAGGCACTGCAAAAATGAAACGTTTACGCACAGTCGTGGCTAAGCGCCCGTTTTTGACGATTTCCGTTGCCGAAATCTCTGAGTCAGTTTTTTTGACGGTGACCATGTAAGGTGCGTGTTCTACTCCTGGGCCGTATTTGTAGACGGCGAAGTCGCAGCCGAATTTAATGCCGGGCGTCACGATTAGGTTGCTGTCGCGGAGGTCATGGTAGACGGCGTATTTTTCTTCGAATTCGTCGTAGAGTTGGCGGGCTTTTTTGCGGAGTTTGTTTAGCCCAACCCGGGATTGGTTTGGGGCTTCGTAGATGGCGATGGTGTCTTTTTCGGCGAGGTAGAGTCCTTCCATAAGGTCTAAAATGAGGGGGACGTCGAATTCGGGGATTTTCGGTTTGGGAATGCCTAAGGGTTTGCCGTAGTAGGCGGTTTTGTAGAGTTTGGAGCCCTCCGTGGGGTTCCATACGACGAGAAAGTTTTCGAGGAGTTCAACCGGGATTTTAGGCATAACCAAAACCCAGCGGGTTACATGGTGAATGAGAGTGTTCGGGCTGCGTCAGCTGCGTCTTCGGCTTTGTCCGCGGAGTTCTCCAGCAACTGTAACACATCACGCAGAAGCAGCAGAACGGGGGTGTCGAGTTTGCTGCTGAGCACTTTGATGGTTAGTGAGCGGTATTGGTCGTCTACGACGCGTTCGGCGATTTCAACGTCTTTGGCTCTTTCGAGGGTTTTTTGGCTGCCGTAGTTGAGGACCATCATGGTTTCTCTGAGTTTAAGCACGCTGTCAAGCACTGCGGAGGAGAGTTTGATGAGGTCTTTTTTGATTTCTGGCGAAATCACCCAGTTGTGTTCCATGATTTCGACGAGGTAGTATGCGATGCCCTCGGAGAAGTCTGCGATTTCGCTTGATAAGTTGGTGAATCTGAGGAAGTCTTCGCGGGCGTAGAGTATGGCGCCGATTTCTGCGAGTTCTTGGCTGACCATGCGTCGGGCTTTGACGACTTCTTCTTCGCCTGCTTTGATTTCAGTGAAGAGTTTTCGTACGCCGTCCTTGTCGCCGCAGGCAAAAAACTCGACTAATTGGGGGATTTTTCTTGAAACGTCAAGTACTTTTCGTAAGTTTTCTTGGCAAACGTTTAGGGCACGCCTCTTTACGCGCTCCTCAGTTTCTGAAGGAAGTACCAATGCTGTGTTGCGCCTCTCTCATCCTGAACTATCAATTATCCAGTATACATGTGTATTAAAAAAGGTAGCTACTTAGGAAGACACAATGTTGCCTAAGTCTGTGAAGTTTAGTTTGCCTTCAAAGTATCCATGCATGAGTCGCGGGAGGTCTTTGACGGGGGCGCGTACCTGTTTCCAGCTGTCGCGGTCGCGGATAGTGACAGTGTCTTCGCTTAGGGTGTCGTAGTCGATGGTTATGCCGAGTTGAACGCCTGCTTCATCTGCGCGTGCATAGCGTCTGCCGATAGAGCCTGTTTCGTCAAAGTCCGTCATGAAGCCTTCACAGGCAAGGAGACGTTGGACTTCTTTGGCTTTAGTGTCTAATCCGTCCTTGCTCATCAAGGGGTAAATGCCGACTTGGATGGGTGCGATACTGCGGGGGAAACTAAGAACGACGCGGTCGTCTTTTAAGCTGTAGGCGTATTCGAGTGCTACGTAGAAGAGGCGGTCGCAGCCGAAACTGGGTTCCACCACGTGGGGAATGAAGCGGGTGCCGCGTTGGATGATTTTTTGTTTGCCGATTTCGACTTGTTCTTTTAAGATTTGATACCCGTCAACTAGGATGCTGCCGTCTTTCTCCATAGCGTCGGCGACTTGCTGCGCGGGGATCTTGGCGAGTGCCGCGGCGGCTTTGCCTGCTTCGCCTTTATAGACTGGGCCAAGTTTTGCCATAAGCGGTTTGACGACGTGTTCCTCTGTCTCGATTGGGTTTGTGTATTCTTTGTAGACTGTCATGTCGACGCCGCTGGCTTTCATGTGGCAGGTTAAGTCATAGTCGGTGCGGTAAGCGTGACCCGAAACTTCAACCCAGCCCCAGCGGTCAACAAGAACTTCTTGGTCGAAGCTTTGACTGCTGTAATGCGCCTTTTCCCAAGTGAGCTTTTCAAGAAAACGTTGTTTAGATTCAGGGACGCCAAGTTCCTCAAGGAGGCGTTTTGCTTGTGCCATGAAGTAGGCTTGCCACTCGCTTTTGATGACGCCTTTGTCGAGTGCTTCGCGGACGGTGAAGTTGGTTATGTCTTCGCATTCTTTGAGGCGTGTGTCGCAGAGCAGGATTGGTAGGACTTCGTTTTCGACTTCGCATAGGCGGGGGCAGGCTGGTTCTTTGGGATCAAAGAAGAATTCTAAGTCCGCGATGGTGAATTCGCGTAGGCGGATTAAGCCTTGGCGAGGGCTGATTTCGTTTCGCAGCGCCTTGCCGATGTTGATGCAGCCAAAAGGCAGCTTTTCGCGGGCGATATTGTAGAGGCGGTTGAATTCTACAAAGATATTTTGTGCCGCTTCGGGTCTGCCGTAGCCGACGGAGCCGCTGTAGGGACCAATGGTGGTTTCGAACATGGTTAAATATCGTGTGGGGTCGCCGAAGGTGCCTTTGCAGTCGGGGCAGACGATTTCGTGGCGTTCGAGTTCGACTTTGATGTCTTCGAGGCTCATTTTTTCTGCTTCGGCGCTGCTGATGCCCTTATCTTCGAGGAGGTGGTCGGCGCGGAATCGGGTGTGGCATTTTTGGCATTCGACCATGGGTTCTTTGAAGTGTGCCACGTGGCCTGAGGCTTCAAACACTTTGGCAGGAGTGATTACGCTGGATTCCATTTCGAGGATGCCGATTTTTTTAACCATAAGCTCTCTGAGTTTGCCTTCCACGTTCTGTTTTAGGCGTGCTCCCAGAGGACCGTAAGTGACAAAGCCGCCGCTGCCGCCATAAATCTCAAACGACGACCAGAAGAAGCCTCGGCGTTTAGCCAATTCGTTGACGGCAACGAATTTGTCGCATTGAGGCTTGCTGCATTTAACGTCAGTGCTCAAATGTGATTACCTGTTTCATTGCCTATAATCCACAGACAATTAAAATGTTGTTATTTAATTGTTTAAGACTGGTCTGAATGGTATGTGGATTATATTTTTTGTCCAATGAATAGTATTACAAAGATTGCGCTTAGATGCAAAAGGTACACTAAAACCAAAAAATGCTTCAGCGAAAGTTTTCTCACCGACGTTAAGAGCATTATGCCAATTTCAGTGGGAAGCGGAGACGCAATCAGTACACAGGCTAAAACAACAAATAGAGGTGTCCTTAGTCGGGAGGGAATCACTCTGTTTAGTGTCTTGATGGAATTGCCTTGAGAGAGACGTTGTACTTCGCCGCCGAAACTGTACTTCACAAAACAAAAAATTGCCAAATCACTGACTAAGGCTCCAACTCCCGCGATAACCCCTGCTAAGAAGATGTTTTGGTTTTGGGCAAGGACTAAAAGAATTGCTGTTCCCGCAACAGACGTAAATGAGTAAGGGTACAGTAAACCTGCAAGGAAAGTTCCGAGGTACCCCAAAACCAGCAGCGCCTCATGCAGGGGCTCATATAAAACCCCTGAAAAAAGAAAATACACCACAATGACGCTGACTAAGAAAAGCAACAGCCTAGGATACCTAACGTTAACACGCATTGAATTTTTCATAAAATACTGTTAAAACTATTTAGGGTTGTACCAAATAAAAAAGTTGCCATTCAGACTTATCGTAGGTAGTTTATGTTTATGCTTGGCGCCATCGCCAACGCAGGTTTCGCCAGTAACTCCACGAATCGGAAACCTTTGGTGGGGTGATAGAGATTCGCAGACGCGCAGCTACGGACTATCCATGCGGTATCAAGCCCCATTTCGGTGCCTGCCGCTGCGTAAACAAGTTCGCCTTCAGGGATGACTCCCGCGTCGGTTGCCATCAACACGGTTTCCATACAGACCAAGGTGCCTGGCGAAATCAGCTCCAACGTTTTAGCTGCAACATCCAAATCTGTGGTTTTATGGAGGTGCAATCGCATAGAAAAGGTTGGTCCAAATAGCGGTATGGTGCCGCGGACGGTCACGACGCCAAGTGCCTCAAGTTTTTTCTTGTTCTCTTCGGGGATGCTTAGGGGTACGCGGTCAAGTTGGCGTTTTTGCCATTCTTCGCGGCGGGCTTTGAGTTCGGGGATTTTTTCGAAGAGGTCCGCGTTCATGGCGTTGACTTCCCAAAACATACCCTGTGGACAGGTGACGCAGATAATTTTGCGGTTCTTTATGCGTTCTGCGGCTTTGACGGCGCTGTCGCCTGTTACGGAGGCTACGACTAAGTGTTCGAGGGGTTGGGGGGCGTCTTTTAGGATGTTTAGGGTTTCGTCGGTGTTGACGGGTCCGGGGCGTTCAAAAACCTTCAAGCAGTATACCTTCCATATAGCGTAGGTAGGCTTGTTTGGTTAAATAACTATCGCGCCTAAGTTGCATCGGCACAATATTGCCTGTTTATAGTTTAAATGACCAAATTTTTTTTTCTTTGGGTGGTGGTTGTGTTGGTGTGGAGAAAAAATCAGTTTATACATGTCTCCACATGCACACTGCGGTGGTTTCAACATGCATCTATGTTGGATTTGTGGGAAAATTTTGTTATGCCACACCCAAACAGACGCAAAAACGCATTGCAAACCCAAAAAGCAATTGCAGCCTATTGCTATCTTGTGGAGCCCCGTAAACCGCCCCACCCACACAAAGAGACAAAACACGATCTAATGATAAGGGATGCCCTCTGAGGTCCCAGCGATGCGAAGCTGATGGTTGACACATCTTTGGGCTTTTCTTTTGTGGTTTACTTGCGTAGCTTTTTATAAGGCAACACCAAATAGAGATGCCAAGCAAGGTGCCAATCATGCCACAAGTTAAAGTTGCACTAATCGGCGTGGGAAACTGCGCCTCATCATTCCTACAAGGCATCCAATATTACAGTAACCCCAAGAACAAAAATGCCCTCGGACTGCGAAACCCCATTCTAGCGGGTCAAACCCCCAAAGATATCGCGGTAGTCGCCGCGTTTGATGTCGATAGCCGAAAAGTCGGCGTAGACCTATCAGAAGCAATATTTGCTGCGCCTAACAACGCCCCCAAAGTCTGCGACGTACCCAAAACGGGCGTCACCGTAGCCAAAGGGCCCCTTATGGATGGTTTAGGCGAATCCTCCAGCGTACTAATCACCATAAGCAAAGCAGCCGACGCAGACGTCGCCGCAGTACTCAAAGCCTCAGGCGCCGAAGTCGTCATCAACCTGCTCCCCAGCGGCGCAACCCAAGCCTCACAATACTACGCCCAACAAGCAATCGCGGCGGGCTGCGCATTCGTAAACGCCACCCCCAACCGCATTGCAAGCGACGCAGCTTGGGCTAAAAAATTCCAAGACGCCAATCTCCCCCTCGTCGGCGATGACCTCGTTGACCAAGTCGGCTCCACTGCGCTACACAAAACCCTACTCAAACTCCTCTCTGACAATGGCGTCCACATCGACGAAACCTACCAGCTCGACGTCGGTGGCGGAACTGAATCCGTTGACACCATGGAACGCAGCCGCGATGCCAAACGCCAAATCAAAACCGAATCCGTTGCCTCCGCTCTACCCTACAAAACCGAAATCGTTGCAGGCTCAACCGATTATGTTGATTTTCTGCAGAACAAACGCGACAGCTACTTCTTCATAAGCGGCGTTTACTTCTGCAATGCCCCCCTAAAAATTGACCTTAAATTCCAAACCATCGACGCCCCCAACGCAGGTAGCGTCCTATTCGACGTTATCCGAGCCCTCAAACTCGCCTTAAACCGCAAACAGGCTGGAGCGTTAGAGGCTATCTGCGCATATGGCTTTAAGCGTCCGCCCATAATGGTTGGGCTTCAAACGGCGCAAGAAGAATTTGCAAAATTCGTGGCATAAGCCACCCTATTTTTTTGTTTTATTTATTGGAAAAAATAAAAAATTTTATGCCGCACTACTTTCGGCGGCAATAATCCATAATCGACATCAGTTTGGGGTCAGCGTAAACGATTTGGCGGTCATCAACCATGCCGAGGAGGGCGCCTGCCTTATCGACAACGGGTAAGTGTTTGATGTTCCAGTTTTTCATGAGTTTGGCTGCTTCTTCGATTGTTGCGGATTCTTCGATGACTACTAGGGGGTTGGTGTAGACCATTCTTGCGATGACGGTTTTCATTGGAACGTTTGCTTCGACGGCGCGGATTAGCACGTCTTTTACGGTGATGATGCCTGTTGGTTTGCCGCTTTGGATAACTAGAATTGCGTCTTTGTCGTATTTGTTCATGATTTCGACTACTTCTTGCATTACGGTGTTGTTGGTTACGGTTTTAACATCTTTAGTCATGATGTCTTTTACGAGGGAATTGGTTGTCATTTCCATTTTTCACCTTATCTTCTATGAGAAAAGCACACGTTCTTTATCAATTTTACGTTTATCAAGGACTTAGCCCCGTTTTATGCAACCCTTAAAGGTTTGAACATCTTTTCCTCTTTGAGGCACAAGTTTTGAACAACTCCACCACAGCCCCGGGTTTCAGCGTCGATTTGGATCATGCAAAAAATTATGCACAGGTCTGGAAAATAGTCAAACAAACCGTCCAAGCCGCCATGGGCAAACAGCGCGACGGCATGATGCTTTTTTTGGATGATTTGCCCCTGCAACTAGGCGCCTACTATCCCGTGGGCACCAACAACATCGTACTAAACCGCGCCCTCATAGACATCGTTGAAGCCGCGCTTTGCGATAAAGCCACAGTTAACGCACTCATTTACAATCTGCTGTTGCATGAGTATCTGCATGCGTTGGGTGAGATGTCTGAGATTGAGGTGCGCCAACAGGTGGTTTTGGTGGCGTCTAAGTGTTTTGGGGAAACTCATTTGGCTACGGTTGTTGCACGCAAAACCCCTTGGGTGCTTCTCAAAGATGTCCCGTTAGGTCCCTACAATACGCCAAAGAGGGTGATGGAGATTGTGCGAGACTTTGAAAAAACAGGCAAATACATAGTCTAAAAAGAATAAGGAAAGGGGGTCTGGTTAGTAGGGTTCGGTCCAGACTTCAAAATATGCTTTAGGATGCGCGCAGGTGGGGCACTTATCAGGTGCAGAGGTTCCTTCTACGACCATGCCGCAGTTTCTGCATTTCCACTTAATCGGCGCGTCTTTTTTGAAGACTTTGCCCTCGGTGATGTTTTGGATTAGTTTGCTGTATCTGCGTTCATGGTAGGCTTCTGCTTTTGCTACCATCCGAAAAGTCGACGCGACATCTTTGAAGCCCTCTTTCTCTGCGATGTCAGCAAAGCTTGGATAGAGGCTGGTCCATTCCAGTTTTTCGCCTTCCGCGGCTTCTTTTAGGTTGTCGAGGGTTGTTGAGATGACGCCCGCGGGATAGGCGGCGGTTATTTCAACCATGCCGCCTTTGAGGTGTTTAAAGAAAAGTTCCGAGTGTTCTTTCTCGTTGGCTGCGGTTTCCTCAAAAATTGCGGCTATCTGCTCATAGCCTTCTTTTTTGGCTACGCTGGCGAAAAAAGTGTAGCGGTTACGTGCTTGACCTTCACCTGCGAATGATGCTAAGAGGTTCTTTTCGGTTTGGCTTCCAATAAAATCCATAATGTCAAACTCCTACTCCAACTATTCAGGGCTGGAAGATAAAAAAATTTCCCCAAAACCTAACGATCTGTCCTCTGACGACTCATTGGACTACCCCTTCCCTTTTTTAAACAGGTAAGAAATAGGCGTCGCTATAGAGGGCGGTTGGCATTAATGCTTTTATTGGCTGTTGCCTTCTCTATGGGTGCCGGATGAAGAGAAGGCATTAGGTTGACTTAACGGGATGAAAACTCAGAGTTACTCGGACGGCACTGAGGCATAATATGGCGCAGAAACCCAATCATGTTGACCTTTCGGTTAAGCGGATAAAAGACAAACAGCACATCGAGGACTTACTCAAAATCGACCAAACTGCCTTTAGCAAAAATCTCCTCAACAGCTGGATTTTAGTGCCTTATCTGCACATGGGAAACGTCTTTGGCGTTTACGCTCAAGGTTCCCTGAAAGGATTTGCCATTTATTTGAAGTCGTGGGATGAGCCGCTTGTCTATTTGGCTGAACTTGCCATAGAAAAAGAGAGCCAAGGCAAAGGCTACGGCTATTATCTTCTGTTTGAGTCGCTGCTTCAGCTCAAAATGGGCGGCGTCGCAAAGGTGGGTTTAACGGTTGACCCAAATAATGAGCGGGCATTGCGCCTTTATTCTGAGCGGTTCGGTTTTAAATTCGTTGAATTTCGCAAAGACGAGTATGGACCCGGTTTGGATAGGCTATTTTTAACGTTAGACTTAACCGAGTGGACACCCAAACCGTCAACGTCAGCACACTGACTAACCCCTATGGTACCACTGAATGCTCGGGACCCGTGGGCTTATCTAACATCACATCAATGACCATTGGCTTGTTTTTGCATGCCATCGCAATGCCTTCCTCTAAGGCATACTCAAACTGCTGGGGCGTCTCAACTCTGCAACCCAGCACCGAAAATGCGGCTGCCATGGCGGTGTAGTCAATTTGGGGCCTTTCTAAATCCAAAAACTCAAAATCATGCGCATTTTTTGCCCAATGCTCCGTTGCTTTCTCTATCGGTGACCACTCAACTCCCCAACAGGCATTGTTCAAAATCACATAAAGCACACCCAAACCGTAGTGGCTGCACGTCCACAGCGCTGAGGGCAAATTCCCAAAAATGGCATCCCCATCGCCAGTGGTGCAAATCACGGGGTGAGGTGCCCTATCTTGATGACTTAATTTTCCTATCAGATAGTTCCCGTGGTCTTCAACGTCAACATATTTTCTGGACCCTAACGCAGCCCCATACGCCATCCCCACAACGGCTCCAAGGTGAAAGCTGGGGTTAGAGAAGTAGGTGCCTGCATCTTTGAGTTCCACTAGCTGCAAAAGTGTATTCCGCGGGGTTATGGAGCCATCAACCCATATGCCATCACACGGCCACTTCTCGTTGAGGACATATCCTACCGAGGAGGCGTCAAGTTTGCCCTGGTCATAGCTCTGCTTGGCTTTTCGACGGGCAGCCCCAAAAATGCGGTTGTGCTCTTGAGCGGCTCTCTCGGCTCTTTCAGCCACAAGTTCCTTCTGTTTTAAAGTCATGTTTTTTTGAGCATACTCAGTAATCTTGTCCAATGTAGGCGCTACGTCACAAACGCCTCGAACAACAGCGGGGAAAAGTGTAGAGCCATATTCACCTCCGCCGGGCACATCCTGCCGATGCAATAAATCGCTTGTTAAGTCTATGGCGTCTGCATCCCCAAACCGTTGATGAGGCAACAACCCCAACTCCAACGTCACCGCGAGATCAACATCAGGCATCAAGCAGGGTGGCTGCGTTAGAAACGGGAAACCGACATGCAACGCGTCGGTGATGGGGAAGTTTAGAAAAGCCCTAAAATCCCTAACGGGCAACCCAAAAATGTGCGCAAAATCCAGTAATGCCCTATACCCTGCTTTTCGTCGCCCCAAGTGAGAAACGACGATTTCGGGGTTAGCGTAATTCATTATGGCATCGTAGATTTTTTTTACCGTTGCATCATCGAGGAGTCGGGGGGAATTTTGGGGTAGTCTTGTTTGATTAACGCATTCAAGATGTTTTGCACCAAACTCTGAAGGGAGTTTTTGAGCCATTAAATCCTGCCGCAAAGTCAGATAAGTCGTCCCCCATGGTTCTGCAGTTGCCATAAAGATGGCTTTGACAACGTCGTAGGCTAAGGTTTCGAGGGATTCATTTTGGGTGTTCCATTTTATCCAAGGCTCTACCAATGTGCCCTCGTAATTCATGTAGTGATATTCAACTTGGCCCGTGGGGACAGGAACCCCAGCAACATTTTTGGAAGCAAACACCGCGATGGGCGCCATGTTCATGTAGGCGCAGTAGAAGGCTCCTGCAGCGTTTTGGGTTCCAACGTTTCGGTCAATTAAGGCTGCACCTAAGCTTTCTGAAGCAAGCGCGTATCCAGCGGCAGCGTTGACGGTGGTGAATTCGTGGAGGCCCATGATCCATTTGGGCGGTTTAACCATAACCATGGCGTCTTGGATTTCTGCCATGCCTGCGCCTGTAGTTCCGAATACGAATGGGACCTCGTCTTCTTGAAGGATGCGCATGAATAGTTCTCCGCCTGTCCGAACTTTGCTTTCAGGGGCGGCTGGTTTTTGTTCTATTGTGAGATTTTGCATTTGTATTCCTCGAAGAAACTGTTTTGTGCTCAAAAAACCATAATCTGACTCTTGGCGGCTCTTTTAAATCGATGTTGGAGCCCTTTCACAGCCACAGTAAGCTTGCTTGGTTAACCTGCATCCTTTTTTTGACTAAATGTGTTGCCTGCAGCTACTGCTTGTATTTCATTCCGCAATTCTTATAAGCGCCAGCCTGCTTCATTTTATATGCTAATTTTTAAGGAGTAACTTGAATGAAACACAAGTTTTTGCTTGCTTTTGCAATCGCGATACTGGCAGTCTCTTCAACGTTAGGCTTCATTTACGCTAAATCTCCGCCGCCTCCCTCAGGATACGTTTACCCCATCGACCAGCAAACCGAGTACAACCAAGGGGTAGGCATAACCCTCCACTGGGTCACAAACATGCCTGGGCCAGTCACAATCTGGTTAACAACAGCTGCTGATGACCTCGAGGTTCCCGGCTATAGCTGGGTACAATCTGCTTCAAGTGGCGACTTTGTCATGGACACTGCAGGCTTAGCAACCAACCAAACCTACGATATCTGGATAAGCGTCGAATCAGACGGAGCACCCCTTATCCTAAACATAAACAACTACTGGGAATTCACAATAGTCTCACCCTGCCAAGCTTCACAATCAGACACAGCCACACCAGACTCTAGCGGCGTAGTCACAATAAACCAGCCCTCCACCGGTGTCATCACCACAGTGTTTCTTGACCGCGACACCGTCCCACCCGACAGCCAAGTCACTGTCACCACAGCATACTTTGGCACAACTCAACCAGCAAACACAGGCACACTTTCAGTAGCAGGACTATTTTTTGACGTGAAGGTCCACGCCAACTTGATTGATGGAGGAACTCTCATAGACGTATCCATAACCAACGACGCCTTTAACAGCGGTAGCATAATGCAATACTGGAACCCGCAGACAGGCACCTGGGTAAGTGTTGTGACAGACTTTGTCGCGCCACACACCCTAATTGGGCACTTCAAATATTCACAGTTGCAAGGTACCCCTATCTTTGTAACTCCTGAATACACCTTAGGCGCCCTCTTAGCACTCTCCGCATGCTTCGCCGGTCTCGTAATCTTTAAAGCAAGAAACCATCTGCCCCTGCCACGCGTTTAAGCAACCGCAAGCACCAATAAAGAACGCTACGTTTTCTCTCTTTTCTTTCTTTTTCTCTTTTTTCTGTACGCCTCAAATGGGATTGTTTAGAAAAAAATTTTGGATGTTTGTTTTAGCTTCTACTTCCAGTTATTACAATGTTAAAGCTGAAGTCGCTTAGTGTTGTGGTTGGTGAAATGGTTAATTGTACATTAGCACTCACTACTGCACCTGCTGCTAGAACTGCGCCGTTGCGGTTCCAAGATATTGATATGGATTGGGTCGCGTCAGAAGGTGACCAAGTGTTTGTTGTCATGCCAAGCGTTACCGGGCTGTTACCAGTGTTTTTGATGTATAATGTTACGGTTTTATTTTCTCCCGGTTCAAGGCTTCCCCAATCAATAGCCGTAGCCTGCTGGGTACATGCACTGTCGGTATAGACGCCAACGTTTACGCTAACAATGCGTCCTGATGCTGGAAATGTTTTACTTGAACTAAGTGCAGCATAAGAGGTCGCGGCAAGAAGGGTCCCCACCATCGCTATGGTCAAAAATAGTACAATGTATTTTTTCGATTTCATGAGTTCACCTCAACAAGGCACAAAGACGCGAAAATAATAATACCGTTTTGACTTTGCTGAACTACACTTAATTTTATTTCTTAAACAACGCCCAATCCCGTTCTAAAGCGGATGCCCTCCCAGAATTAAACATATATACCACTTACATGCTGAGAAGGCATTGAAAGGAGAACACAAAAGGTGCAACAACTCAAACCCCTCTTATTGCTTGCACTCTTAGGTCTAATTGTGATATCCTTTTTTGTTGCCCAAAACGCTCTAACTAACGACAAGGACCCCTCACAAGTCGACAGTACCAGCACCATCATAACCTACTCAGACAAAATCTTCTTCAATGCCCCCGAATACGACATGGGCGGCGGATTAGTTGCGATGGTTGCCTGCTTAGGCGCTTTCGCGCTTTTTAAGAAACGCCAAAAATAATCTGTTCTGTACCCATTATTTTATAACCTGTAGGCGCTTAAGATGCAGATTAACAAGCTGGATGAGCTACCGTGAAAATGAGCAAAGCACGCATGGTTCTAATTACACTTGCATTCTTAGTGGTAGTTTTAATTCTGTGGTTCTCTGCGGTTGGTAGTGTAAGTGCGGCTCCGGCTTATGGGAATTTAACCGTCACGGTGCTTGATGGCTCAAGTTATAGCGCCGTTTCAGGCGCCACCGTATCAATAATTGGACAACAAAACCGAACAGAAACAACTGCTCATGATGGCACAGCAGTCTTCATCAACATTACCGAAGGAATGTACCTTGTAACTGCTGAAGCCCCTTGTTTCCCCATGAATAGCCCCCAAACCGTGCGAGTTATAAGCAATACCTCTTTTACGTTACTCTACGGTCACACCCAAGCATTCTTCACTTATGCGCCTGACCAACCCATAGTTAATGAGACTGTCAACTTTGACGGTTCAAAAAGTACCAGCACTGGAACAATAATAAGTTACGCTTGGGATTTCGGCGACGGCGCCACTGGCACCAACAAAATCGCCAGTCACACGTACACCGCAGGAGGCGAGTATAAAGTCGCGCTGACAGTCACAAGCAACATTGGCGCAGCCACTTACACACAGACTGTTCAAATTCCAACAGACCATCCTGACTTTAATATCCTCTTTCTCCTAGGTATTCCTCTGCTATTGCCGTTTATTTTGTTGTTTCTTTGGCTTCGCCGTCGAAGGTATTGTGTGGTAATTCAAGCAAAGATTCCTCCAAATCGCTTGCATCCGCATTGTCCTGGCACTGGTGACTGTGATAACTGTAATCTAACCCCCTGCTAAGCAATCCGCCAGCATTTTCGTCTGTTTTAGCGCCTACAAAAAAATTAAATACACAGTAGCCCGATAGAAATCCAGCGTTAAATTGATTGGTGTACCGTATGTCAACCGATAACGAAACAACTACTAACCCCAATAACTCTCAGTCTCAACAACCTGCCGCAGAAAAAATTGGTGAAACTGCCAAAAATATGGCTCAAAAAACCTACGGTGACTTCTTAGGCGCCTACAAAAGCTTCTCGGAAACTAGCTCCAAAGTTGTTCAACAGGCCGCTTCGATTCTAGAGTCAGAAATGGCGGCGGGCATAAGGATTGCGAGTCAAACTGAAAACAAGATTCCGCAAATTGAAAAATTCCGCTCTGAGAAACCTGACGAAGTTATGCAGAGATTCCGACGCGACGCCCACGAAGTAGTGGACATATTCATCGATGTAGTCGGCGCAACTCTTAAAAGTGTACCAAACCTTGCTGATTCAACAGTTGCACGAGTGGAAAATATAACTGTTAAACCGGTAAAAACCGAAAAACAAAAACCTACCCTGACCGCAGAAGCCGTAAAGGCAGGTCAGAGTGCAATAATTGAGATGTCTTTTGAAAACAGCAAAGACACCGAAACCGACGAGTTCAAGCTTTTCAGCACAGACCTCATCAGCAGCGCCGGTGAGCGTTTACCTTCTGGTTTAGTAACGTTTGCGCCTCTTACCATTAAAATTCCACCAAATCAAACTTTGCAAGCAACCGTAACCGTCATGATCCCTGAAGAAACTTCTGCTGGAACATACACTGGTTTGGTATTAGCGTCAAACATGCCTGAGCTTAAAACGGAAATCGTTATCAAAGTTGAGTAATCAAAAAACTAAAAGTGCTGGTAATGCAGGGTAATCGCTTCAAGTTTGTAGAAGACAAATTGGATTACTACAAACAGCTTACCCTAGAAACATTACAGCCCTACCTTCATTCAAGAAAAGAACCGCGCAAATACCTATACGACCTTTTACCCATTTATCCTAACCGCGGCGGTAAAGGTCTCCGACCTGGCTTATGCATAGCAACATGTCGTGCATTTGGTGGAAGCACTCACAGCGTCCTCAAATCTGCTGCCGCGCTGGAACTGTTACATAACACTTTTCTTATTCATGATGATGTTGAAGACGGCAGCGATTTTCGTCGAGGAAAACCCACAATCCACTCCATTTACGGCGCGCCCATCGCGATAAACCTCGCTGACGCCATGAGCGCTTTAAGCATTTACCCTTTAGTAGAAAATCGTGATGTATTGGGCGCCAACATCGCTGGCGAAGTATTCTCCGAAGTTCTCCACATGGTAACTGAGACAGCGGAGGGGCAAGCCCTCGAATTGGGCTGGATGCGCGACAACAACACAGAGATAACAGACGCTGACTACTTCCGAATGACCCTAAAAAAGACCGCATGGTACACCTGCATACATCCCTGCCGCATTGGCGCCTTAATCGGGTCAGGCGGCTCCCTTAACCTTGACCGATTCAACCAATTCGCCTACTTTATGGGTGTAGCTTTCCAAATCCAAGATGATGTCCTCAATTTAGTTGCTGAATACCAGCGCTACGGCAAAGAAATTGGCGGCGACATTTGGGAAGGCAAACGTACTCTCATGTTAATCAATCTTCTAAACAGCTGCGACTCCACTGAGAAAAGAAGACTTCGCGCCTTTCTAGGAAAACCCCGCGAGAAGCGTATCCCAGAAGACATTCTATGGGTCTACTCTCTAATGGATAAGTATGACTCAATAGATTACGCCCGAAGCGTCGCCGTGGAGCTTGCAAGAGAAGCCCTAAAGCAATTCGATGTCGCCTATGGTAGCGCGCCCAACTCAGAAGATAAAGAGTTCATCAAACAAATCGTTGTGTATATGATTGAACGGCAGCTTTAACTGATTTTGAAGCGAATAGCTTTTTTTGCTTTGACTGATAGATCGTCACGGCGTTTTTTGATATGCTCGTCTAGTAGTTTTTTGAATTTATCAAAGTCTTTCTTTTTGCCCACTTTTTTGAGACTGAAAACGTGTGTTTCGTACCCTTCGGTTTTATCAACCGATTTTACGGGTGCTCTTTCAAACCCAATCTTATCGACATCCATCAAAGAAACATGAATGGCTTCACCGAGTGTTGACCCGTCGGGTTCTTGTCCTTCTACAAAAAGCAGCCTTTGCGTCGTCAAAACTAAAACGCCCTCTTTGCGTTCTTTTGTTGTTATTTTCTTTTTCTCTTTTTGATTTTTTCCGACTGGTACTTCAAAGGTTTCTCCAATAATTTCTCGGATGCCCTGCCAAGAATCAACAATTTCTTCGCCATCCCTTAGCGTAAGAGCATCAAGCCAAGACAAGACCTACCCTCCAGCCCCAATGCTCTTCATAATTATTTAAAATTTAGGGAAACCAATCGGCTTTGTTAGGCTGTATGTAGCCAGCCGCGTGCTTTGGTGGGTTGTTGTTTTTTGGGTTTGTTGCTTTTTGGCTGGATTTGTTGAGTTTGGTGTTTTTTGGTATTTTTTTGGTTGGTGATGTTGGCTTTTACGAATTTGTTCCAGCCGCCTGTGTGGGGGTCTGGTTGGATGAAGCGCTCTGGGTTTTCCACTTTGTATTGGTCTAAGATTTCTTTGAAGTTAAGCGTTTTGAAATCGCGTGTGGCATGGATAATCGTGCCCTGCTCAACCATTAGTGTAGGGAACGCGTCAATGGATACGTCCTCGGCTCTTACTTTGTCTTTGAACCGTTCGCTCCAGAGCAGTTTCCAGTCTCCTTTTAGCTTCTCTACAATCTCTTTTTGTTCTTCGATGGATGCTTTTTTTGTTAGAAAACTGGGTGACGCGTCTGAGATTTGCAAATTACTGCTTAATGCCTCAAAGCGTATCTTACTATTTGAACTATTTAACGCTTATTCCCCCATCGTTTCCATATATAACAAGAAAGAGAGAGCAAAATTGCTTTCACGGCACCTAAGCTGATCCCGAAATGACTATGTTAAAGTTAAAGTCGGTGATGCTTCCCGTTTCATTAGCCACAGTCAAGGTAAGTATAGCTTCGGTTACTGCGCCTGCTGCTAACGTGCTGTTTTCTTTATCCCACGTCAAAGTCACTACACTGGCAGCGCCGTCTGGGCTCCAGTCTGTTGTTGTTAAAGTTAGGGTTTCTGCAACATTTCCGGTGTTTTTTACGTATATTGTTCGGTTTGCTGATGCGCCTGGATTAAACGATCCCCATTCGATGCTTGAACATGGGGTGGTTGCTGCTGAATCGCTATAGAGGCTGAGGTCCACGGTGCTGCTGACACCGCCCCCGCTAGGGCTGTCCGTGGGGTTGCTGCTTGGGTTGCTGCTAACGCCGCTAATTATGCTACCGCTGCTTGAGATTTGTTGAGAAACTAGAACGCCCGCGGTAACAACTGATAGGGCAATGCCTATGAATGCTAATGCGAAGATGCCGGTCATGCTTGCTTTTTTTAGTTTCATGTTTTCTACCTGTGTATTGAAAAACGTGTGTATGAAGTATTAATAAACGTTACAGAAAATGTTCTTTGCAGACTAAATGCTCTACACAAATACAGAAACACCATCCGCACAAGCGCGCGGGTCTATTTTGAGCAAATTTTTTTGATTTCAAGAACCAACTTAAGCGATTCTAGCGGCAAGTACGGTATATTTTGTAGTCGTTAGCGATACCTTGATAGTAATTCTTAAAAGGGCTATGAAACAATCATTATTTTTACGCGAGGAAGACAAGGTTGCAAACAGCATCGGGCAAAAAAATCGTTCTCACAGCGTCCGCAACAGAAATGAGTGATTTTCTCAATAATCCCTTCATTGCGTTCGTAGGTGGATTCGGTAAAGGCCCCATCCCCCTGTCCTACGTACGCAAAACCCTCTACCCCAGTTGCGGGGACAAAAATAATAGGGAAGCGCAATACGCCCCCTATGGGCTTCGAAAAGTTGAATCCATACTTATTGAGGGCGGTTTCAACCCTGACGACATTGCCGTCGTGCACCCTGAAAACCTTGAATACTTTGTGGGTCCTGACACTAAAGTCGTCGGCATCTCCAGCATGGACCCCACCGGTATGGGCTATGTAAGCAAAACCTACAGCTCAATCGTAGGCGGCGGCGAACCCATGAACCGCATTGAATTCCGCAAACTCGTCACCAATCCTGCCCTAAAAAAGTACAAGCCGAAAATAATTGTGGGCGGATATGGTTCATGGCAGCTTGAGCGTCAACATGTTTCTGAAAGTTACGGCGTGGACTGCGTCCTTATGGGCGGTCGACCTAAAGTAATTGTAGAGGTCTTCAAAAAAGCTCTAAACGGGGAACTGATTCCACGTATTGTTAAAGCGGATGAATCTTTAGATAACTGGAACTACAACGCTGAGATGCCCATAACCAAGCATGTTGCTATTCATGGCGCGGTCGAAATCTCCAAAGGCTGCGGTCGCAACTGCCAATTCTGCACCCCGACAATGCAGCACAAAATTGATGTGCCGCTTGAAAAAATCATGTCTGAAGTCGCCCTAAGCACTGCTCAGGGCAGCGACCACATCACGCTAATCACCGAAGACCTATTCCTCTACGGCGCAAAAGACCCCAAATTTGTTCCAAACCGGGAAGCCGTGGTGAAACTTTGTAAAAGCGTCGCAGACTATCCGGGTGTAAAAAGCATCCAAGCCGCCCACATGTCTTTGGCGCCGGTTTGGCATGATCCCCAAATGATAAAGGAACTTGCCGAAGTCCTTATCGAGAAAAGCTGGTATAGCTTCGGCAAAAAACCCATAATCACCGCCGAAACCGGCATCGAAACCGGCAGCCCTCGTCTCATGAAAAAGTACATGGGGGGCAAAATGTTGCCGTTCCAGCCTGAACAGTGGCAAGACGTCGTTACCAACGCGTTTGGTATTTTAAATGATAATGACTGGTTCCCGCTTGCTACGCTTATCATCGGGTTACCTGATGAGAAAGAAGAAGACATGCTTCAGACGTTGGAGTTGATGGATAAACTCAAAGACTACAACGCGTTTTATGTGCCGTTGTTTTTTGTGCCGCTGGAAAACTGTGTGCTCATGAAACAGAAGGGCACCGAAATGGATTCGCTATCAAAGGCTCGTTGGGACTTCTTCATTAAATGCTGGGAATACAACGTTAAAATCTGGAAACCCACCTTCCTAGAAAACCGCATCAACAACCCGATGCTCTACAAAACCTTTGACCGCGTGGTTATCCCCTACTTTGGCAAAATCCTTGGTGCATACTACGGCTTAACCCGCGGCGGAAGCGGCGAACAATTCAAACAAGCCGTCTGGCAACTAAGCATGCCAATGCCAGACAACGGCCGAAAAGTAAAAGGGAAAACAAAAACTTAGGCAGTTTCTTCTTCTGCCAATTCTTCTATTTCTTGTGTTAGATTTTCAGGTTCTGCCTCAGGCACCTGATTTTGTGGGGCTGGTTCTTCTTGGGGTGGTTTTATGATTTTTCTTGCGTGTGTAATGTAGCCGGTGTGTCCTGTCATCATGGTGTTGGGGCGGGTTTTTCCGCGTTCCACTTGCATGGTGCGCATGAGCAGCTCGATGGTTTCGATGAAAACAAACCCGTTTTCACGCATGGCTTCGGTGGTGCGAACAACCTGGTCGATGGTGGGACTAAACGAAACTAAGATTCCTGAGGGTTTTAGTGCGGTGTAGGCATGGGGAACAACAAGCCAGGGAACTGCAAGGTCTAAAATCACTGCGTCTACGTCGCGTTCTTGGTAGCCTAATGTTACATCGCCAGACTTCATTTCAACGCGGTCAATTAGTTTGCTTCGTTGGAGGTTTTTGGCGGCGTTTTTTTGGAATTCTTCTCGAAGCTCATAGGTGTAGACTTTGCCCGTGTCACCGACGTAATGCGCCAGCGCGGTGGTTAGTGAGCCTGTGCCTGTGCCTGATTCGACGACGCGGCTGCCGGGGCCAATTCCGCTAAGCATGACGATAAGCGCGGCGTCTTTGGGGTATATGATTTGGGTGTTGCGGCTGGATTTCATAATGTAATCGGTTAGGGAGGGTTTTAGGGTGGTGAAGTTTATGCCGAGGCTGCTTTTGATTGGTTCGCCGTATTCTTTGCCGATTAGCTCGTCAAGTTTTAGGTAGCCCTTGTGGGTATGGAAGGTTTGTCCTGCCTGCACCTTAATCATGTAAGTGCGCCGTGCATCAAGATAGATAAGCACGTAATCGCCATCTTGGATTTTCTCGTTAGCCAAAGACTTGTTCCTCACGCGAAGAAAATGCGGCGCCAACATTTAAGCTTTGAATCCTTTTCTGCCAAAACGGTTTTGAAAGTGACATCCTGATTTACCCTTGCCTTTGGAAGCGGATATTTCTACTGGTTTTCAACATGCTTGTTTTTTGCCAATAGTGACCTACCCCCCTTAGGTTTCTGCATAGAACCACTAATAGGATCCAAATAGGCTACAAATAGGTTCGCTGGACCTCCAAAATGCTATCGTTTTTATAATTTTCATTTTCGTCTAAATGGCGCTAATTGTAGTTTTGTTGTACAGATAAGCAATATCAATCAATAATTCACATCATTTATATTCAGATTTTTTAGAAACTGTACGTATGCGCTCTAAAAATGAGGTCAAAGAAGACAGGGTGTTTGAAAAACTCCCAAACTGCGGCTACTCAAATAAAGCCTGCGAAGCCATCTTTGACTGGTACCACCGATAAGCACAAGAACACATTTCTGAGTGCCTACGCTGGGAAGAGCCCGAGACATATTTTTTGTTAAACAAGCAATCACAAACCGAAACCTCTAAATTCACAATCCAAACTATTTCCAGCAAATACGGGCCGGTAGATCAGCGGTATGATCGCCGCGTTCGCAACGCGGAAGTCGCGGGTTCAAGTCCCGCTCGGTCCACTTTTACCCCCGCTCGCCCCCATTTTGAATCCGCTCAAACGTTAGAGGTTATTTTAGACCTTAAAAAGCAAGGGAAAGCAGAAGACACCATAAACGGCTACAGCAGAAGGCTAAGGCACCTTGCAAAAAGCACCAAAATAAACAACCCAGAGCCTGTCAAGGAATACATTACTAATCTGCAATCAAGCAATGCGAACAAAGAAGCATACGCTAACGCATACGACCACTTTGTAAAATTCTACGGCTTGAAATGGGAAAAACCATTTTTTACAAGAGAGGAAAGACTCCCAAATGTACCAACAACCGAACAAGTCAACGCTATAATCGCGACTTTTACCAGAAAATACGTAACCATTTTTAGCATATTAAGAGACACAGGACTAAGACCAGTCGAACTACATAGGCTACGACTAAAAAATATTAATCAAGAAAACGGAACGATAACACCAAAAACAGCCAAGAATGGAGCCGCAAGAATTCTAAAGCTACCACAACCAACCTTGGCAATGCTTAAAGAGTACCTTACAAAGTGCTGCTTTAAACAAACAGATGTTTTGTTTCCCCCAACAAAAAAGCAATGCCATATATGGGTTCTTAGAAGAAATCAATTGGCCAAGAAACTCAACCAACAAGAGCTAACCAAGTTTAGATTATACGACTTAAGACATTATTACGCAACAATGCTATATGCGAAAACTAAGGATATCCTACTTGTAAAACAACAACTCGGACACAAACGAATCGAACATACTCTAATCTACACTCACTTAATCAACTTCAAAACCGACGAATACATTTCAAGGACTGTTCAAGTAGGAACGCCCACGACACTAAAAGAAATGTGCGAATTAGCTGAAGCAGGCTTCACTAAATTTACAGAGATAGATGGATACCAAATATTCAGAAAACCAAAGTAGCTAAACTTTCAAAAAAAAGAAAATAAAGCGATTATCTATCAGAAAAAGTTAAATGAAAAAGAAAAAACCTCTACAGAGAGAAACCGAAATGCAAGAGCCCTTCTTCAAAAACCCCAAGGTTACAATCGTTAACGAAGACGTTCTTACAACAAAACAATTAGATAAAGAAACCATAGATCTAATCATAACCTCACCGCCCTACAATGTTGATATTAAATACAATAATCATAACGACAAAATCTCATACGAGGATTATTTGGAATTCTCGAATAAATGGATGACTCGATGTTTTAATTGGTTAAAGAACGATGGGCGTTTTTGCCTCAATATACCGCTTGATAAAAACAAAAATGGCCAGCAAAGTGTTGGAGCAGATTTAACAACAATTGCCAAAAAAGTTGGATTCAAATATCACTCAACAATTGTTTGGAACGAAGGTAATATATCGCGAAGAACTGCATGGGGTTCATGGATGAAAGCTTCAGCACCTTTCGTTATTGCCCCTGTAGAGTTAATTGTAGTTCTCTATAAGAACAGTTGGAAAAAAACAAGCGGCAGTAAGATTTCAGACATAGCTAGAAAGGATTTTATGGATTGGACAAACGGATTATGGACTTTTAATGGAGAAAGTGCAAAAAGAACCGGCCATCCAGCACCGTTTCCGATTGAGCTCCCCCATCGCTGTATAAAACTATTTAGCTTCGTTGATGACTTAATATTAGATCCATTTTTAGGCTCAGGAAGCACCATAGTAGCTGCCACATTAGATAACAGAAGAAGCATCGGCATAGACATAGACTTAGAGTACTGCAAAATAGCAAAGAAACGCTTAATTGACCAAGCACATATATTTGAAAGCGCTCTTGTTAAGCAAGAGGAAAACAATGGGACTAAAAAGCGTAGACGAAAACAACGGATCCCAGTCAAACCTACTAATGGAATACTTCAAAAAGAACCCAAATAAGAACATACCTCATCCGGAAATAGTTGATTGGGCAACTGCAGAATGGCTCAAACGAACCGGTAAAATCTTACGTGACCCAGATCGAGCCATACGAAAATTATCACAAAGCGGATTATTAGTCAAAGTATCGAAAGGCATTTATCGATATGAACCAGAGTTTGTTCAAAAAAGAGATTTAGAAGATTTTACTCCAGTGCAAAAAGAAGAAATTATGAAACGTGATGGATACAAGTGTGTTATTTGCGGAAGAGGACGAGAAAACGGCGTCGAATTACAAGTAGATCATATTAAACCCAAAGACCAAGGCGGAAAAGCTACAATCGATAATGGTGAAACACTTTGTGCTCAGCATAACTTCCAGAAGAAGAATTATAAACAAACTGAATCAGGTAAAAAATACTTTATACGATTGTACGAAAAATCGAAAGCAATCGAAGATAGTCAAACAATGGATTTTTGTAGACAAATATTAGAAGTCTATGAAAAAAATAAAGTTAATGGACATATTGAATGGAAAAAATAAAGATAGTTTAGGGTTTATTAGAATACTTAGAAATAATTTCATGGAAGTATTTTACCCTTAACTCTCGTCTTTCCTTGTGCCTAATGCCCCCAGCTACACTTTCTTTATAATCTTCCGGTTGGTTTTCAATGAAATTCAATAATTCCTTTTTGATAGTCAGCGAATTCTTGGATATGTTGTGACTTGGGGGAAACAGCCCGAATGCAAGTAATAAACTAATAAAATGTGTTCTTTTACTGAAAAGTGAATCCTCTAAGTCCTTTTTAGTAAAAATGTCCTTAATATTGGTTATAATTGATTTGACTTTCTCTTTAAGAGCTATACTTTCGGCGTCTGCTATCTCTTTTTTACTCCAAAGGAACGATTCTAAATCAGCCTTATTGCCACTATCCACCTTTCCTCTATGGAGACAATTCAATAAGTCCACAATATCGTCTAATGGAAGCATTCTCTTGATTTGCTCTTCCGTATAAACAGCTGCAACATAAGATTTCTGAAGTTTTTGAGTGTCTGTATCATCATAATCTCTGTAATCACGCTTGGTTGGAAAATCAAAAACATTTTCATAAATATCGCGAATTAAGGTAAGAATTTTTGTTCCATAGTACCGACTATTCCACAATTCCATATTTGTTAGCTTAATACCCGTGCGGTTTAACCGCTCAAATAGGAAAACAATATCCGGAGTGGTGAAATCAACCATGTAGTGACCACTCAACTTATAAATAATTATTTTTTGTTGAGTTTTGCTATCCAAATCCTTGAAAAGATATTGTTTATCACCTATTTCGATTGTATATTCGTTGTTAAGAAAGCGATATATCGCCTTTATACGCTGTTGACCATCTACTACATAATGTATACAAGCACCCTTCTTGCTATCGTACTCTTCCGTAAGATAGAACTTAGGAATAGGAATTTTTCTAAGTATTGAATCAATTAATAACCTTTCATCTTTTAAGGTCCAGATGTACCCTCTCTGCCAATCGGGATCGGGAATTATTTCACCGCGGTCATACTGACCTTTTATATCTCCAACTTGCGCTTCCCAAGGATTATAATCAACAACCATTAAGATACACCGCTAATCTGTAGGTCTATCTTCGTTATATCTGTTTAGAAAGAGGAGATAAATTCGTTAAATCTTTATAGCTAAAAATAAAATAAAGGAGGGCTGGATTGCATATGACTGACACGACCAAGCTCCCTGAGCTCAGGGACCAGATTAAAAACATCACTACATTAATCACTCATGTCGCTGAGGGAAGAATTGAAGCAAACGACAAAGAGAAGGAATATACAGCATTAAGCAAAAAAATTGACGAAAACTGTGTTGCCTGTGGAATCAAAGTGCCCAAACAGTTTCCATCTTTAACTGACTTCTTTGTATTTTTCCGTTCGAAGCTACAGACTACTGAAGAAAAGAGCAATTACGCGAATAAGATTTACGAAAAAACTTTAGAAGATATTACTAATGCTCAAGAAAAAACCCAGCCTCCAATAACCAAAGAAGACGAAAAAGCCCAAGCCCTATTCGAACAAATAATAACACATCCGGAAATCAAAACAGTATCTGCAGGGCTGTTTAATGGCAGAAATTACCGTAATGCTGTTTTAGACGCGGCAATTAGACTAGAAGAAATGATAAAAAAGAAAGCTAATTACCCCAAGGACAACAAAGGACGAGAGTTATCAGGAGTCAGTTTGATGCACCGAGTATTTGATAGCCAAAATCCCATTCTCAGTTGGACAAAAAATAGTACACAAATCGATAAAGATGAATTAGATGGATACAAACTAATTTTCGCAGGAACGGTACAAGGTATTCGAGATACAAAAGCACATGCAATATTTAACATAAGTCCTATGAGAGCCCTCAAACTTCTAACGCTAATAGTGGTTCTCGCAGAACTTGTGGATTCCGCAAGTATAATATAAACTCATGCTAATGCTGCAAGCTGAATTAGTTAACTAACAATCGCTCCGCTCGCTGGCGCTTCGCGTCGCTCTTGCCAAACGGAACGCAAAAGCCAAACGATAACCAGACGCGGAACCTAACCTTTATTGATCAGCGCTACCAACCCTGCTTATGCTTTTTCAAATCAGGCGCAAGTAACCAAACAGTTTCACCATTTTCTTTAAGAGGCATCCAGAAGTTGGTTTTATAATCGCTCTTCATAGAGTCATGCTGAAAAACCATTGAACCATAGTAACATGCAGGCTCAAGTTCATGTTTACATAAAGGGCAAAGTAACTTACGGGATTCATAGGTTATGTGTAACCGTCGATAACTCAGTGAACCAAACCAAACAAAGCCACGCACACGACTTTTAACTACGCAAGCGGAAATGCTCATTTACCGAACTCCCTTCTTGATTGCCATATGCGAAAGTTGGTACCATGCTGTTGCAAAAACAGATTTGCGCTCATCAGTTACTTTGATGATGTAGCGGTGTTTCTCAAAACTCTGTCTCACCCTATTTTCAAAACCATCGCAGGAAGCACAGAAACGGTTATCCCCGTGTTTCTTAACAATTTTACCGCTACCAGCACGATAGACTTTCTCGGTCTTAGTGCAATGCCGACACTTTCCATAACCACCCTCAATAAAACCAAGAATATGTACATGAGGCGACCAATAAAACCCGTAGGGAACGCCCTTCTCTATCGATTCAATGTAATCAGCGAACCTGAAACCGTGGAAACAGAAACCGCCATTGATAATTCCCACTTCAGCGACTATTGAGCGCCACTTTTTGCACCACTTCTCGTGCTCAAACTCAGCCAAATTATAATCAGACTGAGGAGCCGAAACGATAACGTGCTGAGGCTCACCCAAAGGCGCATGATATACACCTTTACTGTCTTTTCCGCCCGCTGATGCTTTTTCAATTCGCTGAGAAATATGCTCAGCTTCCCGCAAACATGCACCCTTCAAATAACAAACTGGACACGAATAGCTATGACACCACGTATGAACCATGTGGACAAAAACTTCTCCAGCATGATGCACACCCAACAGGTCCGCTTGAGCGTGCAATTCAACACGGTTACAAATATCATGTCTTCTCCATTGACCACACTTCCAATTAGTTTTCTCCCCATGACCAACAACAATCCAGTTGCCATGCTCGAAATGAAAAACATCAGGGTTGCCCATGTCGCCGTGTAATTGCTCGTAAGCGCAATAATCACGCCACTTTGCGTCAAAATTGTCATACTCGGGAAAATAAGGAATCCACTTAGTCGCACCAATACCACCCATGCAAAACAACAAAAGCCCAAAGCCTGCCAGATACCCGCTGAGAGAACCAGCAAAACCTACAAAACAGATAACTACAAACACGACCTTTATCGAAGAAACCCACCACCATTTAGACATGCAAACGCCCCCCACGCAAAACAGCCACCTTAAAACCATCCTTAGGCTTAACCCACGGAGGCAACCGACAACAACGCATAGCGGAATATTGATTACCCTTACCTTGACAAGTAGCACGTTGCAAAACGGAATCGTACTTTAAGCAACTCAAACGTTTGTAAGGGCAATCAGGAATAAAATTACTGTTAGAAGATTGAATTGAAGCGTGATTCTTTTCTGATGTTTGGAACATGGTGTGGACATCCTAAGCAAACCTCCTCCAAGCACCCAAACAATCCATTCCCATGCCCATTTCCAAATTCAATATTCCACACGGAGCAAGCGTACACGAAGGTAACGTCAAAGCGCTCCAAACATCAACATTCCATATACAGGCAACCAAATTCCATAATCCATTGGTGCGTGGATTTTTGCTTAAAAAAAGCTACCCCTAAACTGCTATATAAAACTTAACCCGAAGCAAAAAAGCCTACATCCAACCCATCAACGCAACTCAAACCATTTAAATTTAAAAAAATTAAAGTAAATGCACACACGAAGGGAGTAGCCTCGGTCCCGACTCCCTCTTGCCCTCTGGGGCAATTCACCCACCGTCTCTAAGGAATAATTGAGATAGTGACGAGTTCCCCCTCTTCACCCCTAAATCCCCTTCCCCGCCGTCGTAGGGAATAGGGGACTTGCGCTTATGCAAAAATTATTAACCCCTGAATTGCAATAAACGATATTTTAAGTTACTAAAGAAATCGATGGAGCGGATGAAGAATGGGCATCGAGGAGAAAATGATTGAGCGACTCTCTTTCATAAAATATCTTGTTACTTTAGGTACTGAAAAATCCAAAGAACCCGAACCCTTCTGCTGGGTTTCAATATTGCACTTTCATGATGCGGTCGAGCTATTTCTTGAGCTCTCAGCCGAGAAATTGGGTGTTTCAAAAGGAGTAAAACAGCTACACTTTGGGGAATATTGGAATAACATAAATCCAATTTTACAGCTTAATGGAAAAAATGAGCTAACGCAAAGAATTCAAATCGAGAAATTGAACGGTATACGGGTAGCACTTAAACATCACGGGACACCGCCGTCCAGTTCTGCAATTGACGAGGCGAAATATTATGTGTTTGCTTTTATGGTTGAAAATACTGCGACAGTTTTCGGAACAAACTTTGATGAAATATCACTAATTGATATGGTTGGTTGCGAAAAAACAAGAAAAACACTTTCTATTGCGAAACAACTTCTCAAAGACGGCAAAAAAGAGGACGCTATGGACAAAGTAGCTATTGCTTTTGAAGAGTTAATTCATGATTACGAGGATAGAAAACGCGATTCATACGGACGATCGCCATTCTTCTTTGGGCAAGACATGACTTTCTATTATAACGAAATCACGGATAGAACAATCACAAATGCGATAGCAGATTTACAACATGCTGTAAAAATAATCAGTCTAGGGCTTGATTACCGAAAATATAGCCATTTCAAGCTATTAACAGCCCGTGCGGTGTCTCTTAGAGGGGAGTCAGACGCCTATATCCAGCGTCTTCCAAGACGAACTGAAGACCCCTCAGAAGAAGACTTTAGCTTCTGTTTTGACTTCATAATTCAAAGCGCGATTATTCTCAAGGAATTTGATATTGACATTAGACCAAGACCTAAACGTTCATTGGTGGATGTGTTTGGATAACTGATTTCTATCTTAAAGTTTATAACTAGACATCTACAATAACAATGCAGGGATTAAAATGAATGAACAAACACCCCCTGAGAAATTAGATAGGCTATTTGAGGCGGGTTCAAGTCCCGCTCGGTCCACTTTTACCCCCGCTCGCCCCCATTTTGAATCAGCTCAACCCTTAGAGGTAATTTTGACCTCAAAAAGAAAGGTGTTGCATCGGTCCCGACTCCCTCTTCTCCGCCAGTGGTAGAATTCACCCACCGTCTCTAAGGAACAGTTGAGGTATGGACGAGTTCCCCCTCTTCACCCCTAAATCCCCTTCCCCGCCGCCGTAGGGAAATAGGGAACTTATTGTAAGCAAGGATTCTGCCCTGCCAGCAAAACAGTAAACAATCAAAATCGGCTAATCGTTTCGATGGAATAAAAATATAAGCTCTAACCGTGAAAATACAACACATGGCTAGAACACCTAAGATTAAGGTAATAATTTGCTGTTTGCTTTGGTTCATAATCTTAATCTCAGGACTTGAAATAGTTGATGGCTATTCCGAAACTTACACACGAACTTTGCAGGCACGCTATCGGGGTTACATGGATGAGGCGTTCACTCTTTGTAAATTGCAAACTGGAGACCGTATTGAAGCATCTTTCACTATAAGCAATCTTGGACCATACACAGCGACAGTCCCTAATGATCCAAACCTTATCATTTCCCGTGACGCTTATTATAAATTCAATATCTCGTTTGCTTTCGAAGAAGAGAGGGGAACTACCCCCCGTTCTATTCTTAACTTCCCGGATACCAAAGGAGATTCATTTAGTTATACCGCGTCTAAGAGCGGAATGTACTGGATTCATTATTGGTATTCGGGTGGTGTATACGTTGACGCCAAAGATCCTGAATTTACGATTAACTATGATATAATTAAGGCTCAAACGCCTGCCCCCATAACACCCACACCTACAGTGCAATCCACTGCCAGCCCCACAACACAGCCAACAACCGCCTCACAGATTCAATCTGAAACTTACCCGCAAGTCTATATCTTTAGTTTTGTTGTTGCCATTTTATTAGCCATTGGAGCTTTAATAGTGGTACTGTTCGGTCGAAGAAGAAAAGCTAAGCTACATTCTCAAAGCCTTTAGGTTGAGAACTCGAAGTAATCATACAACTTAAAGTTTATAACTAGAAACCTGCAAATACGACACAGGGATTAAAATGAATAAACAAAGAACCCAAAGAAATTAGATAGGTGGGTTAGTTATGCTCTTTGGTTTTCGCGGAAAATATTTTCTTGTCCTTAGCCCAAGTTTAACAAGAGAGAGCATAAGCGGCACTTCTAATAGTGGTCCGATTACTGTTGCCAAAGCCGCATCCGACCCAATTCCATAAAGTGTGACAGCTACTGCTATAGCGACCTCGAAGTGGCTACTGCTACCTATGATTGTGGTGTCAATGGCGCTTTCATATTTCCAGCCTGAAAAGTAACCTAGCGGATAAGTCCAAAGAATCATAATAGCGTAATGTATCAGCAGAGGCACTGCAAGTAAAGCAACCAAAACAGGGTTAGTCAATATGGTTTTACCCTCAAAGGAGAAAAGAACAATCAATGTTAGCAGCAAAGCAACTATGGAAATTTTGCCAACTACCGGATTGTATTTGTCCTTAAACCACTCCTCCCCTTTCTTACGAATAATGAGGCGGCGAGATAGCGCTCCAGCGCCAACGGGCAAGGCAATAAACACTAAAACGCTTATAGCAATCAAATCCCAAGGAACAGGGATACTACTAACGCCCAAATAGATTGCAGCTAATGGAGCATACAACCCAAGCATCAGAAGTGCATTAAAAGCTGTATTAATCAAGCCTTGTGCCATATCCCCTCTGGCCAGAAACATCCACCACATAACCATAGCAGTACATGGAGACAAGCCTAAGAGGATTAAACCAGCAACGTATTGCGGATTTCCAGCAAAAAACACGTTTGCCAAGAAAGTCATAAGCGGTGGAGCAATAATCCAATTAGCTATAATTGTAACAATAAGCGGCTTAGGGTTACGCGCAGCCTTTTTAACGTCACTAAATTGTATTCCAACCACAGTCGGATACATCATAAAGAAAAGCAATATCCCGATTGGAATGGACAGTTTAGCGAATTTGAGGGAATCCATAAACTGACCGAAAGCAGGAATAAACTGCCCCACAAGTAACCCCACAACGATACACAGGGCTATCCATAGAGTAAGGTACTTTTCCCATAACCCCAAGGATAATTCCTTTTTAACGTGACCTTCTTTGTTGTTCACCTTATCGCTTTCCACGAAAATAGCGTTATCTCAGGCTTACATTATTATAACTTTCCAAATTTATAGATTGATTTGTACCTTAATTAGCCAATTAATAACCAATCATTAGTTAACCAAGCGTTCCTCTTATTGGATCTGCCTTTAGTCTAAGAAAATCCATGGCATCCTCATAATCAAGGCAGCTGTCGCCAAATTTTTCAGGATTAGTCAGAGTACAGTGTCCGTCTTTGTTGTTAATGCAGGTTTTTCTGTCACAAGAAAGCTGGCTCAAGGACTCTCCTCAAAAACAACAAAGCTTAGGATGTATTTAGTTTTTTTGAGTTTCCACAACAACCCTTACCACAGCAACAAGAAACTGTAATGGCAGTTTTGCGTGGTTAGGTCTATGTTTCGTCTGTTGGCATGGCAAAACTGAATTCGCCATTAGCGCATTCGCGGGGTTGTTTGCTGAAGTATTTGGTGACTGTTTCGCCGCGGGGGGTCACTGTGTAGAGTTCTTGGTTTTTTATGCTTTCTCTTTTGATTAAATCCTGCTTTTCAAGGAAACTCATGGCGTTTGAAAGAATGACCTGTGCGATGTTGGTTTTTTCTTGTACGTCAATAATGCTTGAAGCTTTCAATGCGTCTAAGGAACGCAGAATTTCGACGTAAAGTTCCAATTTGGATGGTTTAGGGTTCACCTTAATCACCATGTCTGCATTACTTATGGCTCAAAGATGTAATAACAATGTGTGCGACTTTTTATCTACACATAGCTACCAGCACATCGAGGCGTTAACCTTACTTAGCCGCAGAAGCTAAACTAGGCAACTATGAGGTCTTATCCACCGTTCATTATCCTTTTGCCCATAGTTATTGTATAATATGTAGATCAACCAAGACAGCCCTAGCCGAAATCAATTAAAAACTCGATTTATCGGCTACAGCTTGTATTGTTTGAGCAGCTTTCTGCGCCCACTCAACATCATGCCACAAAGCACGCCCCACAGCAACCAAATCCACCTGCCCCTCACGCACCAACCTATCGGCAAACAGGGGCTCAGCGATGCCGCCCACGCCAATAACGGGTACCCCAACAGATTCCTTAACCTTTTGCGCCTGAGGAACAAAATAGCCCGTCACGTTTCGAAGCTGTTTGGGTTCACTGCCGCACATGCCGCCCGAAACATCCAAAATATCCACGCCCTCTGCCTCAAGCTTTTTGGCAAAGATGATGGCGTCTTCGATGTGGGTGCCATTTGGCGCTAAATCATCCGAGCCCACGCGGTAGAGCAGCAATTTGTTTTTGCCTATGCATTCGCGGACTCTTTTAGTCACCAGCAAAGGAAATTTCATGCGTTTCTCCAATGAACCGCCCCAGTCATCTTCGCGTTTGTTTAGCAGGGGCGAAAGGAACTGGTTGAGCAGATAACTATGCGCGCCATGTAATTCTACGCCGTCAAACCCCGCTTTCATGGCACGTTTAGCTGCCGAAACGTAATCATCCGCAATACATTGAAGTTCTTCTACTTCTAGCGTGCGCGTTTTTCCCCAAGCCGAGGGACCAGCGGGCGTGACGCCGATAACTTTAGCGGTAGCGACCCCGCCAGCGTGGCTAATCTGCACCACAGCCGGCGCCCCCACACTGTGAAGCCCTTCTGCAAGCGCTTGGAATCCTTCAATTAGGCGGTCGTCGTGGATGCCGAGTTGTTTGACGCCGATTTTGCCCGCAGGCGACACATAGGCGTGTTCAACAATGGGTAACCCCACGGCGGAGGATCGGCGAAGGTAGAAGTTTATGAGCTTAGCCGTTACGGCCCCGTCGAAGTCGGCTCGGTTAGTCTGCATCGGCGGATATACAATTCGGTTACGCAAAGTATAGCCCGCAACGGTTAAGGGTGTTAGGAGGTTAGCCAAGTGGCATCGACGCCATAACTCGGCGTTGGCGATATATGAACTAGCCCTTTTTCGGCGTCTTCTATTAAGGCTCTGCTTCTTCTTTAAAAATTACTTTTGTTTGTGAAGTAGCTGCGTTAACGAGGGTTTCCTCAGTGATGGCTTTCTCCATGAGGCTTCGCACCGCCTCGTTTAAGTTGCCTCCAAAGTAGGGTTTCACGATTTTTAGCGCAAACTCCTTGAGAAGCTCGGCGGGCATATTGTGGAAAGTTAACGAAACCAGCAGGTCGTCTTCGGTTGCGGTTTGTATTTGAGTCATTTGTTTCACGTTTTTTCATCTGCTGTTTTTGTTTTAAAGGCAAACGTCCAAACGACTTGGGGCTGCTGGGGAGAGGTCAGTTAAAGTGTACACGCCAAAAAGCAGCTATGAGGTGTCTTGTCACAAAAAATAAAGCCAACCCTACTCGTTGATGCATGAAGGCGCCGCCATGAATTCTCAGTACTATTTGGGCTGCTCCGGCTTTTATTACCCGCTTTGGATTGGTCGATTCTACCCCCCAAAACTCAAAAAAACCCAATGGCTCCCTTACTACGCGCAGTTCTTCAACACGCTTGAAGTCAACAACACCTTCTACCGTTACCCCACAGAAAAACTACTTGCTGGCTGGAACCAGAATCCCCCGCCTGATTTCCGTTTCACCCTAAAAGCCAACCGCGCCATAACCCATACCCGCAAATTCCACAACACCACCCAGCTAACCGAGACCTTCTACAAACTTGCTCACCTTCTAGGCGAGAAGTTGTTGGCGGTGCTGTTTCAGTTGCCCCCGTTTATGCACAAAAACATGGCACTGCTGGATGAAATCGCCGCCCAAATGGACTCTAAGGTGCTCAATGTGCTTGAGTTTCGGCACAAGAGTTGGTGGGACCATGAAGTGTACGATTTTTTGGCGCGGCGTGGGCTGGTTTTTTGTAGTGTTTTTGCACCTGAGTTGCCTGAGGCGCTGGTGGCGTCGGGTGGGGTGGTTTATGTGCGGTTCCACGGCAAAAACGGCCTGTACCACGGCGACTACCCCGAAGCTGAACTTGCGGATTGGGCACAAAAAATCAGGGACCAAACCCCCTCGCGGGTACTCTGCTACTTCAACAATGACATCAACGCTTATGCCCCAAAAAACTGCCAAACCCTAAAAAAACTTTTGGAAAACAAAGAAGGTTGAAGCCTGAGCGCAAGCAGGCTTTTCTAAGGGGTCGGCGGGAAACCCATGGACCAATTTGGCGGTTGGTTTAATTCTTGTTTGTGTTGATGGATGGCGGAGACGGTGGCGGCGACGTTTTTGTCCTCCACCACAAGGATTATTTGGCTGGTGTGGGGGGCGAAGATCCCGCGTTTTACGTTGATGCCTGAAATTGCGCTCATTGCTACTGACGCAACGCCGGGGCTGTCTTTCATGCGGTCGCCGATAAGGGTGACGACGCCCAGACCATACTCGATTTTGAGGTTTTCATCGAACCCTTTGATTTTTTCTTCGTTTTTACGTAGGAAGTCGCTATCTAGAAATAGGAAGTCGCGGATGCGTTCGCCAGTCTCCATAGCCTCTGCGCCAAGGTCAAGGAAATCGTTGCGGCGTTCCCAGATGCGCAAGGCATCTTCGAGACTACGGCTTTTTTCGTCGTTTAGCGATAGGATGGCGCAGCCTGATTTGCCAGTTAAGCATTTGACGACTTCTCCGGGAACTTCTTGGGCTTGAATAACCGAAGTCATTTGGGGTTCGTCGATGGGTACCACGGTTAGGGGCTGGTTGAATCGTCGAGCTACCGCAATGGCGGGGCTCATCACGATTTTCATACCCATCATCGACGCTTTATGGGCTTCATTATAGGTTAAGGCTGAGACGTGTGTGGTTTTTTGGCCTTTGACTACTTTAGGGTCAGCACTTTGAACAGGCACATCTTTATAGAGTAACGTTTGGGTCTGGTAGTTGTCTTTGAGTAGGCAAGATACGAAAACCGCGGTTAAGTCGCTGCCCCCTCTGCCTAAAATCGTTTCAACTCCATCAACCGTAGTCCCCAAGAAACCAGCTAAAGGAACCACCTTTCCCGCTTCTATGAGTCTTGTTAAGCCGTTTAGGCGTTTTTTGCTTAATTCGTAATTGGGATTTGCTTCTTCAAAGTTGTCGTCCGTGATTACGGGCCAGTCATGTAATGAAACTGCATAGGAGTCCATGCCGTGGCTTTTGAGGATATAATCCATCAGTGTGGCCATGGCTACTTCGCCGCCTAAGGTTAGCGTGCGCGCTTTGAGGTTGCCACTAAACCGCTTATTCACGGCGTTTAGGGCGGTTTGTGTGAGGGTTTTGTAGTTTGCGAATTCATTTAGGGCTTGACCTAGCCACTCTGGCTTCACGTACATTCGGGCGAGGTGGTCATAGATCGCAAAGACGGGATCTAAGGGTAACCCGCAGCCCTGCGCGTAGGATTCTCCTATTCGGATGAGCTCGTCAGTGCAGCCCATAGGTGCAGAAAACACCGCAATTGGACCGCGGTCACTTTGGCTTTTGATTTCGTTTATGCGTTGGAGGATTTTGGGGATTCCTTTTCCTTCGACGTCAAGGAGGCTACCGCCGAATTTTGCAACTGAAAGAGTTTTCAAGCGCAAACCACCATAATCGGATTTAACCAACAATGGCAGAATAGAAATTTTTAGCTTTCGGGTACTTCGCTAGAATTCTTCATAGTCTAATTCGGGTGGATTTCGGTTTTGTGCTCTCTTGGCAGCGACACTTATGGCAACCATAACGCCCAAGATGCCTGCAGCTACAAATCCCCACGGAAAAATCTCATTATAAGAAACCGTGGTTGGATCCAGCGGAGGCGTGGGGCTGAGGGGTTTTTGGCCGATTATGAGCGGCGTTGCAGTTGGCGTTTGCTGAGCCGTTGGAAACGGGGTGGGTTTGGGTGTGACGCTGGGGGTTGGTTTGCTGGTTGCGGTAGGTCTGGGGGTAGTAGTTGTCGTTGTTGAACCGCTTGACTGTTGAGATGAAGGTGGTTGCGTAGGTTGTGGGGTAGGTTGCGGTGTGGGGGCTTCCGTTGGCGTGGGTGTTTCGGTTGGGTTCGGTGTAGGTTCTGAGGTTGGAATTGCGGTGGGCTCTGGGGTAGGTGTGGTTGTTGGTCTTGGCGTGGCGGTTGGCGCCGCTGTTGGGGTAGCCGTTGGAATTGGGGTCGGTGAGGGTGTGGTTGTCGGGACGGGGGTTGGGGTGGGCGTTGGTTGGGGCGTTGCCGTCGGGGTTGGTGAGGGGGTTGGCGAAGGGGTAGGTGTAGCTGTAGGTGTTGGAGTTGGAGTCGCGGTCGGTCTAGGCGTGGGAGACGGTGAGGGTGTCGGGGTTGGGGTGGCAGTGGGACTTGGAGTTGCAGTGGGGTCAGCCAGAAGGGTGTAGCTGATTTTGGGGATACTCCTGTTTGATTGGGCTTCTTGCGAGTTAGTGACGAGGCTCCACAACATTATTGCTCCAATCAAAAGTACAATTATGGTTAAAACCATCGCCAGAAAAAATGTTTTCCTAGACATTTCACACACTCAAAACTGAGTCGATACCAGGAACCCTTTTTTGGGGTGACTACACTGGGTTTGATAAGGATTTAATACAATAAATAAGATTGTGGGCTCATATGTGTACCAACAACTAACTCCTCTGCCTCTAAATCCATCATGGAAAGAGAAATAAACGCGCCTTACTTCCCTTTTCTAACAGAGGTTTTTGTTATGTATGATGGTTACGTTTTTTTCTGCACCAGCTCATCTCGACAGCAGTGCCTAAGCACCAGACGTTATGCCTGCGCTGACAAAGACAATAAGCCGCCCCCAGAAATCAAAATAGGCTCTGTAATTTTCCTATTCAACACCGAGGACAAAACTCTGGTTGGACCTTTCACGGCGTTAACTATGGGCGCTTCAGAATTGGATGCAGGTGCATGGACCGAATACGTGGAGACTCATATCCCCTCTGAAGACCTAAAAGTCACTTGGGAAGACTTGCATATCGTCAAAAACGCGTCGGAGCAATTGCTTTTTCTGCGTGACCCTAAAAGTTGTCGGCTTACCACTGCGCAAACCCAGCAGGCGCTTGATGTGCTTAGAGCTGGCGAACTATATTTGTATGCGCGAGAACAAACGCCTTAAGGGGGATATTTTCGGGCTTGTAACTCCACGATTTTGTGGCAGTTTAAGCATCGAATAAAAGTTAACTCAAACCCGTCGAGTACATCGAGTCGTTTTTCGGTGTATACGCGCTGTTTTTTGTGGTCACAGTCACATTCTGACTGACCGAGGTCCAACACGTCATCATCCATACCCGCTGCCTCTATTAAGTACTATAAGAAGAGGGGTAAAAAAGGTTTACAAACAAAAGAAACCCAAATTCCCTAACAATTACTCTTCGGCATTTATTTGGGCTTCAATCTTGACAGGGATGGTGCCGTTGTAGATGAACATGACTGGACAGCGGGCTTCAGTGCGTCTCCAAGCCGCCTCCACTAGGCCTTTGCGTGCTTTGGATTGGATGTTTACTTTCATGGTGACTCCTGATATAGTTGGTGATTCAGGTGTTTTGTCAGCCTCCACGTTTATCTCGATCTTTCCAGGGTCAATTTTGCTGTTTTTACAAATATCCGCATAAATTATAACTCCGCAGCCTGCCAACGACATCAACGCCAACTCTAGAGGTGTGGGTGCAGTGTTGGTTCCGCCTTGGGCTTCAGGCAAATCACAAACAACATTGTGTCCTCTGCCATTATCGGTTACCAAACGGACATTTTCTAAAAGTTTCGCATTTCCCTTTAACTTCGCCATTTGTCATCACACAAAATTGTTTTACTGATTAAAGGTGGCAGGTTTCATCGCTTTTAATGTTTACTTTAAACGTTGGCTGCACCGCGAATATTGATGTCTTGCAACGCAGAGAATCATTTTAGCTCTTCATCGGTTTTTTCCCTGAAAAATCGTGTTTGACGTCAGCATTTTTTTAAGATATGTCTCATCAGTTACATCCATTGGAGTTGCTGTCTTGAGCGCTATAACCTACACGCCCATAGGCATTATCCATTCGCCGTTTCAGGAACCCAAAAACGTCCCCATACAAGCCTCTGCAAGCCAAAACACAATGGGCACAATCGAAATTTACCCTCAATACGCCGAGGGCTTAAAAGACCTCGAAGGTTTCTCGCACCTGTTTCTATTCTACCATTTCAACCGCATAACCGCCTCTAACCTTTTGGTTAAACCCTTCTTAGATGACAAGCCACATGGAGTATTCGCAACTCGTGCCCCCGCAAGACCCAACACCATAGGCTTATCCATTGTCCGTCTCATCAAAATCGAAGGTGCAACTTTGCATATACAAGACGTAGACATCCTTGATGGCACCCCTTTACTTGACATAAAGCCGTATGTGCCTCAATTTGATTACCGCGAAAACGTGAAAATCGGATGGTTTACTAACAAAATCTGTAATCTGCCTTCCACTCAGGACGATGGAAGGTTCTGCAAATAAAAAGGGGGTACTAGAGTGTTTGAGTGGGGGGTAACCCGTCGACTAGTTCGTCGAGTTTTCCCTCGCGGTAGTTGATGAGGGCTTGGTGTGCGGTTGTGCCTTCGGCTTTGAGGACGCTGACTCCGGCGTTTTTGAATGCGTCTAATGCGCTAAGGCTCATGGCGTAGGTGATGATGAAGTCGGGGCAGAGGTCAAGTATGGCTTCTTGGGGGTTGCCTGTACCTTTGAGGCTTTGGTTTTCTTGTGTGGTTATGTTTATGGGTTCGTTGTTGTCGCTTAATTCTACGATGGCGTAGTATGGGGCTGTGCCGAAGCGTTCTGCGATGGGTGAGTTTAAGCCTGTGGGCTCTTCGATGGGGATAACTATTTTTGTTGCCAAAGACGTTCACCTTTTAAGGTTCACTTTGTTTTATCCATAAACTATATTAATATTTTACGTTTAGGAACTAAACGGAAAAGATGAACATGGATGACATAGACAGAAAAATCATCAGCCAACTCCAAACCGACGGACGAACAACACTCGAAGAACTCGCAAAAATCACTGGCTACACCAGCATGGGCACAAAAAAACGCCTCGAAAATCTCCTAAAAAAAGGAACCATCCAAATCAGCGCGCTTGTCAACCCTGCCGCGCTCGAACTCTACCCCGCCATAGTTATGCTTGAAATGGAAGACGCTGAAGCCATGGAAGCCCTCGTTAACCGTTTCAAAGACTGCCCACGCGTAATCCAAATGTTCAAAACCATAGGCGGCTACAACCTCATCGCCATCGTCGTCGCTGAAACCAAAGAAACCTTGGAAAGTATAGCTACCGAAAAATGTTCTCTGCGCTGCAGCAAAGGCATCCGTCGCTCCGAATTTTACCCGGTAAGTGAAACCTATTTCTCGCCGTTTCTGCAGGTTCGAGAAAATCTTGCTCATAAAGAAAACAAACTCGCTCCCTGCCACGTAGACTGCACTCCCTGTAACCGTTTTGAAACCAAACGTTGTGTAGGCTGCCCTACCACGAGCAAATACAAAGGCTCCCTCTGAGGCTACAACATGCAGGGTCCACTAAAAATCGTGGATGTAGATAGAGTAGAAATTACAAGCTTAGTCGACAACACCGTTGATTTGCTCTCAACGACTACTCACCCGCAGGTTCAGTCCCTTTGGCACTGGTGCTCCTCAAGGCAAGGCAAACAGAAGCGTGCCCACATGCCGCTGGGTGAACATGGATTCTGCATGTATGTGCGGGTGTTTAGAGGCGGCAATTCTACGGCGTTTCTGTTTGATGCAGGCGGAAGCCCAAATGTCGCGGTTGAAAACGCAGCAACCATGGGCTTAGACCTCGGCGAAGTGGAGTTTGTGGTTCTCTCTCATGGGCACTATGACCACTTCGGCGGATTGCTCCCACTCATATCAGCCATAGGTAAACCTAGCTTGCCGCTCATCGTGCATGAAGATATGTTCAAGCCACGCGGCACCGCGTATAGAAACGGTTCCATCCAACCCTACCCCGCTTTCCCAAGCCCAGACGACCTAAAAGAGACACAACTCATCTTCACCAAACAACCTAGCCTTCACGCTAACGGAGCAGTCTGCGTTACAGGCGAAATTCCACGGCTTACAGCATTTGAGCAGGGGCTACAGCAACACCAGACCTTCCGAGACGGCAAATGGCACCCCGACCCCCAAATCTCCGACGAACGTGCCATAATCCTAAACGTCAAAGACAAGGGGCTGGTTGTGCTTTCAGGATGCGCTCACGCAGGCATCATCAACACGATTCTTTATGCTCAAAAAATCAGCGGCGTAGAAACCGTTTATGCTGTTTTAGGCGGGTTTCATCTGGCGGGTCGCAGTTTTGAGCTTAAAATCGGCGCAACCGTGGATGAGTTGCTCAAGTTTAAGCCTCGGCTGATTGTGCCCTCACATTGTACGGGATGGCGTGCCCTGTTTGCCATTCACGCGGCGTTGCCTGAAGCGTTTGTTTTGAATAGCGTGGGAAACCGATATCAACTATAGATGATGAAGAAATGAGTTTAAAACATGAATTGTTAAATAGAATATATCGTTTGGATACAAAGAGAGGCTGATACGTTGACTGGTAAAGGTCCAGTGTTTATTATTCCTTGGCGATGCACCTTTGAATGCGACAGCAACTGCGTGCATTGCACCTCCGCAGGTAAATCCAAGGCAACCGACGAAATCGGCACCGAGGACGCCAAAAAAATCGTTGACCAAGCAGCAGACTTCGGCGCCACCTACTTCGGCATAACAGGGGGGCAACCGTTTCTGCGCAAAGACCTCTTTGAAGTGCTTGACTACGCCACAGAAAAGGGGCTATGCACAAGCATCATAACCGACGGACGCATGCTTGACGATGAGGCTTTCAAAAAAATCGTCAAGAACCAAACCAAAATCTCAGTCAGCATCGACGGCTCAGAAGCCAGCAACGATGCGATTCGCGGCAAAGGCGCTTATCACGCCGCTGTTTCTGCGGTTGAACGCTTCTCAAAAGAGAATCTGCTCAACGTTTTAGTTTACACTTTTGCCAACGCAGGCGAAGTCACAAACGTTAACGAGGCTGATATGCGCCACGTACTTGACTTAGCCAAAAAATATGGTGCCCGCTGGGTGGTTTTCCACGGCTTAATTCCCTATAGCAAAGAATGCCTCAAAAATGACCCCACCCCCGACCAATACGAGTGGGCATGCAACAAACTCTACGACCTAACTCAAGAATACAACGGCAACCCCGCTATCAATGTGTACATCCCCTTCTACGCGCGCGTCGCCAAGCAACGGGGCATGCCTGACTTTGACAAGTGGTACAACAGCTTCTTCTTGGGCAGATGCTTCTTTGGCAAATTCATGAGCATAGCCGAAAACGGCGACGGAATCCCATGCAGCTACAACGACGCCTACCGCATCGGCAACATCAAAACAAAGCCCATAAAACAAATCTGGCAAGACATGCAAGACAGCGATTTCTTCAAAAAAGCTCAAGATAAGACAAAAATCAAGGGCAAATGTGGCGTCTGCGAATACAAAGAACTGTGCGGCGGCTGCCGATCCGCAGCGCTGTTCTATACGGGCGACATTTTGGGCCAAGACACAAGATGCGCCTACATACCCGAGGCACTAAGAAAAAAATAGCCTTAAAATTGGTTAGCTGGAGTGGCGTGCATCCAAAAAAGGAAGAGAGAGGGGGGTAAAGGGAATCATCTGGATGCACGTCACACGTTTGCTCTCACATGCCGCCTAAAGAGGAACCCAGCGTTTTTCCGTGATTTGAGAAGGTTTGTTTGGTCGCGGGTTTTGGGGTAATGGATTTTTTGACTGTTTTTGCTGGTGATAAAAACTGAACCGCCGTTTTTTAGGTGCCGCTTTACAGTGCTGAAGTCTACATGGGGGCTCTCTTGAACAGTCACGTCTAAGCTTTCATCGTTATCCAAAAGAAGCACTTGAAAAGTTGCGGGTTCAGTTTTGGTCAAAAAATCGCTCTCCAAAAAACTGATGGGTTAGACTTTGGCTTTTGAGAGTAACTCAATATTTCTTTAAAGTAGTCTTAAAGCTATGTGACTGCACTCCCACAATCACAAGAAATTATTTACCCAAAATAAACGGCAAAATAGTGGGGTTTTTTAGGGATTCTACGATTAAATCAGGGTTTTCTTTTTCTAGTTCTATTTTTGAATAAACCCCCGTAGTAACTGCCACGCAACTCATCCCCGCAGCTTTGGCAGCTTTTACCCCGAACAGTGAATCCTCCAAAACCACACACCTTTCCGGCGGCGCTTTGAGTTGTTGGGCGGTTTTTAGGAAAATCTCTGGGTCTGGCTTAGAGTGAGAGACAGCTTCAACCGTTAAAACCGCATCAAAACAGTCCGCTAACCCTTTAGCTCTAAGCAGATCCATAATTACCGGGCGGCTATTCATCGACGCCAACCCCACCTTAACTTTCCCGTGCAAAGCGTCTAAAAGTTCCCTTGCGCCCTCAAACAGTGCCACTTCATCAGCTAACTGGATTTGAAACTTGCTTTTGTGTTCCACCAGTTGTTTGACGACTTTCTCGTTTACTTTTCGGTTTGCAGCTTGAAGAACTTCGCGGAAAGTTTCAGCGGCGCCGATGCCGATTCGACGCTCAATATAGCTGATGGGCACTTCAAGCTGAATTTCTTTGAGGGCTTTTTGGAAGGAAACCACAATTGCCCGTCGGGTGTCGGCAAGGGTTCCATCCCAATCGAAAATGGCTGCCTCAAACATTCTGGATCAGGTGAGGTTGAGTTTTTCGCGAATGGCTTGGCTCTTTTTGGTGGCTTCTTCGATTGCGCGTATCATGGCGGGGCGGATTTGGCTCTGCTCGATTTGGTAGATGGCTTCTATGGTTGTTCCGCCGGGGGTAGTGGTCATGTCCTTGATTTTAGCTGGGTCCTCAGGTAGGTCAATGACGAGTTTGCCAGTGCCGAGCACGGTTTGGGCAGCACATTTGAGCGCGATGTTGCGAGGCAAACCAACTTTGAGGCCTGCGTATGTTAAGGCTTCGACGATTACGGACATGTAGCCGGGTCCACTGCCGCTCACAGCAGTTATGGCATCCATGTATTTCTCGTCCACTTCGTCGCAGACACCCATCATATCCAGTAGCGCTTTAACTTTGGCTTTATCTTCGGCGGTTACGTTTTCGGTACAGCAATACGCTGTGTAAGCTGCTTGAACCATAGCGCCGAGGTTTGGCATAATTCGCACGATTTTTGCGTCGGGTGCATGTTTGCGTAGAAAACTCAGAGGCACCGTTGCGGCGACGGATATGAGCAGTTTGCCTTTGACTTCTTTGGCAACTTCTTTTAGCACTTTCTCCACGTCGCCGGGTTTAACGATAATAAAGACTATGTCGGCGTTTTCGGCTGCCTTGCAGTTGTCTGAGCCTATTTTGACGCCGAGTTTTTCGAGTTCGCCGAGTTTCTCAGGAAATAGGTCTACGGCTGTGATTTTGCCTTTGTAATTGCCTTTTACGAGGCTTTTGATTATGGCGCTGCCCATCATGCCTGCGCCGATAACTGCGATTTTATCGTTCATAACGTTCACGTCCGCTTGATAGGTAGATTCGGGCTTTACCTTTAAACTTTTGTAGCAAAACACGCCGCTAAGGAGCTGACGCCATAGCCTTAAGCAGCTTATGCATCATTTTGGCGGGCGCATCCGTTTTTATCCCTCGTGGATTGAAATGTGTGGGTACCGCTTGGAAACCCGCCTTTTGGAGTGCTTCGAGAAATGTCTTGTTTGAGGGCGCGGGCAGGTCGAGTTTGCCGCTTAACTTGTCAATCACATAATAAGTGGGGGCTGCGGACGCTTCAGCTTTGATTAATGCGAGAATTTTAGCGATTTTTGCCTGATTTTTAAATCCAGCCGCCTCATTTTCGGTTTGCATGCCCTCCACAAACGCGGCGTCTGCAATGCTGCCCGTCCAGAGTGGTCCTGCGTAATCCATTCTTGTGCCGCATTCAGGGCAGGTGGGGCAACCGAAAATCTTGTGCGTAAACTCACGGTGCATGCAGCCAAAACAGTGCATTAGGTAGCCGACGTTTTTGAGGCTCTCGTCAGCTTTTTGGCATCCGTAGGCGATTTGGGTGTAGACGCGGATGTAGTGGTCGCTGCTGTGGCTAAATAGTATGCGGGTGCCTATGTCTTGTTTTGCTGCGGTTACTACCATGTATCCTGCTAAGAGTCGGACTGCGACTTCGTGGCAGTATTCGGTTCGGATGGGTTTGCCGCCGTATTTGCGTAGGCAGGCTTTGGCGTGGACTCCGCAGAGGGGCGCTAAATCCGTTGCTGTAGCCGCGAGCAATCCTATATTTTTAAGGGCGCGGAATGCTGAGTCCAGGTAGGGTACGGGTGTGCCGAAGGGGTCGATGTCTACGATGTCGAAGCGGTTTTTTGGCGAGGCGTGGCAGCTCATTATGTAGTTTGCGTCTTTGTTTTGGAGGCTGATTTTTTCGGTCAAGTTGTTGAGTTGGATGTTGTGGGTTGCAAGGTTGTAGGCGTGAGTGTTGATGTCGCTTGCCACAACGTGGGTTACTTGGGGGATTTCAGTGGCGTAGCGGATGGCGCGTATGCCTTGGCTGGTTAGAGGCTCACAGATGGATATTTCGCGGTTAACCATTTTTTGGTAGGTTTTAAACGCTAAAACCGTTAAGTCACGGTTAAACTCCATCACTGGATTATAGAAAACTGGCGCCTTGGAGGGGGCATAATCGCTTGGGACAACGCCGAAGGCTTTGAGGTCAGGCACCAAAATTGAGACTTTGCCTTCCCGTATGGTTTCGCTGGGGAAATCTGGAGTGTAACCGTCGGGATTTGCCATTTTTGTGCCTCAGAGCAGTATGAAAAAGATTTAATCGCCTATTAGATTATTGGATGTTGCGGTGAAAACGTGGCGAAACGGGTTTGGCTCATTACTGGTGCACCCGGAACAGGAAAAACCACGCTTCTTCTCAAAATTGTTGGCGCTCTGGAAAACCGTGGTGTCTCTGTTGGCGGCATGGTTAGTCGCGAAGTCCGCGAAAACGGAGTGCGGGTGGGGTTTGAAATCCTCGACTTAACCTCGAGCAAGCAGGGCTGGCTGGCGCATGTTAATCAAAAGGTTGGTCCCCAAGTTGGCAAGTACCGCGTGAACCTCCAAGACCTCGACCATATCGGCGCAACCGCCATCAAAGAAGCCACCATAAAAGCAGCCGTGGTAGCAATCGACGAAATAGGACCCATGGAGTTGTACTCGGAGAAATTCAAGCATGCCGTGACACAGGCGCTGGAGAGCCATCGCGTGGTGTTGGCGGTTGTGCATGTTCACGCTCAAGACCCCCTTATAGTGGCGGCGAAGCAGCGACCCGATGCTGAACTTGTCCAAGTTACGGCGGCTAATCGAGGAGATTTGGTGGAGGTGTTGACGGGGCAGGTTTTGACTGCTTTGGACTTTAACGGTTTGTGCTCCCATAAATAATGACAGGCGCGGGTCAGTGAGCCGGTTGAATTTAAGGATAGTGAGACGTAAAATGCCGCCGTATACGGCTGGCTTTTGTTTGATGATTTTTTTCGTCAACAAACCCTAAATTGTCTCTTGCCGAATAAGCATTCATGTCATCAGATTTAACGACTCTCCACAAAATCCTCAAAGATCAAACCCGCCGAAAAATCCTCCGCTTAATCGAAGCCAAGGGCGCCCTCACCTACACGGATCTAATGACTGCTTTGTCCTGTAATAACACAGGAACCCTAAACTACCACCTAAAAATCCTATGCGAACTTCTTGAAAAAAATGACGCTGGACAATACGTGCTGTCTGCGAAGGGGAAAGCGGCGTCGAGGTTGCTGGTAGAGTTTCCTGAACCCGACTATTCTTTGCAGGCTAAGCGGTCATGGTGGAGGCGCTTCTGGTTCGTCGCCGTTACCCTAGATGGTTTAGGACTGTTTTTGGTGGGTTACTTTTACTTTATAGGCTATCTTAGCCGTGGCGCATTGGTTCAGGGCATTTTCGGTTTTGTTGCAGGCATTGCCTTCCTCTACTTCTTTTACCGAATGATTCGCCCCGTAACAAGGTCCCTAAACAAGCCGCCCAAAAACATGCAACCCAACGATTCTTTAGGTTCTTGCTCAATACCAGTCACTACTTTAAATGAGTCGAACCGCACGGTACAAGACATCCTTGTTTTTGGTCGAACCCTTGAAGAGGTTAAAGCCCAGATTCAATACTGGATAAACCAAGAAGGCATCACCCTCGAAGCCGAACGAGACGACTACGTTCGGGGACGCTTAGGAATTCCCAGCGGGCTGGGGCTTACTGCCCCCAAATACTTTGAAGTCACCCTCCAAGCCCAAGATGGCAATGTCAAAGTCCACACGGAAGGCTGGATTAGCGTCTATGATTTGAGCGAACTTAGCTTCACCAACAACCGCCTTGCAATGGGGAGCATACCGCGGCGGAAAGGCTGGCAAGTCATCAACCGACTTTGGACAGAGCTAAAAACAATGTCCAAATAAAAGAGGCTGGGCGGTTATTTTCGGATTTGTCCGTCGCCTAAAATCACATATTTTGTTGTGGTGAGATGCTGGATGCTCATGGGCCCGCGGGCATGGAGTTTTTGGGTGCTAATACCGATTTCTGCGCCTAAGCCGAATTGGTTGCCATCGGTGAAGCGTGTTGACGCGTTCCAGTAGACGGCGGCGGAGTCGATGCCTTTGATGAATTGCATGGCTTTGGAGAAGTCTTTGGTGACTATGCTTTCGGAGTGGTGGGTGCCGTATTTGTTGATGTGGTTGACTGCTTCGTCGACGCTGCCGACAACTTTGACGCCGATGATTAGGTCAAGGTATTCGGTGCTCCAGTCTTGTTCGGTTGTGGGTTTCACGTCGAGGACGATGCGGCAGGTTTCTTTGTCGCCTCGGACTTCGACGCCGTTTTTGCGCAGTTCTGCAATGATAATGGGTAGGTAGCTTTGTGCGATTTTGCTGTGCACCAGAAGCTTCTCGGCTGCGTTACATACGCCGGGGCGTTGGCACTTTGCGTTAATAACAATAGGCGTTGCCATGGCTAAGTCTGCATCTTCGTCGACATAGACGTGGCAGTTGCCCGTGCCTGTTTCGATGACGGGGATGCGGGACTTCTCGATTACGGTTTGGATGAGGTCTGCGCCGCCTCGGGGAACAAGTACGTCGATGTATTGGCGCATGCCCATCAGTTCCTCGGCTACTTTGCGGTCAGGCGAAGGAACAACCTGGATGGCATCAACAGGGACACTGGTTCCAGCTAAAGCGCCACGGAGGACTTCGCCGATGGTGATGTTGCTGTTGAGAGCGTCTGAGCCGCCCCGGAGAACTACGGCGTTGCCGCTTTTGATGCAGATGCCTGCGGAGTCAGATGTGACGTTGGGGCGGGATTCGTAGATGACGCCGACTACGCCCATGGGAACGCGGACTTGGCTGATGATTAATCCGTTGGGTCGGGTCCATGTGGATAAGACAGCGCCGATGGGGTCAGATAGGGCGGCGACTTCGCGGAGTTCTTTTGCCATGTTAGAAACTTTTTTTTGGTCAAGGGCTAATCGGTCAAGTAATGAGGCTTTTAGTCCCCGTTGCTTAGCGGCTTTTACATCCGCACGGTTGGCAACCAAAATCCGCTCTACACTCGCCTCTAACGCGTTAGCCATGTGGCATAGTGCAGTGTTTTTGGCGTCGCTTGTAAGTTTGCTCATCTCGTAGGATGCGGCTTTGGCTTTCTGACAGATTTCCTCAATCATTCTTTATTCCTCAAGTAGGTGTATGTTTCGATGCTCGATAACTTCTTTGGGGGTTTGAGCGCCGAGTTTTTGCTGTACCTCTATTACCTGTAACCCTTTAATTAGATTTAACTGGGTACTGCTAAAGTTGGGGGTACCACGGGCGAACTCTACATGTTTTTCATCTTCAAGGCTCACAACGTCTCCGCTATCAAAGGTTCCAACGACGCTGATAACGCCCACTGGGAGCAGGCTTGAACCATCCAGAATTGCCTTCTTAGCGCCCTCATTTACCTGTATAGTGCCTTCTATTGCGGCGCCGTAAGCTATCCAACGCTTCACTGCAGGCATACGTTGTTGAGGCTTAAAGTAAGTGCCCACATCTTTGCCTGCGAGAATGTCAAGAATAACGTTTTCTCGGCGGCTGTTCGCAATAACAACGGGTATTCCGCAGGTGGTAGCTATTTCGGCGGCTTTAACTTTGCTCTTTATTCCGCCTCGTCCAAGTTTGGATTTGCCATTAAGAGAGCCTTTAAGCTCGGGCGTAACGGCATCCACTGTTTTTATGAGTGTGGCTCCTGGCTCCGAGGGGTCAGCAGTATAGAGTCCCTCAACGTCTGAGAGTATGATAACTAAGTCCGCGCAGATGGCTCCCGCAACAAGTACACTAAGGATATCGTTGTCGCTGAAGTTGACCTTGTAACCCTCTGCATGCATGAGTTCATCGACTGAGGTTACGTCGTTTTCGTTGATGATGGGGACAACGCCGATTTTTAGGAGCAGTGTCAGAACGTCGCAGGTGTGAACGTAGGAGGCGCGGTTAGAGAGGTCTTCGGCGGTGAGCAGGATTTGGGCGACTTTTAGGCCGTAGGGTTTGAAGAGTTCACGGTACTTTGCCATGAGTACGCTTTGGCCTGTTGCGGCTGCAGCCTGCTGGAATGCAACATCTTTGGGTTTTGGGGGTATGCCCAATTCGGATATGCCTGCGGCTACTGCGCCTGAGGTGACAAGTACGATTTTGTCGCCTTGTTTTGTTGCCGCGGCGATTTGAGCTGCGAGGCGTTGCATTTCCTCGTGGTCGAGATTGCCGTTGCTGGTTATGCCGTTTGTGCCGACTTTAACAACCGTTAACCTAGACATTTCACATCACATTTGAGCCAGATTTACATGGGATTATGTTTGTCTTGCTTAAAAATGCGAGCAAACAATTACACGAAAATATATTTGCTCCATCTTCAAAATTCAGATTTAAACATACTCAAACCACAATTTTTTAGGAAAAATATATAAGGAAAATGGGAGGGCTTACTGCACATGTTCATTCCCCTACAAGTACTAACTGGTCTATCTTTCGACTCCCCCCTTGTTTTTTGGATTGCCCCTATAGCGGGAGTAATCGCTATACTAGTATCTCTCTTACTAATGCGCAAAATCGGTAAAATGAGCCCCGGTTCACCGAAGGCGGTTGAAGTAGGAAACGCTATACGCCAAGGCGCCTATGCGTTTTTGAAACGTCAATACAAAACTATCGGTGGAATCATTGTCGTGCTCTTTGCGCTGATTGCAATAGCTCTCGGCGTTGGCACGGCGGTAGCTTTCCTGATCGGCGCTATTTCCTCTTTAGCGGCAGGATACATCGCCATGGATAACGCTACTAAAGCAAACGTGCGCACCGTAGCTGCAGGCAAAAACGGTCCTAACGCTGCGCTGCAAACGGCGTTTTATGGTGGCGCAACTATGGGTTTTGCGGTGGTCGGTTTATCGTTATTGAGTGTTAGTTTGCTTTTCTTAGCCTATGGCGGTTGGGATGTTCTTTTTGGAGGAACCTTCCAAATCGGTTCCGACGTTGGAACAACAGTCGCAACTGGCATCGTAGGTATGGGTTTTGGCGCCTCTCTAGTAGCACTATTTGCTCAGTTGGGCGGCGGTATTTACACTAAAGCAGCTGACGTCGGTGCAGACCTTGTCGGCAAAGTTGAAGCAGGCATACCAGAAGATGACCCACGCAACCCCGCAGTAATCGCTGACAACGTCGGCGACAACGTGGGCGACTCTGCTGGACGCGGCGCAGACCTCTTTGAATCTGCAGTCGGCGAAAACATCGGTGGCATGGTCATCGGTGGCTTAGTCAGCGCTGCAACAGGCAACATATTGTTCCTGATATTCCCACTGGTTATCCGAGCTTTAGGAATCTTTGCAACTTTAATTGCAATGCCCTTCGTAAAACTAAAGGACAACGAAATTCACACTCCAATGAAAGCGCTACGCAAAGGTCTTAACGCAGCAACCATCGTCTCAGCAATAATGTTCCTAGTAGCCTCAATAGTTTTCTTCGGAAGCAGTTGGTACTACATCTTTGGATGTTTGCTAACAGGTTTGATTGCAAGCGTGCTAATCGACCAAATCACAGACTACTACACAGGACGTGACAGAAAACCAGTAGGAAGCATCGCGGCCGCAAGCCAAACTGGAAGTGCAACAAACATCATCACTGGCTTCGCAGTCGGCTTAGAAACAACAGCACTACCAATCATCACACTAGTTATCGCTTTGCTTGCATCATATGTACTTGGATCACAGTTTGCTGTAGGCATTGGAATTGATGGCTACACAGGCGGAGTATACGGTACTGCACTTGCAACTATGGGTATGCTTGCAGTCATGGGTATGGTCTTAGCTCTCGACGGCTTTGGTCCAATCGCTGATAATGCAGCAGGCATCGCTGAGATGGCCGGAGAAAAAACAGGCATAGAAACCATGGAAGCCCTAGATGCAGTCGGCAACACTACCAAAGCCTTAACCAAAGGTTTCGCTTTAGGTTCTGCGTTGCTGGCAGCTCAACTGCTATTCCAGACATACGCCACAGATGTTATGCTTAAACTTAACATGTCTTCGTTCGTAGTGGACATCGCACAGCCAGCAGTCCTCGTTGCAGGTTTCATCGGTGCAATGTTGCCCTTCCTGTTCAGTTCCCAAGCAATCAGCGCTGTCGGGAAAGCTGCCACAGAAATGGTAAACGAAGTTAGACGTCAATTTAAAGAAATACCCGGTATCATGGACGGCACTGGTAAACCAGACTATGGTAAAGCAGTTGACATCAGCACAAAAGCAGCCCTCAAAGGCATGGTAATTCCAGGAGTCATCGTGGTCACAGTTCCAATCATCATCGGTATCCTCTTGGGACCAGTCGCAGTCGGCGCAGTCGTAATCGGAACCACAATCACAGCGGTACCACTAGCACTATTCATGAACACTGGCGGTGGCGCATGGGACAACGCAAAGAAATTCATCGAATCAGGACATTTCGGAGGCAAACGTAGCCCAGCTCACGCCGCAGCAGTCGTCGGTGACACAGTTGGTGACCCACTCAAAGACACAGCAGGCCCAAGCCTACACGTACTCATAAAGTTGCTAAGCACACTGTCAATAGTATTCATCCCGCTGTTCATGGGTCTCCTCGGTCTCGTCTAAGCTACCCCGAGGGAAGTTTTTTCTTCCCCTAAACCTTTTTTTGATTCAACCTTTAGCAATAATTTTAGATGTTGTCTAACGGTGTTGTTTGCGGTACCGGACCCATGTAGCCTTTAAGTCGGGTTTGCTGTGCGATTTCTCTACCCCTATCGGTGAGGTAAAAAACCTTGTACGTGTTGCGTCCATCTCGTGTTAGCTTGATGTCTTCACGCATTAGACCCGCGTCTGTGAGCAACTCGCAGCGTTTGATGTCAACTGACTGGATGGGGGTGCCTAAACTTTCATCCAAAATACTTAGGTACTGTTCCCGGCTCTCTAAAATGGCAAGCAGGCAGCCCTTGAGCGGTTCAGTCTGCTGCTGAATATAGCGGCACATATAATCCTCTAAGTCTTCAACCATAAAAATCACCCAAAAACTTCACCTAACCTATGGAAAACTCCCAATTAAAAAGTTATCTAAACGCAGTATATTTCTACTTCCAAGCGCAATTGCTTAGCAGGATGCATCCGTCTTGAAAATCATCGAAACAAACCTCCGCCAAGGCTACGTCAAAGTTGTACCCGACAGCCCCGATGACCTCTGGCACCTCTACAACGTCATCTACAAAGGCGACGAAGCCTACGCCATGAGCAGCCGCGCCATAAAATCGGACACCGAAACCAGCCGACCCAAAAGCGCCGAACGCGTATCCGCATTCATGGGCGTCAAAGTAGAATCTGTGGGCTGGGACAAGTTTCTGGGGAAACTGCGTATTCACGGCTTAATCTGCCACGCCCCCGACATCATCCCCACAGGAGCCCACCACACCTTAGCCATAGCATTGAATCAACCTCTTACTATCGTCAAGAAAGAGTGGCCCAAACACCTTCTTGACCGCCTCACAAAAGCCAGCGAAACCGAAAAACCCCTCCTAATCCTTAGCATCGACGACGAAGGCTTCGCCATAGCAGAAACCAAACAGTACGGATACGAAACCCGCGTGGAACAACGCATTCGCCTCCCCGGCAAAGGCGACGCGGACAAACGTGAAGAAGCAACCAAAGGTTACTTCCGTCTTGCCCTAAACAGCCTCAACCAGCTCTGGGTCACCAATCACAACCCAATAGTCATCATCGGGGCAGGCTACGTAAAAACTGACTTCGTCACTTACCTCCAAGACGAATCCAAAGAAATGAGTCGTTCCATCGCTGACATAAAAAGCGTCAACAACGGCGGCACCGCAGGCATCGACGAAGCGTTGCGTTCGGGTGTGCTGCTTAAAGCTGCGCATCAGTTGCGTGTGGTGGAAGAAACCGAGACTATGGAGGAAGTTATGAAGAGGCTGGGCAAAGGCCAAGGTACGGTAACCTACGGCTTAGACGCTGTGGAACAAGCAATTATGCTGGGTGCCGTCGAGAAGCTTGTGCTTGCCGATACCACTTTGCGTGATGCGGATGAGGCGCAGCGGTTAAAGCTTGAGGACCTCATGCGGCAGGTAGAGCATCGTAACGCGGGCATTACTGTGGTTAGTACGGAGCATGAGGCGGGTGCTAAACTGCTCTCTTTAGGCGGTATTGCTGCGTTGCTACGTTTTCCGTTGTATCGGGAACCCACCGCGTAGCTACCCTTTTGTTTTGAGTAAACTTTACAAGGCAACGCTTCTACCTCAACGGTGAGGGCTAAGAGTTGAAAACGGCTCCGTCCATAGCGATTATTGTTGTGGCTATCGTTTTAACGTCCCTTTTATGGTATGTGGAAATCTCAGACCACTTAAGCGCTGCCATCCAGAGTTTTGAACGCGCCGTTACTGCTCCAACCCCAACGCCCTACATTTATTCAACCCCGCAACCAACGTCCACGCCGACGGCTGTGCCAACAACTCCGCCTAAACCTCTTTGGGGAACAACTACGCCTTCGACTCCCAGCTTCACAGTGGCATATGCGGACTACTCCCACGATGTGCCCCCAACATACAAAACTGACCCCTACACAGGCAAATCCATCATCGACCAAAGCGGGTACCATGTGGATAATCGAACCATAAAAGTCACCATTAACAATCCAGCTTTCATTTCTTCAGTCACCAACGACGGCAACACAACTGGACTGTACTTTAATGTTCGTTCCAAAGGGCACTATGAAGATTGGAGTAGCGCTTCAAGTTATCGTTCGGTTACTCAATTCGAGGAATCTGACAACGGTCAAACAGTTATCTTATTTTTCCTCGACGACTGGAGCATTTCATCTGGCGGTGAAGTGGACTTTCAGGTGCAGGCCGTTGTAGGCTACTCGTATAGGTATGTTTCTGGTTTGTGCGGTGAATCTTTTGGGTACAATTTTGTTACGGTGGGGGAAAGCGGTTGGAGTGGTACGCAAACCGTATCTGTCCCTTAGATGGCTAATCCTATTTTTAGCATCGGCTGCAGCTTTTTTGTGTATATTTTTTCATTGTTTGCGCGCCCATAAGTTTATTGAAAAATATGTATTAAAATCGCTAATGTACGTACGAAAGAAGCTGTTTAACGGTAACTTACCCTTTATAAATAGATGATGTTATATACTCCATCTGTAATTTAAATACTTTAAATAGTGGATTGATATGAGTAAACGAAAACCCATCATCTCGATTCAGAACATAGTAGCATCGGTTTCACTCAATCAAAAAATAGACTTACAAAAAATCGTGGAGAAATTCCCACAAACCGAATACAACCCCAGCGTCTTTCCCGGCTTAGTCTTCCGATTAAAAAAACCAAAAACCGCAACCCTCATCTTTGGAACAGGCAAAATGGTCTGCACAGGAGCCAAATCAGAAAAAGAATCTCGCAGCGCAGTTGAAAAAGTAGTTAAAGAACTCCGCAGCGAGGGCATCCAAATCACTGAAAAACCCATAGTAAACATCCAAAACATCGTCGCATCAGCCGAACTCGGCGGCGAAATCGACCTCGAAAGTCTCGTCTACAAACTCAGCCGCGTCATGTATGAACCCGAACAGTTTCCCGGCGCAGTCTACCGAATGGATGAACCAAAAGTTGTGTTCTTAATCTTTAGCGCAGGAAAACTCGTCTGTGTCGGCGCGAAGAAGGAAGAGCAAGTCTACGAAGCAGTCGACAAAATCCAACAACTGCTAGAAGAAAAAGAACTCATCTATTACCCCTCCTAAACCTTTTTTCCTTTAACTTTATTTTTACCTCTTTAGTTTAATTGATTCCTCCAATTCGTGACCATAAAACTGCGCCAGAACCATTAACAAACTCTTGCTTGAGGTTCTGAACCCGACTAAAAAGTTCTCTGAAATAAAAATCCCCGCCTTGTCATCCGCCATTATCATACCACAGTTAGTGGGTGAGGGTGAAGCGTCACAGAATACTTCGGCGTTTTCTTTTAGTTTTTGTACGCTGGCGGTATCTTCGTGGATTACCATTTGGACTTTTACGTTTTTGGACGCGGCAGTTTTAATTGCTGATTCTAATTCTGAGAAATCATCATGGGGAACCATTAACCGCACGGCTTGTCTAGCACTAACAATAAGCCCTTTTGCTTCGTTGTTTATGTTTGATTTTCCTCTGATTGTCCAAATGAACTCTTCTGAGGGTTGAAGGGCGTCATTCCGCTCATATAGGCTCTCAAGGTCAACTAAAGCTTTGTTTGCCTCGGTTATCTCTTTGATTTTTCGGGTGTAGTTGTCTTCTAAAGAGTTTTTTCTTTGGTTGAGCTCCTGTTCAAGTTTTTCTTTTGCTTCTATTTTTAGTTCTTGAATTGCTGTTGAGGGTTTTACTGCTTTGAAGAATAGGGGGCGGCTCTTTTGTATTTCAATCAGTTTCTTTTTTTCTAGGCGTATTAAAACCTCGTATATTTTTGAGTGCGGTATTTCGGTTACTTTGCTGAGTTCTCCTGCGCTTGATGTCCCTTTTTCAACTAAGCTGATGTATGCTTTTGCTTCGTAGCTGGTTAGCCCTAAAGTTTCGAGGGCTTTTTGGAACTCTGTACCCTTCACTAATTTCACCACTTATAAAAAAATAAAGTGACAAAAAGCCTTTAAGAATTGTGGTTCTCCCTCTACACGCAAGGACAATAAACCCCCCTCTAAAGTGGTGTACCATGCACAATATAGACGTCGATTCGTTGAATGGAATTTCCTCCAATGAAGCAGCACAAAAACAGTGCAAAGAAGGCTATAACGAATTACCCTCCTCCAAGCGGCGAAGCATATTTCAAATCGCCTTAAGCGTAATTAAGGAACCAATTTTTATTTTGCTAGTAGCCAGCGGCAGCATCTATTTCATATTAGGCGACATAACCGAAGGTCTAGTCCTATTAAGCTTCGTATTCGTCGTCATGGGCATCACAATCTATCAAGAACAAAAAACAGAAAAAGCAGTCGACGCCCTAAAAAATCTCTCCAGCCCCCGGGCCCTAGTAATTAGGGACGGCAAACAAATCCGCATCCCCGGCAGAGAAGTAGTGACAGGCGACACCATAATAATTGCTGAAGGCGACCGTGTTCCAGCAGACGCAATTCTTCATTCTTGCAATAATTTGATGGTAGACGAATCACTTCTCACAGGAGAATCGGTTCCAGTCCGCAAAACCGTTTGGAATGGCGAAACCCAAACCTGGCGACCCGGCGGAGATGACCAACCATACATTTACTCAGGAACACTGGTCACCCAAGGACAGGCCATAGCAGAAGTCAAAGCTACCGGTATCAAGACGGAAATGGGTAAAATAGGCGTAGTTTTGCAAAATGTCGAAAGGGACACCACCAAACTCAAGGTTGAAGTTTCAACTTTAGTCCGCAACTTCGCAATCTTTGGACTAAGCCTATGTTTGCTAATTATTGTGGTCTATGGTTTAACACGCTTTGACTGGATAGAAGGCATATTAGCGGGCGTAACACTTGCGATGGCATTACTTCCTGAAGAGTTTCCAGTTGTACTGACAATTTTCATGGCTCTTGGCGCTTGGCGCATGTCCAAAAAGAATGTCCTAACACGGCAATCTCACGCAATAGAAAACCTTGGGTCCGCAACTGTACTTTGCGTTGACAAAACAGGCACTTTAACACTAAACAAAATGTCTGTTGCAAAGCTCTGTTCAGCAAATAAAATGTATGATATCGATTCAGCGCTTAAGAATCCGCCCGATTGCTGCCATGAAGTCGTTGAATTCAGTGTACTTGCCTGCAAACAAGACCCCTTTGACCCCATGGAGAAAGCAATCAAAAACTTCGTGGAAGGCGAGTTTGCCAAAACAGAACACGTCCATGGTGACTGGCAACTGGTCCGCGAGTACCCCTTATCCCCGAAGCTCTTAGCTATGTCAAACGTTTGGGCTTCACCCAGCGGCGAAGACTATATCATAGCATCCAAAGGTGCCCCAGAAGCCATACTTGACTTATGTCACCTCAACGGGGAGCAAGCAAAAGAAATTCAAAGTTGCATACAAAAAATGGCGCAGGAAGGCCTGCGAGTTTTAGGCGTCGCAAAAGCCTCCTTCAAGCACACAGACCTACCAAAAGAACAGCATGATTTTCAATTCCAGTTTCTGGGGTTAATCGGTTTCGCAGACCCTGTTAGACCCAACGTTTCAGGCGCGGTTAACGAGTGTTACAACGCTGGCATAAGAGTCGTGATGATAACTGGCGATTACCCGTTAACAGCGCAAAAAATTGGTCGCCAAATCGGGTTACGAAACCCCGAGAACGTCATTACAGGAACAGAACTTGAGCAATTGAGCATTGAACAACTAAAAGAACGGATACGGGACGTAAACATCTTTGCACGTGTTGTGCCCGAGCAAAAACTGCGAATTGTTGATGCGTTTAAGGCTAACGGCGATGTTGTAGCTATGACTGGGGACGGCGTAAACGATGCCCCAGCGTTAAAATCAGCAGACATAGGCATTGCAATGGGCGGGCGCGGTACTGATGTTGCCCGAGAAGCCTCCACTTTGGTCCTTCTAGATGATGACTTCACTTCTATTGTTGGCGGCGTAAAGATGGGTCGCAGAATCTTTGATAACCTCAAAAAAGCCATCGCTTACATATTCTCCGTTCACATCCCAATTGCGGGGCTTTCAGCGTTACCTGTACTGTTCGGTTGGCCCCTGATTCTGCTTCCAGTTCACATAGTCTTCCTAGAATTCATAATTGACCCCGCTTGTACCATCGTGTTTGAAGCGGAGCCTGGGGAAGCAGATGTGATGCAGCGAAAGCCAAGAAGCATTAATTCAAGACTGTTTAACAAGAAGGCTGCCATCCTCGCGTTTATTCAAGGTGCAGTCGCATTGGCTCTGGTAATCTTGGTCTATCTATATGCGATTAATACTGATTTAGGCACAGATACCGCTCGTACTATGGCGTTTGCAACTATCGTTATGACCAACTTGGCATTGATACTCACAAATCGCTCCTGGAGCCAATCCATCGTAGGTATCTTCCGTCGACAAAACAAGGCTTTCTGGCGAATACTTTTGCTTGCAATAATCGCTTTGCTGTTGGTAATTTATGTGCCGCCCCTAAGCAGCATATTCGTCTTTGCACCGCTATCTCCGCTCAACCTGCTGATTTGCTTCGTCGCTGGGTTCGCCAGCATAATCTGGTTTGAAATCTACAAGGTGATAAAAAGAGGCAAAATATGACCCAAACGCTCAGAAAACCCCGCTTTTCTTTTTTACTACAGTAGATCAAAAAAGTTTGTTTGTGTTCTGGTTGTCGTGTAGAAAAAACCAGTTTATACATTTCCCTACATGCATATGGCGGCGTTTTCAACATGCGTCTATGTTGGGCGTGTGGGGGAATCTGGTTATGCCACATCCAAACAGACCCCAAAACACAAAGCAAACCCAAAAAACAACCCAAACCAACAACACCATGTGGCAACCATAAAACCGCCACACCCACACAAAGAGACAAAACAAAAATTTGATTTACTGTTAAAACAGGGAGGGTTAGATTCCTTAGGTTCTCTACCTTTGTGGGAGAGCACCCAAAAGAGACTTAACCCTTCAAACTCAAACAAATTCCCGCCAACATTCACTGCACCCCAAAAAACCCTAAATCTCTGATTTTAAACGATAAACATCATCCAAAAAAATTTAGTAACAGAAAAATTCATAAGCACAATACCTTCACACTGGAAACCAGAAGGAAGAGATAGCTTTGAAATGTTATACCTGCGGTGACACTGCGGTTGGAATTTGTTCAACTTGTAATCGTGGTGTCTGTATGAAGCATTCGGATTACGAAGAAAACAGGCTCTACTGTGACGACCACAGTGATATCTCGCGGAAAACCCGCAAAATAGGCAACGAAAACGTGTCCAAAAAGTAAGCACAAACACAAAGACGCCAAAACCAATAATTATACCAGCTCAACAAACATGCCTATGAAAAGGGTAATCCTTATCACGGGTACGCCATGCGTCGGCAAAACCACAACCGCAAAAGCCCTCGCCCAAAAACTCCACGCAGAATACATCAATCTCACTGATTACGCCAAAACCCACAACCTCACCTTGGGTCAAGACCCCGACCGCGACACCCTCATCATTAACGAAGAAGCTATGCAACAGCACCTCGCAGTGTCAATCAGCGCCTCAGAAAACGCAGACATTGTCATAGACGGACACTACGCAGCCTCCGTCACCCCCAAGCAACATGATGCACAGGTTTTTGTGCTCCGTCGCAACCCCAAAGAACTCAAAACATTGATGGAGAAACGTGGCTATACGGGGCAGAAGTTGTGGGAGAATCTGCAAGCCGAAATCCTCGACGTATGCTTAGGTGAGGCGATGGAAACGCATGCCGAAAGAGTCTGTGAAATCGACGTTACCGCCAAACCCGTAGAGGCTGTTGTGGAAGAAATCATAGCTATTATAGAAAAACGCAAATCATGTGTGGTCGGCGCAGTTGACTGGATGAGTGCCTTGGAAAGTGAAGGCGTACTTGACGAGTACCTAAAAACCTGATTTATCTGAGGCTGCCCAGTTTTTGTTTGGTGAGCAGGGTGATTTTGCGGCGGTTGCTATAGGATTTGGCGTGGTCGCTGAATTTTTCACCAATCATAATTGGGCTGCCTAAATCAACGTCCTCTGATGCGGTGTCGAGGTTTATGATGACGTTGACGCCGATGGTTCGGTTCCAATCCCGCACCCAAACGCCTTGCTCCATCCGTCCCTTCTGCACCAACAAATCAAAATGTCGCTGGATGCCACTGTGGCCTTCTAGGGTGATGTTTTCGCTGTTGACCTTGAAGCCCTCCTTTTTGAAGTAAGAAACCGCCTGCTCCAGCAGGGGCGTTCGGGGTTTAGATTGTTCAATACTCATATCGCTCGCTTCTTCCCTTGAGCAACAATTATGAGGGCGTGTGTGGAAAAGCCTTTCGGAAGATAACCAGATATGGCGACCATAAGCATCCTGAAATGCACCCATTGCGGCGGTTACGTGCTCGCGGCGCAGACCCAAAAAACCAAGCTCTGCCCCTACTGTGGAGTTCGCGTTAATCTTCAAAAAGCACCAAGAGTGGCAGTGGCTGCAAACGCAGCGGAAGCCTCAGAGATGATTAGGCGCCTAAAAGCAGAAAAAGGCTTCACCCGCGAACCCTAACGCACATGCCGCAACAACTCGCAGGTCTTGCACAAATCGGCAGCAGACGGCTCTCCACACTCCACGCAAGTTTTAAAATCTTCTTTCTTGGCAGTCTCCTCAATGGCAGGACGTAACTTCTCAAGCGCTCGAAAAACCGTAAATTTGGTGCCCGCGTGCTTCTGCTCCATCAAGTTAAGCATACCACGCAGGTCATTGCGTAGTGCTTCACCAGCGTAGGGGCAGGGGACATCTTGGAGTGGAATTTTTTTTACATAAGCATAGAGTGCGCTCTCGGATTCGGGTATTTCGCAGAAAGGCTTAATCTTCTGCACAAACAAAGGGTGAACTTCAGCGGAAACAGGAGTTTCTTTGGCTAAACGCGCGATGTCACCGCGGATGATGTTCATAAGAAACGTTTGAGCTTCATCGTCGAGTGTATGGGCAGTGGCGACTTTTGTGGCGTCTACTTGCCGTGCACCTGTGTTGATGGCTTTACGCCGCAAAACGCCACAGTAGGCACATGCAGTGAGGTCAGTTTGTCCCCTTTGGCGTGCCCGAACAATCATCTCGTCAAGACTACAGCCGTAGAGTTCCTTAAACGAGACTATGTGGTGGGGGACATCGAGTTTTTTGCACAGGTCAGCGGCGATTTGGAGGGCTTCGTCTCGGTAGCCGCTTATGCCTTCGTCTACGGTTACGGCGGTTAGGCGTGTTTGGGGGCGGTATTTGCGGAGTTTAGAGAGTATATAGAGAAGGCTTAGGCTGTCTTTGCCGCCTGAGACCGCCACGGCGAGGTGATCGTTGAATTTAAGCATGTGATAGTGTGTGATGGTGCTTCGGACTTTGGCTTCGATGGATGCGCAGAAGCAACGTTGGCAGAGGCGTTCGCCTGAATACTGCCGATAGAAGAAGGCGAGACGCGTTTTGCAAACACTACACGTTTGAGCAGCCATCACATTCACGCATACGGATTGACAGGTTAAGGTAAATAAACAATGTCACTCTAAAGGTTTGATTTAGCGAATAAAATATGGCAACAAAACCCACTCCCCACGCAGAAACCCAAGAAATCCACTACTCAGAGACACGTTGGAGACGGCTCGAGCAGCTTCGACAAAAAGCCATCGCGGTGATGGCGGCGTTGGAGGCGGCGCATCTGCCTTCTGTAGTGCATGGTAGCGTCGCACGTGGCGATGTTAAAGTGGGTAGTGACGTGGATGTTTTTGTGCCTGAAGTACAAAGCAGCTTTACAGTTGAAGCAGCACTAGAAAAAGCAAATATTGCCATTAACTCGCGGGTGCTGGTGCAGGCTACTCCAACATACGCTATGAAAGCGCACCTTGAAATCGACGAATCCACAACGGTGACGTTCCCGTTGATGGAGATGCGACGGGTAGAGCGGGAGTTTTATCGGTTCGGCGGCGAAGCCACACTTGCCCAGCTACAGGTTCAAGTTCGAGTGGCGGGAGTGGATAAGAGGCTTATGCTCATCGAACCCACCTCGACGGGGCACTTGGAGAGCAGCGTGGTCGGGCGGGAAGATTTTGCCGCAAAACTACTGGGCGTCTCCTCTCAAACTGTGCTTGACCGAGTCCACGCCCTGCTCAAGCGGGATACTGTGGGGCGAACGGGCGTGTTTGTTAAACGAGAACTGGCTCCGGATGAAACCTTTGAGTTAGCGCTCAAAAAACTCTCTGACGCAAACGCCGCGGTTCGGCGAAGGATGAAAAAATAAGGTTTATCGGTGTCTGACTTTTTTTTCAAAAACCGCTATGCAGACTATAACTGCGGCTATGACTCCTAAAATCACCATTGCATCCCAAATTGTATCTGGAATGAGCGGTTCGGGTTCGATATTGAATGCTATTGTTTGGGGCGTCACAGGGTTGCCGTAGGCGTCGCTTGCGTAGAGGGTGAGGACGTGCGCACCATTGGTTAAGTCGGTTAGGGTTGTGTTTCCCTTTATTGTTATGTTATTTTGTTTATCGAGGCTGTAGGCGACCCACTGCGTTGGTTGGAAGAGGGTGAAGTTTAGGGGGACGCTATTTTGGGTGTAGGTCTTGTTTTCTTCAGTAAGGAAGGTAATGTTTAGATGGGAAGTCTCGGGGAGGGGTTTAACAGTAACTACGACACCCATCGGCTGGAAAGATTCGTATCCCTCATAACCGCCCGCCTCCGTCCAACTGATGGATATGCCGTATCTGCCCGCTTTAGATGCCACAAATCGAAACGTTGCATTATTGGCGCCCGGAACCGCTACTTTTTTCCATTGCTCGGGGCTTACGTTTGGATCCAGATAGGTATAGTACCATTGATAAGTTAAAGGGGGCACTCCACCATAATTTCTTGCCATAAATTCTACGGGCTGATCCACAGAAACGATTGCACACAAAGGGCTGACGGTTACGCTTGATTCGGCGGATGCAGTTTCAGCACAGGGCAAAATTAAGAGCGCCACGATAATGAAGCCTAAAGTGAGCGGTTTGGTTTGCATTCCAGCACCATATAACATGGTACTCAGGCGGTTTTTAGTTCTATTGGAGGAACGTGATGTTCCAAAGCTGGAACACATAAAGGGACTAAAAGGTGCCTGATATCATAGACGAGTGACCTCATAGACGCCCCCGTTTTTTAAATATGTAAAGCAATAATTGTAATCCTGCAGTTTTGGCGCCTTGAACTGTGTTTTGGGGATGCTTTTGTATACAGAAGCCTACTGCTTCTTTCAGTTGTCCCTCATTTTTATTAGGGCAACTCATACTCCTATGCTGTGTATCGATATGCAAATACGGCAAACAACAGAAGCCGACCTCAATGACATATTGTTTGTTGAGCGTGAAGCTTTCGGCTCAGAAAAAGAGGCAGAACTCACTAAAAACATGCTATCGGATCCCACAGCCAACCCCTTAATTTCACTTTTAGCCTACGTCGAAGGTCAACCTGCAGGGCACATACTATTCACTACTGTACACCTCACGGGCAACTCTTCCATAAAAATATCGCTCTTAGCCCCCCTTGCGGTTGTGCCAAGGTTTCAAAGACAGGGCATTGGTGCTGCCCTTATTAAAAAAGGGCTTGACATTCTTCAAAAATCAGGCGTAGACTTAGTGTTCGTTCTTGGGCACCCAACGTATTATCCGCGGTCTGGCTTTATACCTGCAGGTAAACATGGGTTTGAAGCTTTTTATCCCATCCCTGAAAAAGACGCTGATGCATGGATGGTTCAAGCTCTCCGCCCAAACATCATCGGCTCAGTTTCAGGCAAAGTAATACCCTGTGAAGCCTTAAGAAAGCCTGAATATTGGCGCGAGTAACAATCCACAGTATTACTCTTCAAAAAGCCACCAATTTTGTGAGTATCTTTATTGGTAGGTCTGCTGCTTTTCCTTTTGGGTTGGCGTGTTGGTGTGTGGCTTCCGGACCCAAAATTTGAGGGTCTGAGGAAACTCTGCCCACATGCAGAATTGCAGTCCCGCAGGGGACAAGCCGAGAGGCTTGGCAACGGAGCAGAAACGAAACGTCCACCCGGAAACGGCAATGACACATTTGTGATGTCGAGTCTGCTGGGCGCGAAACGGTGAAACGGCCGTCCTGCAAGTGGAAAGGGCAAACAGCGCCGATGAAGTCTCTGCCGGAAGGTGCAGGTAGCCCGATTAGCCGAATGCCACAACAACAGAAGGCAGGTTACGGCCAACACACCAGCCTATTTTACTAATTGCCTTCAGGTAACTCATTGGGTTTGCAAAAAAATAAAAAAAGAAAATAGAGTGGCTGTTTCTTTTATGTAACTTCTATTTACCGCCTTCAATATCAGTCAGGCAGATGTTATTGGCTCGCTTCGGTAGCATATAGTTGGGCTTAGTTGTCGTTGTTTTAGCTGCTTGTTTTGTCGATTACAGTTTTGGTTACTATTGTTATGTAGGTGACTTGAGCGTTTGTGATGTCAACGTTAATTGTGGCGTAACCTGTGGTTCCGCTGGTCATAGTTACTTTTGCAGTTGTTGCCGTGGTTGCTACTGTTCCGTCGCCTTCAACTACTGTCTTAATAATCGGGTGGATTGATGTTACAGTGTATCCTTCTGAGATCAAGTTTGCTACGTCTGCGTCATTTTCAAGTATAGCAGTTACTGTTGCATTGTATTCTTCGCTGACTTCAACGTTGCTCATGCTTCCATCGTGACCTCTTCCGCCGTGACCGCCCATGAATCCATTGCCCCCTTGCTCCATCATCTGCATGTCTGTGTTCTGCGTTGATGTTACAGTCGATGTGTCCGTGTCTGTACTGGTTGAGTTTGTATCTGCTAATGCATTCATTGTCACTAAGCTAGATACAGCCGAAAGTGTCGCTAACAATATGAGGCTAATTGCTATAGTTTTCCGGTTTATATTAGGTACCTCCTTAACAAATTCAAGCCTAAAACGCTTATTAAACAATTTTTCAAAATGTGCCCCTAAAAAAGTCAAAATATAGCCCAAATTGCGCCATAATCAAACGGTTGTCAACAAATTAATTTCTGTTTATTTAAAAGTAGCTTCTTTTTTTCGTGATGCACGGATTGCTTGGGCGAGGCTCAAAATTATAGCCTAGCGACCCTCATCAAAGAAGCTGGCACTTATCGGATTCATAACAACGCATTGACTACTGACGATACTTATCTGTGATGCATAAAGGGTTTAAGTGCAAACCAACATTTTCAGAGGATAATACAAATTTGAAGTGCCCAAAATGTTTACTCCAACTGGATTAGATGCTCATGCATTTCTTGATGCCGCAAATGTGCTTGTTCAATCAGTTGACAAAGATGGAAAGTTTGTTTTTGTTAACAAAGAATGGAAACAAGTGCTTGGTTACACTGATGCGGAAATATCCTCGTTAAGTATTGAGAAAATCATAAGAAAGGATCATTTGGAGTTTTGTTTGAATGTTTTTAGAAAAGTCACAGATGGTGCATGTGTTCGTGATTGTGAAACTGTTTTTGTCGCTAAAGATGGGCGAGAAATTAATGTAAGTGGAAACGCATGTGCGAATTTTAAGGATGGTGAATTTGTTTCTACTGTGGCTTTCTTTGTAGATGTTACTGCACGCAAAAAAAGCGAACAAAGGCTCAAAGAATCTACCCGTAGAATTGAATTGATGAATGAAAAATTGCGGGTAGTGGGCGAGTTATCACGGCATGATGTCAGAAATAAACTATCCGGGATAACCAATATCGCTTATTTGTTGAAAAAGAAGCATGCGGATTTGCCTGATGTTGTTGCTGGGATTCAAATAATTGAGCAGGCGATCTGTGACTCAGTTGACATTTTTGACTTTGCAAAAACCTATGAACAGCTGGGTGTCGAGAAATTAACTTACATCGACGTTGAAACTAAAATTAAAGACGCCCAGAGACTATTCTCAGTGTCCATACCGACCATCATAAGCGATTGTAGGGGATTAAGGCTGCTGGGAGATTCATTTTTGATGCAGTTGTTCTATAATTTAGTGGATAATACTCGCAAATACGGAGAAAAAGCCACAACAATAAGAGTCACCTATAAGGTAAATCAGGGTAATTTAGAGTTAATTTATGAAGATAACGGGGTAGGCGTGCCCATAGAGAACAAGGTGCATATTTTCCAGAAGGGGTTTAGCACTGGAGGAAGTACGGGCTTTGGATTGTTTTTGATCAGCAAGATGATTGATGTTTACGGCTGGAAAATCCAAGAAACAGGTCTACCTAATCAAGGGGCAAAATTTGTAATAACAATCCCCAAAAAGGATGAACAGGGCCGATTCAACTATCTCCTATGTGAAGATAAAAACGCGCTAAATCCAAAGGCATGTTGAAGTCAATCCATACGGTGCCTGTGAACTCCTTATCCTTTTGTATCTTCTTTTTCTTTGATTCTGAAGCGTCCTTCTCCTAGATATTCAAAATAACCATGCAGCCTACGGGTAGACGGCCAATGTCCACTAAAATAATGGTTAGGCGCCATAGCGATAACGTAGGAACGTATTGTAACGTCGGGGATATCTGGGTTAGTTTCATGAACCTTTCTGATGATGTCAGTAGGCGAGAACGTCTGCGCCTTTAGGTTTTGTGCAGCTTCTAAAACGTATTGCCAGACGGGTTTCCCATATTTCGGCATTTATTCCACCAAGTAACGCTTACTGGGCTTGCTTTAAACTGTTTCCAACAACAAGGTAGAGGTTAACCTTAAATCCGCTTCCTAACCTACTGTGTATGGGGTAAAAATGTTAATCGAATGTAGCTGTTGCGGGAAATTAGTTGAGCCCGTATTCATAATTGAGGAAGGAATTGATTGTCGTGTTTGCCCTGAATGCGGCCACATTATCGACGCATGCACCGATAACATACAAGTCATAGGCAGAGACATGTAACTGTTTGCTGTAGATTCACTAAAAAGAACAACAGGCCTCATACAGGGGCAAATGTGCATAGCCGGACGGAATTAACTTCTACTCATAGTCGAACTAAAGCGGCTAACCTAAAAATCAGATGCTTCTTTGACTGTTCCCCTGTCTTGTTAGTGCTGTGTCGTCTGTCCGTAGTTAGTATTATATATAGAGTGTTCTTAGATAGTAACGAGGTTTTTTGATTGAGTGGAAAAGATTACGATGAGCAAAGAAAATTAGAAAAACAAGTAACCAAACAAATCGCCCTCAATGACATTAAAGAGTGGAAGAGCAAAATTCCCACAACCAAACTAAACCAACCCGCGATTGTTGTAGGCACAAAAACATTCACCCCCCAAGAGATAGAAAAAGAAGTAGAAAACGACACCGAATATGGTCAAGAATTCTCCAAGATTTTGGCCCGAACCAGACTTGAATTAGCCAAAGGAGGAAAAGAAGAATGAACGTAACCGTCGATTCAAAAAAGCTTATAGAAAATCTGTCCTACACTAACCTGCTAAAAAAATGGCACTTTGCGACTTCTAAAAAACTTGTGATCATCCGACCAAACGTACCCGGCGACAACTATACCGCATTGTTCTCATATCCCGCGGCGGAGCAAGTAAAAACCAAAGCTATAGCCGAGGGCTGGACAGTGACCGACCTTGGCGGCAACAACGCAAACCGCGCCAACATAGAGTCAACCATAAACAGCGTAAAACCCGACTTCATAATCCACTACGACCACGGAAGCTCCTACACCCTTTATGGACAAAACAGCAACGTCATAACCGCGGCAATCGACTCTACAAACGTAGATTTACTAACCAAACGAGCCGTAAGCACAGTATCTTGTGAAAGCGCAATAGGGTTAGGCCCATTAGCTATCACTTCCGCTGAAACCAAAGCATATTTGGGCTATGACGAATTACACTGGGTTCATTTATGGTACTTAGACAAATTCATTGAAGCTTCAAACGCCGCAAACTACGCGTTGCTTGAAGGCAAAACCTACCAACAAGCCTACGATGCAGGTATATCAAAATACACCGAAAAATTCAATGAACTATCACCCATTGATGCATCAGCGGCTGGATTACTGCTTCATGACCGTGACCATCTGCGATTGCTTGGCAACCCAAATGCTAAGGCCTCGGGCGTTGTTGTCGTTTCTACAATAAAGCCTGCAATTATAGAAAAAGTAGTAAAAACCCCTATACGCACGCCAATAAAGCGAGTTTGAGTGAGTAACTCAGACTTCCCGCTTTTCTTTTTTCCGTATCTTCATTGGTTTTTAAGTTTCTTTTGTGCTGATTGTGTTGTGCCCTAATGGGTACGATTGAATTGCATAATTAGGGAGCACGTTGCGACAGAAGTTACGTTGCTTTTAGTTTGCTTTTCTTTCAGGCGGGTATATGAAAATTTAATATAGATTACATTTTTATAGTTAGTGCTGACTTGCTACATAGAAACAGGGGGTGAAATTTTGGCAGAGGAAGAAAAAATTTCAACGTCAATTAAAATGCTCTCTGAAATGCAAAGATTAGCTAAAGACGCAAAATCCAAGGCAATCACGGTGGAACTCCACAACTTTGAGGGTCAACCATTCAAAGTGGTGACTAGACCCGGCGGATTAGTAGCTGACTGGGGCATCGGCGGAGTAGGCGTTGCTAACATCCGTGACCAAGTTGTTAAAACCGCAGCAACTAAGGTCGTAAAGAAATAACCGTGCCTTGAGCATTTAAACCAAAAAACCGTTTTCCCTTTTTCCCTAAAACTCTTGCATCAAATAACTGACTAAAACTAAGCTAACAACCCAAAACCTGCGTTGATACATAATGGTGGAGCTCGACCCAAAAGTAATCGTACGCGAAGAAGCAGCCTGCTATCTTCTCTATAATGGTTTAAATCTTGGCTTAATCAGCGTCTCAAAAGAAGCCTACCACCGATGCATCCTCAAAGATAACTTTGAAAAACAAGACGAAACGTTTCTGAATTGGCTTTTTACAAACAGCTTCCTAAAAGAAAAACCCCAAAACCCTACTGCTGCTCCGGTTGATGATGGTGTTCCGCATACAGCTGCAACATTCTACGATATTAAAAGCGAAATAAGCCCGCTCAACATTTTATGGGCTTTATCTCCCAAATGTAACCTCTCATGCATCTACTGTTTCCCTGACGCAAAAACGCACCAAACAAAAGAAAAAACGCTTACCCTGCGGGAATTTGAAGAAATCGCAGATAAAATAATTCAAGCTAAAGCGTTTAAAGTGACATTGACAGGCGGAGAATGCCTCTTACTTGAAGACCTCTGGAGTGTTGTTGAAAAGTTGAAAGCCGCGGGGGTAACGGTTGCGGTTTTAACGAACGGCGTTTCAATGCCCCCAGAGGTTCTGCAGAAAATTAAGGCATTCAACTTATTCGTGGGCATAAGCCTTGATGGCTCCACTGAAGAAGTAAACAGCCTAACCCGAGGAAAATCTGCATTCCAAAAAACAGTCAATACAATAAAAAAGCTAATCGAAAACGGTGTGTCCACAACAGTTATGGTGACAGTAACAAAACACAATTTTTCTGAAATAGAAAAAATCGCGGATTTAGCCTCCGCTCTGGGGGTTTCTGCTATTACGTTGCAAGACCTGAGGCCCTTTGGAACCAAGAACGATTATGACCAACTAAAACTTACCCCCGTCCAAGAAAAAAAGCTGAAAAATCTGCTCACCCGCCTAATAGCGGAGTATCCAAAAATCTTCTTCAACACCGCCGAACTAACAATCTTTGACCGCGCAAATCCAGAGGGTAACCAAATGCAATGCCCCGCCGGAGACAATTTTGCTTACATCGACTTCTACGGCGATCTATACCCTTGCACCTCGCTTTCGACCTTTAAGCTGGGTAATCTTTTAGGCGGCAGCATTTCGGAGTTGTGGCAAAATTCAGAATCCATAAAACAGCTACGAGCAATCAAAGCAAGCCCCATAGATAACCTCCCGGAATGCCGAAGTTGCGCAAATAAGGTCAACTGTGATGGCGGCTGCAGAGGCGACGCATTATTCTACAACAACGATTTGCTTGGGTTGCCGTCTCGGTGCCCGAAAGCGTTGGGGAATTTGTGATACCATGTTTAGTTCTTACATCTTTAGGGTTACGAACTTGTGTGATAAGCGGTGTCCAACCTGCTGCTGCGACACCGGCATAGCGGTCCTCAAACCTGAGAAGTTTAGAAAAAAGCTCTCAGAAATCGCACAATATTACCAGCAAAACCCGGAGGAAGAATGCCTTATTTTCTTGTCGGGCGGGGAACCCTTCTTTTACCGCAGCAAAAGCAGCAACGGAGAATTGTGGTCAATCGTTGATGTTGTCCAACTCATCACGACCTTGCTTCCCTCTGCAAAAATCATAATCAAGACCAGCGGCTGGGACAAGCAAGATGCACTCGACAATCTATTCTCTAAGCTCTACCAAGTCGGAGCGCATGTTGAAATTAGGCTCGGCTTTAACCTCTTCCAAAACCTTGGCGTCAACGCTGAAAACCGCCTAAGCCACATGCTATCACTGATATTGACCTATCAGCCATCAGTAATCGTTGAAACAATCTATAGTAAAGAAAACAAAAACCAAACCCTCAATGTTATCGGGAAGGTTTTGGGGCGATTCTGCAAGGAATTTGAGGATTTCCGGGCTGCCCTGTCAAGTCCCCGCGAGGCTTACGTTGTCGATTTCCCCTTCGCCCTTTTATCTGAAGATAATTTTGGAAACCGCTTACGGGTAGAAAAACAGGTTACCCTCTGGACTATGCCCGCCCACCCAGGAAAATCCAAACATCAAGATGACGCCTATTTTGACTGCGCTAACATGGGCGTTTGTACTAACATAAAAAATGGACCCACCCAAATCATGTACAACGCGGACCTGTCCTTTCATCATTGCAATGATGCTTTCGCAGACTTCTCTTATCCCCCATTTACCGCCAAAAGTGATTGGACAGTCCAAGACGAATTTTTGTTTCTCACCAAAAAATTCGACAAATTAAGACGCCAAATGTCCAAAGCAGAGGCTTTTAGATCAAAAAACGAGCAATGCATCCTGTGCAGTAAACTGATGAACGAAGAATAAAAGTGATTGCGCGTTTGATTTACGCGTTTTCTGTGATTTTGTTCTGCACAGTTTCGTCAGATAGCATTTCCATCTTCTTTGTCGCAACAGGCACAACAGCGATTTTTAATCTGGGCGCCACCTGTCTTTCTTGGCAGCTTTTTATGAGACATTTAACTGCGAGTTTTATGCTGCCTTCAAGTGTCAAATCCTCACGGTATTCTTCTTTTAGAATCGAGAGCACACCTTCTCTGCCTGCACCTAAAGCGGTGGCCTTAAAGGCCTTATAGGTGCCTGTGGGTTGAGTAGCGAACACGTGTGGGCCTGTTTTGTCGACGCCTCCTATGATTAGGGCTGCTCCGAAGGGGCGTCCGCCGCCGTGTTGGGTGTATACTTGTTGTATGTCGCAGATGTGTTCTGTAACGGTTTCTACGTCGATGGTTTCGTCAAAGGTGAGTTTGTTACTTTGGGCGTCGATTCTTGCTTTTTCGACTAGAACTTTTGCGTCTGAACTTAATCCTACTATGGCTGCTGCTATGTGTTGGTCTATTTTGAATATTTTCCAGGAATCGTTGGCTTTTTCGAGGACGTCAAGGTTTTCTTCTGAACCTAAAACTACGCCTTCGGGGCATTTTATGCCCACAATGGTGGCGCCTCGGTTAACCAACTCCATCGCGTATTCTACTTGGTATAGTCGCCCGTCAGGCGAGAAAACTGTAGCATTATAGTCATATGCTCCTGGCTTTGCAAACACAGACATAGCGTAACCTCTATGTGAGCTAAATAGGCTGTTTGTCGATGCATATAAGTATACGCTAACTTTAGACGTGTTCTTGTGGGCGTTATGTGTTGTTGGTTTTTTGGCTTCTGCGTGCAGCTTGATGGGTTCTTTTGGGACAAAGATTATAAGCGCTAACCCGCCAAACAGCAACTAAATCTTCAGGGAGAAACAAAATAATGGCAGAAACACAAAAAACTCTAAATGAGGTATCGCAGCCTCCAGCGGCTGTTCCCCAAATAGCTCCAATGAAAAAATACGTTGCCGAATTAATCGGAACAATGGTTTTGGTGCTTTTAGGCTGTGGCAGCGCAGTAATTGCTGGACAATACGTAGGTTATTATGGCATTTCCTTTGCTTTTGGTCTTGCCGTAGTAGCCATGGTCTACGCAATTGGCAGCGTTTCAGGATGTCACATAAACCCCGCAATCTCCATTTCTATGTTGGTTGCCGGAAAAATCAGCGTCAAAGACACAGTATTCTATGTAGTCTTTCAATGTGTAGGAGCAATTATCGGTGCAGGTATACTCTACGCCATTGCAATCGGAAACCCCATGTATAGTTTAACTCTCGACGGCTTAGGCGCAAACTCTTTTAGTACATACTCTTTAGCGTCAGTTCTAGTCACTGAAATCGTTTTGACCTTCCTATTCGTGCTTGTCGTTCACGGCTCAACACATGAACGCGTACCCAAAGGATTCGCAGGTTTAGCCATAGGCTTAACGTTGGTGGTTGTGCATTTGGTTGCAATCCCCATTGATGGAACCTCCGTAAACCCCGCAAGAAGCTTGGGTCCTGCAATTTTTGTCCAAGGCGCTGCGCTGAGTCAACTTTGGGTCTTCTGGGTAGCCCCGATAATCGGCGGAATCATAGCGGCTGTTGTCTGGAAACTATTCAAATAAAACAACACCCTCTTTCATTTTTTTAGCTCTTTTCTAACACGTAAAACACGTAGCCATAGTAATCTGAGTATTTGCGGAACATTTCACTTTCTTTCTTTTCGCTATCTAAATACTGCAGGGCTTCGGGTTCGCCTTCATGTTTAGTTCTCAGGTCGGGGAGTTTGGCTTCTATTGGCGTGTAATAATTGGTCCACCAGCTATCTTTAGGTAGAATAAACGAATTAATGACTCGGTAGCCTGCTTCTTGTGCGGTTTTCTTGTTCTTCTCGATGCTTTTTGCTTGGGGATAAATTTGGTTCATGTAGTCCAAAATTTCTTGTGGCAAATCTGTTATTAGCCAGGAAAGCTCCGAAACCACAAGGTAACCATTCTTAGTCAACAGTGGCCGCCATTCACGAAGACCCTTTTCAAAGCCTATGACAAATATTGCTCCTTCACACCAAATCAAATCAAAACTCTCAACGGCGTATCCGAGATTGAACATGTCGCCCTTGACGACTTTAATTCTGTTGCTCAAGCCCTCCTTTTCTGCGTTTGCCTTTAGTTGGTCTAGGTAGGGCTGATGAAAATCTACCGCTTCAATTAGACCTTGCGACAGTTTGGCCAATTCTATCGTTTGCATCCCTGGACCACAGCCAACGTCAAGTATACGTGGCTCAGCGGGTAGTGCTTTAATCATTCGGAAGGCTTTAGCGGTTGATTCATTATCGCCGGGTCCTTCTCGTGGTAGATTATGGTGCACTTCCCAGAATATTGGTGGCAATTCCATCTGGTTTCAATTCCTTAATTTTTGATAATAAATAGCTGTTAACCGCTAATAAGTTAACCCCCCTAACGCGGCTTTTCTGACTTATTTTGCGTCTCTTTTTGGATTTTGTGTTTGCATTTTAGCATTGACCATATAAAAGTAGCCGCACTAATAACCCGATTTTTGATGCATATACACACAAAAATACGTGGCGAAAACTCGAAGGGGGGCTAGTTTGGGCTTGCTTTTCGTAGAATGCTTTTGATTAAGAACGCCTTTAATGAAATGCGTGGAAGCATGAAAGAGCAAGCAAAACAGGCCTCAAAAGCCCTATATGAGTTAACCGAAAGCTGCGTAGAACTGCATCAGGCAGTAAATTCAACCGCCCAAACAGCCGCTAAGGCTAAGAAACTATGGCGAGAGGGCAACAAATCCAATCTCATAAAAATCGGTATAGCATGCATCGTGTTCCCCGACCCTTCACCCGTAGGCGAAATCATAGGTGCGGGCTTTTTGGTTGCAGGCGCCGTCCAGAAGGGTATCCAGAAACGAACCCTCTACACAGAAGATATCCAGAAGAACTTGGTCTCGATGCAAAGAGAATTACAAGCTGCGCAGAGAAGCATACGCTTCTAACAGCCTTTAACCATTTTTTAACGCAAAAGTCTTCACAAACTTTTAACATACTTTTCCAAAACGTTCTCTTCCCGTCGTTATTTGAGTTGTCGGGGTTTAATTTGGGTATATTTGGGTTTAATGTGAGTGTAAATCTGAAAAATCAATTAATAGCATTTTGAACCCTTGAAGAGTTCGAGGGACAACAGATGAAAACCTTAACCAAACAACCCCACACATACCGACTTGACCTCTCAAAAACCGACCGAACCGGCGCTTTCCACTGCCCAAACTGCAATGCAGAAATCTCTCCCGACGATTACACCGAAGAAACCTACACAATATACGAAATCGTTGCAACCAACAACAACCTTGAGCGACTGGTACTTTACTGCAAACGATGCCAAAGCTTCATTCAACTTACAGGTTTTTCAAATATCCTGCAAACAGCCATCCCGTCAAAAAACGCTAACGTAACCTCTGCGTTGCCCCTCACACCCTCTCTGCAGGTGACTTAGGTGAAGTCTAACAAACTCACCTTTCGAGCCTGTGTAACGCTCGCCTTGGCAATATTTATCCTCAGCCCAGCAGACGACATAATTTTAGCTACATTATTTGGCGGAGCAGTCTTCGGTTTTGGCTCGTTACCCTTCTATTTGCTCCTGTTGGCGTCATCAACAATCTCAATAATGCTCTGGTACAAACGCAAACACCGAAAACAATCTGCATCGGAATCATTTGGGGTCAGCCTTAAGCTGCTTAAAGCTTATAACAAGATTAACCAATAAACCCCTTGAGCAAAAATGAGCGCAGATAACACAAAAACTGAAAAAGCCTTCTCGGACTATTTACCCGAATACCGCGCACAGCTAAAACAGGGTCACCTCCAGCAGGCGTATAAGGGGCTGATGGAGTATTTTGACGGCCTAAAGCTGCACCTGTCCAAAAAGTATCCCGACTATTTTGTCTCCAACAGTGTCCACTACGGCTACATGGACTACACCTACTTCTACTTCTTCCCCAAAACCCTCAAACGCCAAGGCCTAAAAATCGTCATACTCTTCATCCACGAATCCTTCAGGTTCGAGGTATGGCTGGCAGGTTACAACAAAAACATCCAAGCTAAATACTGCCGACAAATCAAAGAACACAACTGGAACAAGTACCGTCTACCCGCAAAAGCAAATGGGGACTCCATTTTAGAACACGTTTTAGTTGAAAACGCAGACTTCACAGATTTAGATTCTTTAACAAAGAAAATCGAGGTTGGGACCCTGCGGTTTATCGATGACATCGAATCTTTTCTATCTAACAAACCCCTTTAAATCTATAAAATAGCCTGATTGCAGCTTAATAACAGCGGGTATAGGTTACTGTTTGGTTTAGCGGGTTGATTTCTTCGTTAAAGTAATGTGACAAATTCAGTTGGTCGGCGCTTGCAGCATTAGCATACTCCCAATTCAAGTTAACTTTCCAAATTCCGTTTTCGCCTATTTCTGCAGTTTCAACTTCATATGCGGGGTTTGTTAATTCATGATTGATTATGGCTTCGGCGACTGTGATTGCTTCTTCTCTGCTCATGCCATCGTTTAAGTCAACATTTACCGTTACTTTTAGGGAGCCACATGTAAAATCGATCGGGACAGGCAGCGGCGTTGCGGGTGGAGTTGGAATTGGAGTCGGTGAAGGTATCGGGGTAGGTTCCGCAGTTGGTGTCGATGTTGCTTGAGGCGTCGCTATAGAGGTGATGGAGTTGGCAATAGAGTTGCCAAAAAAGCCCAACAAAACACACAGTACTACAATAATCGTTGCAAGAAATGCTATCGCTCGGAGTTTCTTCTGCATTTGCAACCCTGAACTTGGTTAGAGCGTTATTGTATAAAAATTTATGTGATAGTTCGCTGCGAGTTCTGTTGTAGTCAAAACCCTTTCCAAAAGAAAATGCAACTGACATAAACCGAAAATTATACATTCCCATTCTCTCTCCCAATTAGTGGGGGTTTTTTGTTGAAACAGACCGGAGACCTCGAAGCTGTTTCTCACGTAGACCTTAACCGCTACTTAGGGAAATGGTACGAGATTGCTCATTTACCTGCGCGATTTCAGGAAGGTTGCCAAAACACCACCGCAACCTACACACTACGCAAAGACGGATCCATATCGGTTCTAAACCAATGCACAAGAAACGGCAAATCAAAACTAGCCAAAGGCAAGGCCAAAGTAGTCGACAAAACCACCAACGCGAATCTTAAAGTCACTTTTTTTTGGCCCTTCTATGGCGATTATTGGATAATTAACCTCGGTTCAGGCTATGAATACGCTGTTGTTGGCACACCTGACCGAAGGTACCTCTGGATTTTGTGCCGCACACCAACTATGGACGAAAAACTATACACACAACTAACCGACTGGGCAAAAACAAAGGGCTTTGACGTCTCAGAACTAATTAAAACCATCCAAAACTGATTCAACCGGCATAAGAGGGGTTTTAAAAAAAGTGGGCGTTTAACCGTTTTCTGCAACGGTTTTCCACTTTTAAGAGCAGGTCAAGTCTGAGCCTTATTGTTGAATCGACCCATCTTGACATGTTTTGGTCGCTGCAGATTCTTTGCCGTTGAGTCTGCTGCTCATGTCTGGATGCTTCAACACTATGCAATGTTCAGCCCATCGTAGGCAAATTCTTTGGTGCGTGCAGTTTTTCGCTGTTTTAATCTGCATGCTTCTTTGCCTTGATGCATTGCAGCTAAAGCTTGCTCCTTGACCTGCAATTCTACCTATGGCACATCATCAAAGATAAATATTGCGACATCTCTGTAACAAAAATAGCCAACTTTGTCTCATTTGGAACTTTCGCTAAACGTGCAAATCAGCCGCTTCAACCCCTCTGCGCAGCAACCTCGAACGCGCCTCCGCATGCACTCGCCTATCCCGAATAGGCAACTCCAAGTCCTGAGAAGTCAAAATCAAAATCTTTTGCACCAAAACACGAGCCGCATCCGCCGTCTCAGAAGAAGGATTGGTTTTTTCCTCGCAAACACCCGGGCAACAGCAGGAAAACGGAAAATTCAATTCCAACACAATCTCGTTTTTTTCATAATCATAATCAGCGATGGTGTAGGGTTCGATTTTGCAGGCTGCTGGGCGAACGGAGTAGATGATGCATTGGTTGTCTTTACCTAAGAAGTGGCAGGTGCCGTCCTTTTTTCTTTTTATCCATCGAAGTCCGGTGGGGTCGGGTGGGTCAAGGAAGCTTTTGTGGCCCTTGTTTTCGATGGCTTCTTTTTCAATTTGGTCTACGTCGGGGGGTTGCATGTGGCAGCAGATTCCGCAGGTTTTGCAAATGAATCCTCCGGTTGAGGGGAAAATTACTTTTTGGGATTTCAAGGTGTAGTGCTTTTGGTTGTTGCGAGATATTTAGTTTGTGTGCTGAAATTCGGTTTTGAGGGGCGGTTCGTGCGGTTTAGCTGTTGTTGTTCCCTTGATATAGCAAATTGTTATTAAGTATATACAAATAAATACAGAGTAGGTTGATATATGTCAGATATAGTATGCCTGTTAACCAAACCTGCCCAAGAAATAGAGTGCCTCTGTTTTGACCACAAACCCTGCGACATCCGCATCGACGACGGCGGCCACATGGTTTGCAGACACGGCAGCAACGAAACCATAATCGACGGCATAGCAAAGATAGTGTGCCCCATAGAAATCGAACGCGAAAGCGAAAAATGGGACGCCTTCCTAAAAAGCGAAAGCAACGCTGGAGACCAAAACGCTAAAAAAACTAAATGAACGACTCGCTGGGTGCAGATTGGCACGTTTATCTACATTTAGTTATGCATATTTTTTGTTTCTCACCCTTTAATTCGCCCAAATTCTGGCAGTCGCGTGAGCTATTGTAAATGGCGCATACGGTTCAGCTAGTGTTTTTATAATTACAACTAATCTGAATAGTTGTCTGTCAGCCGACAAAACCTGTCCGCTAACCCCAATTTTTAAACATAAAAAACAGGTGCAAATGCATGGAGCCTGCCGAGAGAACTAAACGATTTATAGATTTAACAAGAGTTCAACCTGGAAAAAAAGTCCGCCTAAAAGACTTAGACACTGGCTGGGCTCAAAACGAAGAACTCGCCGTAATGGGCAAAGACGCCGTTAAAGAGCGCGCTAACCAGCTTTTAGAAGATAATCGACAGGCTCTTTCAAAAGCCCAAGAACTTCTCTATGCTGACCACAAGTTTGCGGTGCTGGTTATTCTGCAGGGTATGGATGCCGCGGGAAAAGACAGCACGATAAAGCATGTCATGTCAGGCGTCAATCCGCAGGGCTGCAAGGTAACCAGCTTCAAGCAACCCTCCAGCCTTGAATTAGACCATGACTTTCTATGGCGCCAAGTCGTAGCCTTACCCCCCAAGGGTATGATTGGCATTTTTAACCGCTCATACTATGAAGAGGTCCTTGTTGTGCGTGTTCACCCTAACCTCTTAGACCGCCAAAACCTGCCTACCCAGAAGTATACTGATAAATTTTGGGACAACCGCTACCAAGACATCAACGCGTTAGAGCGGCATTTGGACCGCAATGGAACCTTGATCCTCAAGTTTTTTTTGCATGTTTCTCGTGGAGAGCAGAAAAAACGTTTTCTGGAGCGGTTATGTGATTCTTCTAAGAATTGGAAATTCTCCGAAGCCGACATGCATGAACGTGATTTTTGGAATGACTACATAAAAGCCTACGAATGTATGCTCTCGGCTACCAGCACCAATTGGGCTCCTTGGTTTATCATACCTGCCGATTACAAATGGGTCGCCCGCACTTTAGTCGCGGACATAATAACTTCAAGCATCGTCGGTTTGGGGATTAAAAAGCCCGAGGTCAGCAAAGATAAACTTGCCGCCATTGAGGCTGCCAAGAAAAAACTTGAAGCAGAATAGCCAACACGTTCCATTTGTTACATATAATGTGGCGCCTCAGGACAGTAATGCGTTTTAGCATCTCGCAAGGCGATTGCCCCCGATTTAAACGTGCAATTCTCATCATAGGCGCATGCGTACAGAAAGCAACCAGACTAAAGACACTTTTGCTCATGTTGCAGAATTGGGTTATTCGGACAGGTTTGTTTGGTATTTTGGTAGTTTTGATTCTTTTTCCCAAAACAGTGGGTCATCAACCTCGATGATTTCTGCCTGAATAACCAATGTGGGATTAGTTAGGGCCGCGCGGAATTTGGTAGGCGTCGTAGGGTCGCCTAAGAAGGCCATGCGAACGTTTTCGAGCTGTTGGGCGATGCGTTCAGCTTTTTTGCTGGGGTACCCGTTGTATCGGATGCTTTTTCCATCGCGTATGGCTTGGTCGAAAGCGGTTTTGGTGCATTGGATATATTTGTTGTCTTCTTTGATGAACCAGAATACGGTAACGGGAGAAGCTTTATTCATAACAATCTGCTCATACTTTCTTGGTGAATTTTAAAAACCTTGTCATGCCTAAAGCTTAGTTTTCGGCAAGGCAAGTGCTAAATAGTAAGATAACATATGCTTAAATGGTGAAATTATGCAAAAAATAATTGCCATAACAATCGTGATAGTAATTGCCGTCATTGTCATCGGAATCGCAGCGTCACTAGTCTACTACAACTACATCCCCGGCCCTTCACCAACAGCTACTCCCACCGCCACCTCCACTGAACCTCCAACAGCAGAACAAGTACGCGATGCAGCCGTCACCTACATAAAAAACAACCATGCTGACGCCGCACAATATCTCAACAACGTCAGCTGGGAAGGTGGACGCGCAACGGCCGAAGGTCTCGTTGGCTATGAAACCTACGTCTACACAGGCGGAAGCTGGAACGTAACCATAGGCTACCCTGTCATTCCCAACCCAACCTATGACATAAACGCCACATACACCGCTGCAGGAGGACCCCTAATTGATTGGGCAGGAACCTACAGCGATGGAACCATAACCGAAACCACCTACACCAACACTGCTCACTAAGCAGCTTGCTCTTCTTCTTTTTATTTTACATTATTTCTATAGCGGTGACTATGGCAAAACAAGAGTGTATTCTTTGATTTCTTTAAGCTCAACAGTTGCATTTTGGATAATACAATCCAACAGGTGTCCGCCTGCTGTTTTATCGTCAGTGATTAAATGCAAATGATAACCCGCATAATCAACGCCGGACATGCTGCTTGGGAAAAAGAACCCTACCGCTGTCGCAGAAACCTCAGTTAAATTAAAGACGGATTGCGTTTTAAGGGCGTCAGTTATGTTTGGATAGGGTATACTCTGTTTTTGGGGGCTACGGGTCTGGGCATATTCAAAGTTGCCGCTTACTTTTATGGCATAAATTGTGTCTTTAGCTGGCAACTGCTCGTCGATGTTTGCTTTTAGTTGGGTAAAGTTTAGGTTAGAAACAGTGAAAGTTTGGTCTTTTTCAAAGAAGGTGATGGTGGTGTAGGGTGCTGTTTGATCAGGGCTGGCTTCATGGGGGACGCCGCTGCTGGGCACTTGATAGAATACGCCGTCAAGGGCGATCATTTCGCCGTCTAACCCGTCGAATGTGCCAATACCAAAATCTCCATGTTGGGCTAAGTCAGCGTAGGTCATAGTGCCTGCATAATCGCCGGCGACCAATTGATTATATGTGGATAACTGGAAAAGCACATCGCGGGTAACGTTTTGGCTGGAGCCTGATTGAATTTGGATCCCTGCAAAAAAGCTACATAAAACAAGAGCCGCAACCACGATTCCCAATGCCAATTTAACTCTGAGCTGCATGCCTGATACGCCCGTATAGTTTACCTCTTAGTCGAGTGCACTAAAACAAAAGGTTTGCGTATTTAGCATACACAACAAGTCAATTAACAAAAAAAGAAAGAAGTCAAGAAAAGAAACACTGAACAAAACTTTTAGCTGGTTTGAGTTTTGCTCTTATGTTCTTTCTTTGCTTTTCTTTTTTCATCTCTCTCTTTCTTGGTTAACGGTTTCTCTTTTTTGGGCATTCAATTTTACTCCAAGAATACCCCTATATGAGATGGGGCTTTTAATAATTTTCCAAGATTAAGTGTATTCTCTAAACGTGTGTCCGCATTTTGTGCAACGCATAAACTGAGTTGACGCTTCATCTCCGCCGCGCGTTTGCACTTGCCAAACATAGACTTCCATGTTGCCGCATTTCTCGCATTGCTTCTTTATTTTGGTCATAGTGTTAACTTCGTCTGATTGGGCAACCACCGTCATGAATGGTTTAGGCTTAGGCTGTAGAACGGCGCCGGTTCGTGCCTCAGCTTTGCGGTCAAGTGGCTGTTTTGTAAAGCTGCATTTTGCGCAGCACAGCACAAATGAGGTTCCGTCGGTTTTTTTAGGCTCAAGGCGTGAACCGCATTTAGGACAAAATTCCATCTTCTAGAATTCCCTCTCTTTATTCCAAATTATCCTAGTTAATGGGATATAAGTATTATTTTTTGTCCCGTGAAAAAACACAAGAAAACACACAAAGTAAAAATAATCATTCACCCGACCCATAACAGCGGAGACAGATTATGCAAACCGATAAAGCACACAGCGAATGGCAAACCAGCGAGCACGCCCTATCCTACTTAGCCCGCCAAGACAAACTCCCTCACCGAACAGAAGGCGAAAAAGTCCTTCTAAGCCAAATCCCCCAAGACGCCAAACGCGTACTGGACTTGGGCACAGGCGACGGTAGACTACTTGCGCTAATAAAACTCGACCACCCAAACATTGAAGGTGTTGCTTTAGACTTCTCTGAGCCCATGCTAGAACAAGCCAAAAAGCGCTTCGGAAACGATAAAAAGGTTACGTTTTTTAAGCATGATTTAGCTTTGCCCCTCCCAACAGCGCGGCTGGGAACCTTTGATGCAGTAATATCGAGCTTAGCTATCCATCATTTGGAGCATCCGCGAAAAGAGCAACTCTACGTCGAAATCTACAAACTGCTAAACCCCAAAGGCGTGTTTTGCAACCTTGAACATGTGTCCTCATCGACAGAAAATCTGCACCTAAAATTTCTTGCTGAAATCAATATGACTCCCCAAAATGAAGACCCCTCAAATAAGCTATTGGATTGTGAAACTCAATTGGGTTGGCTGCGAAAAATCGGTTATGCCGATGTGGATTGTTACTGGAAGTGGTTTGAAGTTGCGCTTTTAGTTGGTTTTAAGTCTGCTTAGCGCGTTTCTTTATTATAACAGGCAAAATTAACGCGACGCCCACTATGATTACAGTTGCCATTATTGCCATTTGGTTGTAGCCGTCTGTTTGGGCGGTTGTTCCGATTTGTGGGAGCATTGAGTGAGGTGGCTCGGTTTGGGTAACGTTAGCTACTGGCGTAGGAGTGGGTTCAATTGGAGTTGGAGTAGGTGTGGCTGTGGGTTTTGGGGGTGACGTTGTAGTGACCGCTGCGGGGTTGCTGATTGTCAGTGGTATAGTTTGTTCGTAAGGCGTCGGGGATGGAGTATTAGTGGGGGGTCTATCGATGGGTTCAGGTGTAGGCACCACAATAGGGAGTGGCGTTGAAGTCGGCGCAGGAGTAGCAGTCGGAATAGGTGTTGGTATTGGAGTTGGCGTCGGCGAAGGAGCAGGTGCAGGCGTAGGAGTTCCCGGCGGCAAATCACGAATCATATACGGAATCCCCGCTTTTATGGTCGCAAAAATCGCGTATCGCGGATGCGCTGTAAAAAAGTTCCAGCGAACATCTGCCAAAGAAACCGACACCGAATACAGCAAGTACCAGTTGACCCCGTCCATACTACCAACCACCCGTGAAATTCCATTTTGGGCTTCGGCACAATTGGCAAACACAAGCACCCCGTTGAAGAGCGTTCCCGAAATAAACGGCATACAGCCATCACTGGGCGGCGAATAAACCAATTGCGGCGTGAAGGGGCCTGCGCCGTTGTCATAGAAGCGGTGGATCTGGCAGATCTTATTGGGGTAGTCTTGACCCACATAAACGTAGCTGCCTACAAACGTGATGGGTAAATATACTGTGCCATAGGCGTCGTTGCGGTCCACGATAAGGCTCCAGGTTGCTCCGTAGTCTTTGCTGCGGAAAATCTTTTCTGAATCAGGATAGTTGGCTAGGGGGTTGCGTTCGCCTGTGACGAGGTAGAGGTAACCGTTGGCGGGGTTGAATTTTATGTTATGAAAATGCAATACGGAGAAGGAGCCGATTTTTGTCCATGATACGCCGCCGTTGGTGCTTTTGAGGACTAGGGGCGTTGCGTATCCGCCTGTGTAGGTTATGGTGTATAGGTTGCCGCGGTCGTCTTCGGTCATGGCGATGTAGAAGGATTCGTAGCGTGAACCATTAGTGTTTAGCACCTGACTAAATAAGCCTCCGCCATTTGTGGAACGGAATAAGCCGTTTGTGCTCCCTGCGCTTGCGAAGATGTAGCCCCGTGAATCCACAAAAACGTTCCAAACCAGCCCTGAGTAGGCGTTAGATGCATCGTAGGTGCCTGGTAATTTGTAAACAAACTGGAAGCTGGCGCCGCCATCAAGGCTTTTCCAGAGGTTAAAATTTTTGTCTCCTGCCCAAAGTACACCGTTTGCGTCCATGTCGTTGCCTACAAAATTGAGGTTGCTGCTTACTAAGGCGACGCCTATGTCGGCTTCTGTAAATGGCAACGAGGTAATAGCCAACAGAGCGGAGCACACCAAAAAAGGGACGGTGAGTCGCAGAGGGACTCTTTCCATAATTACCAACCATAAAAATGTGGTTACCCGCAAGCTGGTAGGGGTAGACCTAAAAAACTATACTAGCTATGGTTAATGCTTCATAAAAGCCCTTTTACTTAATAGCGCCAACACAAAAAGGTAAAAAACGCCCACAAAATTGGGGGTTAAGCAAGTTTGAGCTCAGCAAACCACTTCTTAAATTGGCTTGCGTTTAGACCAGAACCCAATTTTGCGTCTAAGCGGACGCTGACTTTGCCGTTTTCAAAGAGGATGACTGTGGGGACTGCTCCGATGTCGTATTCGTCCCATAGCGGATTATTGTTATCGTCTAACCGTACATACGCCATGGGTTCTTTGCAGGTTTTGGTTTCTAACTCATATGCAGGCAGAAACCTTTGACAATAGGGGCACCACTTGGAATAAAACAAAACCAGCAACCGCCGATTTGCAGCTAATTGCGTGTCTAGCTCTTGTTTTTTGTCAGTTTCAAACATAAAGCTCCCAGCTATACCCCTAAAAGCGGCTGTTGGCTTTCATAAACTTGCCGTTTTTTTGGCGCCTTAAGATGCAACAACTAAAATAACAGATTCCACACACATAGGCAACGATGTCTTCGAAAAGTTATCGCCGCGGATACGCCGTCGCAATTTTAGTGGGCGTCGAAGCGGACCATGCGTCTATTTGGCAGATTTATAGCAATGTCGCCAAACCCCAACAAACCTTGCCCCTAAATGGTGAACGTCGTGACCAAAAGGCAGTCTACAACTTCCACGAATCCATCGTCAACGCCCTGCGTCAGCGGCTCAAGGAAGGCGTCAAAAGCATCCTCATCGCCTCGCCTCCCCGCACAAGCTACGCCCAAGACCTCCAAACCCACCTCTCCGCGCATCACTCATGGCTCGTTCAAGGTCCCAACAAAGCCTCCATCGCCTTAATCGTGGGTTCGGCAAGTACACAGCCCCAAGTGTGGGCAATCACCAAAACTGCGCAGTTTAAAGATTTAATCCAAGAAAATGCTGCTCAAGAAACAGAAAACCTCCTTGAACTACTTGAGCGACGCCTTAACAAAGCAGATAATCTTGTACTCTTCTCTATGCAGGAAGCCGAAAACCTCATACTTTATACGCAACCGCCCGGCAAACCTCAAGCAGAGTACCTTCTGCTAACAGACACGTACCTCTCGGGTAGTCGCCAAAAGGGGCGATTACAGCGCCTTATGCAGATTGCTCAAAACAAAAAAGTCAAAACCCGCGTAATAGACGCCGAATCCAATGCAGGCAAACGCCTCACACAACTAGGCGGCATCGTCTGCTTAGCGAAGGCTGCTTAGAGGAAGCCGTTTTGTTTGAGGTCTGCTACGGTGATTTTCCCGGTATGCAACGCTGTGGCTATTAAGGCGCCTTTTAGGCCTATTTTTTGGAGTTCTATGAGGTCTTCGATGTTTCGGACTCCCCCACCAGCATAAACATCCAAGCCGCCCAACGCTGTCACCCGCTTGAGTAACTCTTTGTTGACGCCTTCGCCGCTGCCAACCCTAAGCAAATCCAAAACAATAACCTGTCTAACACCCATCGCCTTAAACTCGCCCAAAAGGGTTAACGCGTCGTGGCTACCGTCAAAGCTGGCTTTGGTTAGCACGGTTTCGCCCTTCAAATCTAAACTCACAACGACATGGCTGCTGCCAAACTCGGCTACAGCTTCAGCTACGAAGCGTTTGTTTTGCAGGGTTTCGGTTCCAATGACCAGTTTGTCGATGCCTGTTTTTAGGAGTTTTTGGGCGCGGTCTAGGCTGGTTATGCCTGCATCCACCATCAAGCTGACCCCTGAGGTCAGGAGTGGTTTGAGGTCTGAGAAGTCGTTTGCGCAGTCAATGATGGCGTCTAAATCCGCAACATACACCTCGCTAAACCCAAGAGCCTTGAATGTTGCAGTTACCTGGGCTGGTTCGGTTGAGGGCGTGAGGCTGCTTTGAAGCGGCTGATATTGGCTTCTTTGTCCTCGGACTGCATGGACCACCTTGCCGTTTAGGATGTCGATGACGGGGATAATCTTCAGGCTTGTCACCAACCAATTGGAGGTTTATAGAGTTAAAAACCTATCATTTACGCATGGTGCAGGTGATTTGAAGATTTTCTTTCGGGATTCTCGTATATTCTTATATTGAAAGCTTATATTATCTCACAAGCTACTTGTTTTTGGCGAAGTTGCTTGATTTTTCATTCTGAGGGAAAAAGGATTGGAAAAAGAAACCAACCGTTTTTGTGATGCATGGGTTGATTCTTTTATTTCAAGCAATGATAAAGCGGTTGACTTATTTGTCAATCTTGATGAGGGTTATTCTCTTAATAAAGTGGTTTATGACTCTGAGGGTAAACCGGTTGACTTCATAGTAGTCTACGTTAATGATGAATGTGAGAGAATTATCGGCTTAAAACGAGAGGATATAGTAAATCGCCCAATTAGTCAAGCAATACGGGGTATTGAAAAACCGGATAATCCGATAGAAACCGTGGGTATGGTAGCTAAAACGGGTAAGCCCGCTAAATTTGAAGTTTATCTGCAACCGTTAAACCGATGGGTATCAGTTTATGCTTACAGCCCTAAAAAGGATTATTTTGTTGCAGTTTTTCATGACATCACTAAGAATCAACAGGCAGAGGATGCCCTGCGAAAAAGTGAGGAACATTTCCGCTCTGTTCTGGATAGCTCGGCGGATGTTATTTATCGATTTAACCTTCAAACAAACCGATATGAGTACATGAGTCCATCGATTTCGGCTTTGGGATTTGAACCCCAAGAAATGACTGCAATGACCAACGATGAAGTGCTTTCAAGGGTTCACCCCCAAGATTTGCCCTCCCTAAAAAAGGAGATCGAACGTTGCTTTAAAACAGGAAAAGGCTTTTCCGAGTACCGTTTCAAGGGTAAAGACGACCAATATCGCTGGTGGTCTAACCAAATGATTCTAATCAAGGATGCCACTGGAAAACCCCTCTACCGAGACGGCGCTGTGAGAGATATTTCGAAAAGTAAGAAAATCGAAGAGGACCTAAAGGTTGCAACAGAACTTTTAAGCAAAGAAAACGAGGGCTTATCAAAGCTACATGAAATAAGTTTACAATTTGTAAGCGAAGAAAACATGCAAGGCCTGCTCAATACCATTCTCAAGGCAAGTATCGAAATAACCCATGCGGACATGGGCACAATACAACTATGTGAAAAGGGCAACACTTTACGGATCGTTGCGCACCAAGGGTTAGATCAGGATTTTTTAGATTTCTTTTATGATGTTGACGAAGATACGCCTGCAGTTTGTAGCGCTGCGATGAAGAACAAACGTCGTGTATTTGTGGAGGATTTAACTAAAAATCCCCTTATTGTAAACGCAGCCTCTCTTGATGTTCAATTAAAAGCTGGTGTTAGAGCGGTTCAGTCGACACCGCTTTTTTCGCGGTTTGGCAGGTTTTTGGGAATAATTTCTACTCATTATAAGACTCCCACTAAGCCCGACAAAACGGATCTGCGGTTGCTGGATTTGCTTGTGCGGCAGGCAGCTGACTATATTGAACGCATATACAATGAGCAAAAGCTCGAGGCGTATAAGAATAATTTGGAATTTATGGTTGAGGAGAAAACGCAGCAGCTTAAGGATTCTGAGCGTCTGGCTGCGATTGGTCAAACTGCCGGTATGGTGGGGCATGACATCCGCAACCCCTTGCAGGCAATAGTTAGCGAGCTATATCTTGCGAAAGAAAATATTCGTGACGCGCCTGAAAGCAACTGTAAAAGTGAGTTAATTGATAGCCTCAATTTCATACAGCAACAAGTTGACTACATGAATAAGATTATCGCGGACCTGCAAGATTACGCGAGAAACACCGCTCCAACCGTAAGTAAAGTTAACCTCGAGGGCATCATACAGGACGCCTTTGTAGGCATGCAAATTCCCGATAACATCAAAGTCATATTAAAAATCGAACCTGACATTGAACTAATATCTGACCGCGACTACCTCAGACGAGTAACCACCAATCTAAGCACCAACGCAATCCAAGCCATGCCCAAAGGCGGCGAACTAACCGTGGAGGTAAAAAAACAGAAACGCAACAAAATCCAAATTACCGTAGCCGACACGGGCGAAGGCATCCCTGAAGAGGTTCAAGATAAGCTGTTTAGGCCCCTGTTTACAACAAAATCAAAGGGGCAAGGTTTGGGGTTAGCTGTGGTTAAAAAGTTCGTTGAGCAGTTGGGTGGAACAATTACTTTTCAAACTAAGGAAGGCAGAGGAACCCAATTCAAAATAGAGCTTCCCTTAAGGTACAAGGCACCAGAAACTATCTAAGGAGATAGTTATGGCATCAATTAATTGTGGTTCTGATGGGTTAAACTCCTAATTCTTGGGCGTTTTTTGTATTCTCTTTTTCACCAAAATCATAGTCAACAATACTGCTGAAATGGCAACAATGGATACGACAATCAATAGCTCAATAGTAAATCCTAAAACCATGGATGGCTCAGCAGGTTGAGCGGTTGTACTTTGCGAAGTGGATGGTACGATTGCGGGAATACTGAATGCATAGAGGGTGTGGGCGCTCTTAAAGAAAGCCACGCCGTCTGTAACTGTTAGAAATGTATGGTCATAATCTGTATACGCCCAAAGGTCTTCCCCGTTGGAGATATCTATGGCATGGAGTGTTTTGCCTGAATAACAAAAAAGTTTGTCTTCGCTGATCAGAAGCTTTGCCGTGTTATCCTGATAGTAGGGGCTAAAGACAAAACGCATCTGAGGAATACTATAATTCCAAAACGGTGTTCCGTTGACAGCGTTTAAAGCCGTAAGAGTGCCGTTTAAGCAAACGTAGAGCCTATCATCGACTAGTTTAAGGGAGTTAATTGTCTTGTTTGCGCTGTAACTCCAAATTTTATCGTCGCTGACCCCCTCAAAAGCATAAACAGCATCCCCCTCTTGCACATAGCCTATACCTTTGCGGCTGATGCAATAACTGTAGCTAGAATAATTCCATAGCTGGTAACCGTTTTGGGGATTTAAGGCATAAGTCATTTGTTGCGATTTAACGTAGACTACGTCTTCACCTAGAACAGCCGCTTCCGATATTGAACTATCTAAGGTACTGTTCCAGATTATCTTGCCATCAGTTTCGTTTAAGGCGTAAAAACAGTTGCTTAATCCAAAGTACATCGCTTCCTCACCGATGGCAACTGGTATAGGGTAAATATGATTCCCAAATTTGTATATCCAGCTTTCTTTGCCGTTCGTCACATTTACTGCGGAAACAAAAGAATCCAAGCTACCTGAAGCAACAAACAAAACATAAAATGCACTGTTGTCGCCGTCAAATCTGGACGCAAATATCATGCCATCGACATTGTGAACCCATTTTTCAGCTCCTGTAAGGGCATCTATGGCAAAAATGTGTGCTCCCAAATAGTGCTTATCGACGCACCATCCCTCAGATGTTGAGAAATAGGCTGTGTCGTTTGCAACTGTAAATCGTTGAAGTTCACCTTCGGCGGTATACTCCCAGAGTTTTGACCCATCGGACACGTTTAAGGCGTAAACAGTGACCAAGTGGTGTGGCGGAGGACCAAACAAACTCACATGTTTTTCGCTTGGTTTAGTGTACTGTTCGGTACTGAATACGTATGCAATGCCATTAGCTATTACAGGATTGCTCCAACTGCTATTGATTACTGTAAACGTCCAAAGCTCCTTTGGGGACGGAGCGGACTCGGAGCTATCGGGTACATCTGAATCTGCAGTTGGCAGAGCCGAAAGCAGGCTGAAAAGCAAAAAAGCGCAAAGGAAACCTACCTCTAAACTAAGAGTGCGCATTCGATGCACCACGATATTTCTTGATTTATCAACTTATAACATTTTACATAATTCCGCAGTGGCACCCGCTGTCCGTCCACACCCAAAAAATCACCCTAAGCGGAAAATGCCACAATAACAACAAGATGGAACGCATGAACGGAGAAATCCGAGACAGAGAAAAAACCATGCGAAGACTCAAAAAGAAACGCACACCAATTTTACAAGTCTACCAACGCTACTACAATTACATCTAAGGCTTCAGGGGTCAGATGGGCTAATTCATGATAGTTGATGCGGAATAGACATACTCTGCAAAATGGATAACCCTAATGCAGAACGATAGTCACAACAAAAACTCGACTTTTCGTTGTCTTACCGCAAATTATAAGACTACAACAAACAATAACTCGTAAACTATGCGTTCGATACTGCGCTTACCTCACAGTACCCCCAAGCATAATAAAACAATTCAACCTAACCTAAGACGACCAAATAGAATGGAACCTACTAACTAAAGGCGGTCAATTAATAATCCATGTAAAACCAATTAAAGAAACAAAGAGTAAAGGGGTTATAAATTGATTTTATACAAATACCTCCCAACAAAATATTACTCGCAATTCAAGAAAAGTGGATTGGTTCACCTTAGCGCATTAAACTGCTTACGGAATTGTGAAAAACAACAAATTGGCGATAAAAATGAGGGTATACACACAATCACAATAGGCAAACAAAACCCAGTAAGTCTGACGGGCAAAGAAGTAAGGTCTTTGATACCCGCATCACTTCTCAATGTATCAGATGAAACACGAGTTATAATGAATAATAGCTCTTTTTCATCGGAGATAAATGGATACGTTTTTTGTAGTACAATCGCACGTAACGATAATTATTGGGCTACTCAGGGATACGATGCTCACTTTTCCATAATTAAGCCTATAATGTTTGCTAAGACGATTCTTGATAAGTTGCGCATCTATTTTGGGATAACTTCTTTTAGTGATGGGCTGGTTGTTTACCCTAAGAATAAAATTGAAACCCCTTTTAACTTCTTGCCAGCGTGTTTTCAAAAAGACCTGCAATTTAGCATACAAAAAGAGTATAGAATGCTTTTTCCATACGAAAACGCGAGTAAATCAATAACAATAGATTGTCCTGAAATACTGCGGTATTGTAGTTTCGAGTAATCCCTCAAAAGTTTACCTGGAGAAAAATGATGCAATCCCTTAAAGGCTTGACAGAACCCTTTCTTCATGGGTTATATTTGGTGTAATTGTGCATGGTTTGGTTGGTATTTTTTTGATAGAACGGGCAATAAGCTTTCAAGCAAAAGCAGAAGAAAGAAGTAATTTATCACCCGTCACCCGAAAAATACCTCAAAGAGAAAATATCTTTTCAGAAATTCATTTGTTGTTTTTTGGTGACTTTTTGCCCCTCACTACAGGATAGTTCGAAAATAACGGTATGTGGATTAACCCCTTTCTTGGTAAAAGCGTTAATCAAGTAATTATTCTGGGCTTTTTCTCCGCCCCCAAGATAGGTTGAAACAGAAAGACTTTGTATTTCTTTACACTGCGTTTTGTTTGAATCCATTGTGTGAACGTCTATTTTTACCGCTGTTGCACCTGATGGTCTCCGCCAAAATACACTCTCGTTAACAATTTCATAACTGAAGCAATATCTAGAACAGGCGTTTTGGTTTTCGGGTGTTAGTTCCATGTGAATTATCTTTAGTCGAGGTTTGGGTTTGCTCCACTTGATTATTTGCGGGATAGCTCCAATTGTTCCCCACAATATCGCAAATAATATGCCGATTGCTTCAATGGTAATTTGCATAAGCCTTGTTTGTGAGTTTTTATTTTTAAAGATTTTCAATCGCTCATACCTCCTAAGAAGTATAGGACAGCCAGTCCAGCATCCGATGAAACTTTACAGAGGGATTTCATGGTAGCCCTCCGATGCAAACTTGACAGAACCCTCATGGGTGCTCTTTATATTTTATATTACAGAACCGAAGGGGTAGGTGCCTCTATCGAGGGTTACATTGCCTTCTCTTTTGCTGTCACGAACCTATTTGCTGTCTATTTGGATCCTATTAGTGGTTCTATGCAGAAACCTATAGGGGGGAGGGTCGCAGCCTCATATTTGGATCCTATTAGAAACTCTATGCAGAATCCTAAGAGGGGTAGGTCGGTTTGGTTGAAAACGGCTTCGTTAGATGTTGAAAAATTATGCTTATATCAGTTAGCTCGTGTGGTGCGTCGCTATTTTTATAAGCTCAGCGCTTGCAGTAAAAGTTATGCAAGTTGAATTTGGAGTAATCGGCGGAACTGGTCTTTATGACCCTAAACTTCTCAAGAACGTTCAAGAAATAACAGTTGAAACCCCTTACGGTAAACCTTCTGATGCCTTTACGGTTGGTGAACTCGGCGGAAAAACCGTAGCCTTCCTACCCCGCCACGGAAAACTACACACCATCAGGCCCACAGACCTAAACCAACGCGCAAACATCTGGGCGCTCAAACGTTTAGGCGTAAAACGCATCATCGCAGCTTCAACCGTTGGCTCGCTACGGGAAGAGTATCAGCCTGGCGAATTAGTTTTTGCGGACCAATTCATAGACCGCACCACCCGAAGAGAACAATCCTTCTACACCGTAGCCGAAGGCCGCGTTTGCCACATATCCGTAGCTGACCCCATGTGTCCCCAGATGCATCAACTCCTCGTTGACGCGGCAAAAAGCCTCAACATCAAAAGCCACCCAACAGGCACATACGTCTGCATCGAAGGTCCACGCTTCTCAACCAAGGCAGAATCCAAACTCTACCAGAAGTGGGGTGCAGACATCATCGGCATGACCATGGTTCCCGAAGTTGTTTTGGCGCGGGAAGCAGAAATCTGCTACGTAAACATATCCACCGTCACCGACTATGACTGCTGGAAAGAACACAACGTCTGCGTCGGCGACATCGTGACCATCATGAAAAACAACATTGAAAACGTTAAGCGCCTAATCGCGGAAGTCATCGCCAAAACCCCCAGCACGTTTAGCTGCACATGTCACAGCGCTCTAGAAGGCGCCTTCGTGTAACAGGAGAGAATACTTGAAATGAACAAGACAGATAGACAAATCGACCTGAAAAGCAAAATTCGAAGAATCCCCGAATTCAAAGGCGTAGTCTTCTGGGACATCACACCCCTCCTAAAAGACAAAGCCTGCCTAAAACAAACCATAAAACAACTAGCCGACCACTACCGCGACAAAAAAATTGACGTCATCGTCTCCAACGAAGCCCGCGGATTCATCGTCGGCGCCGCCTTAGCCTACGAACTCGGAGTCGGCTTTGTGCCCATACGCAAAAAAGGCAAACTCCCCTACAAATGCGTAACGCTGACCTACCAAAAAGAATACGAAGCCGACGTGATTGAAATCCACGAAGACGCCATAACCAAAGGCCAAAACGTGCTGCTCATCGACGATTTACTTGCCACCGGCGGAACCATCAAAGCCAACATTGATTTGATTGAGCGCTTAGGCGGCAAAATCATGGGCATAGGCTTCCTCATTGAATTGGAGTATTTGGCTGGACGCAAGGTAATTGGCGATAAATACCCTGTGTTTTCGCTGGTTAACTTCAAAACACCCAGCGGCTAAACCCTCTTCTTTTTTCTTTTTTGTTTTTTTGTGGTTTTAGTTATATGGTTTTGTTGTAGCGTCAGCACAGCAACTTAGCTTTAATAGTGATTGCACCTAAAGTGATGAGTAAGAGTTGTTTTTTGAGGTGGATTGTTTGGAAAATGTTTTCGCTCAAATAGGAGAAATAACCACTACTGCAAGTGCTCAAACAGAGCCTGTGTTGCAAAAGCCCAAGCGCTGCGCATTTATTTTTATAACCGCTGAAGCGGATTCATGCGACGGGGCAATTGAAGATTTACGAAAAATCGAAGCGGTCGAAGAAGTGTACCGTGCCCGAGGCGCCTACGACTTAGTTGCCAAAGTCAGCGGCGAATCCCTAGATGACCTGCATGATGTGGTGCATAAACGCATACGCAACCTCGACAGCATCAAATCTACGTTGACCCTAACAGTAATCTAGGGCACGCAACAGGTCATTTGAGTTTGGAAAGCAACCATGTATTGTGCAAAAAACTCATGTTCCGTGGGTTCATAGAGGAACGCTTTGGCTTTTGAATGGATCATTTCCATTATTTTTATTTCTAAAAGTTTTGCTGCATCGCCAAACGTTTGGTTTAGCGCCACCGTGAAGTCTTCTAGTCGGTTAGGTATTTCTTGTTTTGTTAATCCGTATTTTATCTGGAGAATATTATATAGCGCGACTTTGACGTTTTCGCCTAATCCGGAAAATACGGCATCAACAACGTCTATAACTGCGGCGTCAAATTCAGCTTTTAGAGGTTCGTCGCAGTTTATCCAAGGGTTAGGTGTACATTGATTTTGGGTCATATTGTTCACACGCATATCTGTTCTCTTCAGATACACTTCAGTTTCGTAATCTTCTATATATAGAAGTATTTTATGATTTGATATATTACAAAACTCGATATATGTCTAAAAACGAACAAATCCGCGGCTATGGAGCAGCAACCTCAGCCCACACATCCCCACGCACCGCAAGGGGCGCTTGCTGCTGTTTCACCCTACAAAGACACTCATGCATATGCCACCAAAACACATAACGACTCCTCAAAGCAGGCGCATCACACAGAGGACAAACAAAAACGGGCTCCACAACACACACCTTACCCAGACAAGCACCTAAAACCCATATAACCCTATGTGGACACACCAAGCCTACAACAATAACCATTAAGACAGCAACCCCCACTGTATTTGGTGAATTTTTTGCCCCGATACCTTGTAGATTCAGCCATCCTTAGCTCCAAAAAAAGCCCCCGCGCATGTGCAGAGGGAGCCGCAAAGATGTTGGAGAAAGGAAAAATCAACGGTGTAGAAGCCAAAGCCTGCTATTGTTGCGGGCATGAAGGTCGCGTTGCCTTCCTAATCGAAGCACCCAACGAGAATTCCTTGCTTGAAGTCCTCCAAGAACAACTCGACATCCCCGTTGCCTCCATCACGGAGGTTGAGGAAGTCACCGCCAAATCATAAACTTGTCGTTATACGAGTGTAAGGCAGTTCTCAAAAAAAGCACTGTAAGATGATTTCCTTTTAAGGTTGGTCTTGTACAGCTTTTAGGTATATCTCGTAATCTCGCTGGGAAAACAACACCAAAATTACCCTATCAAGGCGGTTTTCTTTTTTTAGGAAATCCTTCACCGCGGTTACTGCAACCCGGCTGGCTTCTTCCGTTGGATAACGGTAGGAACCTGTGCTAATCGACGGAAACGCCACTGACCTAAGCCCATTTGCAACAGCCAGTTTAAGCGAGTTCCAATATGCTTGCCGAAGCAGCTTAGCTTCATCATAGAAGCCGCCCCGCCAGATGGGACCAACCGTATGGATTACTTTTTTGGCTTTGAGGTTGCCCCCTGTGGTTATGACTGCGTTGCCTGTGGGTAATCCGTCAGGCCATTCATTGGCGCGGATGCGTTTGCATTCTTCAAGAATTTTAGGACCGCCCTTACTGTGAATTGCACCGTCCACTCCAAGACCGCCCAGAAGAGTTGCGTTTGCTGCGTTGACGATGGCGTCAGCCTCCACGTCGGTTATGTCGCCTTTGATTAGCGTGAGGGTTGCGTTTCCAACTTTAAAGTCCATACCTAACCACTGCCAAATCTGCTATTTAACTATGCCAACAGAGCCCAAAGCGCCGATCCCATAAAGTAAGCGCCAAAACAGATGAAAACGGCAACGCAAAACAACGTAATCCCCATCCTTACGCGATCAGAGAGGAACCGCTGCGACTTGAAAATCAGAAAACCCACCACCGCGTACCATGCGAAGTCACAGAACCAATGCACCCCTGCAAACACACCAAACCCTGCCAGCCCAAACAGTTGCGCATTCAAAATCAACGCGGTGCCAATGGTTAACCACCAAAGAATGAAACCTGCATTTGCCGCCGTAGTCCAGATTCCTGCCAGCAAAGATTCACGTTTAGGCGCCATCGCCGTGGTTTCTTGTTTGTGGCGGTTTCGAAATGCCTGCAAACCCATCAGCATCATCAATAAGCCGCCCACCAACCCCACCCCTACTTGCACAACCGTGGGAAGCGTGAATTGGCTAAGCACAAAGAAGATCACAAACATCAAAGGAAACTCCACGACGCCATGTCCCACGGCGATGAGGGCTCCGGCATATTTGCTTTGACAGGATTTTGTGAGGGTCACGGCAAAGAGGGGACCGGGCATGAGGACGCCTGAGAGCGAAATCAGCATAACGGATGCTAAGAACAGGTAGAAGTTAGTGATGAACTCGATGCTCCAAGCCTCCTAAGTCTTTTTAACATTCTTCTCAAGGTTGCGTATAAGGCTTAATGAGGGCTCGAAGAAAATTATAACTTGTTATTCGCTTTTTTTGCGCTTCAACAATCTTGCCTGCATTTCGACAATCTCAGCGCTATCCTTTGCCGTCACGTAATTTTCCAGTAGCATCCCGTTGATTTCAAAAAACGTGTGTCCCCACGTAAAATTCGACAGCAGTTGCTCCGATTCAGCTTTGAAGCCCGCAATGTAGAGCGCTGCTGCTATTGCTTCCGCCGTGGTGAGTTTGGTTAGTTTGCCGTAGTTGACGGGGTTGGCGGCAATCAGGATGGGCAGGCAGCGGCTGGTTCCGCGGACGTGGCGCCCTAGCACCTTCTGTGCGTGTTCCCAACTGCAATCTAGCGCCACTAATCCAAACTGGGCAATTCTATCTCTGTCGGCAGGCGAAAACGCGATTTCTCCAAAGGGGTTAAGCACAATGGCTCGTTTTGGTAAGAACCTGATTTTGCTTACAATCCGTGCCAAGCCGCGATGGCTCAATCGGAGTGCGGTGTTCTTTTTGGGGTCATCCTGTGCCGCATGGTAGATTGTGATTCGAACGGGAAATGCGGGGGTTTGCGGTTGTGGGTCAGGTTCCAAGGGATTTGCGCACCTTCACATGACTCATGGGATCCTCCAAGACACGAGGAATCCATTCAATAACATCTGTTGCAACCATGTGGTAGCCAATGTCGTTGGCAACAAAGTCGCCTGCTGCACCATTAACAAAGGCACCTGCCACTGCCGATTCAAAGGGCTCCACATGCTGAGCCAGCAATCCGCCTACGATGCCGCTTAAGACGTCACCAGTTCCGCCGACAGTCATGCCGGGGTTGCCTGTAGAGTTGAGTTTGACGCGTTCAGAGTCGCAGATGATGTCGACTTTTCCTTTGACCAATAGCGTGGCGCCGAGTTTTTTAGCGGTTTTCTGTATTGCAACCACTTTCTCTTCAAGCGACGATGGCAATTCCTCTCCCGTGAGAATGGAGTATTCGCCTGCATGCGGCGTCAAAACCAAGGGCACCTTAAGCTGCCGCTTAAACTTCGCAAACGCCTTCAACCCATCCGCATCCAAGAGCAACGGCTTTTGGGCTTTCTCCACCTCATCGATGCAGGCTTTAACGAACTTGGCGGTTTCGGGGCTTTGACCCAGACCAGGACCCATAACCACCGCATCCACCATGCTCAGGTAGGGTTTTAGGGTTTCGAGGCTGGCGGGTTTTAGGTTGTCGCCCTCGAGTTTGATTGTGATGAGGTCAGGTGACATCGAAGAAATCGCGTATGCCACTTTAGCCGGAGCAGCCAAATAAACCAAATCCACGCCTGTCCGTAGAGCAGCCAACGAAACCAACGTAGGCGCACCCGAATAAACTTCGCTTCCTCCAATTACTAAGAGTCGCCCAAAATCGCCCTTATGTGCCGTGTCGGCTCGAGGTTTAGCTACGAGTTGCACGTCGCCCGGTCCAGCTAACCGCTCAAACTCGGCGGGTAAGCCAATGTCGGCTACGACGAGTTCGCCGAGGTATTTTTTGGCTTTCTCTAAGCCCGCTTTAGCCTTATGGAACGTCACCGTCAAATCCGCCTTAACCGCAGTTCCTAGCACGTTACCCGTGTCAGAGTCAATGCCCGTGGAAACGTCTATGGCAACGCGGCAGCTGTTGAGGCTGTTTATGTAATCTACAACTTTGGCGATTAGCGGTTTTAGTTTGCCCTTAGTTCCTGTTCCCAACAAAGCATCAACAACTATGCCTGCAGATACCTTGGGGATGGCTGAGCTGTCGGTGACTTCTAGAATCGTGATTTTGTCTTTTAGCGACTGTAAAATCTCCCAGTTACACATCGCCGCGGGATGCACGATGTCACGGGCTTTACCGACCACAACTACCGTAACCGCAAACCCTCCAGCTAAAAGGTGCCGCGCTGCAACAAACCCGTCGCCGCCGTTTCCGCCTAACCCGCAAAAGATCAGGGCGTCTTTGTTTTTTTGGAATCGGGTAATTATTTCTTTGGCGACGCTGCTACCTGCGTTTTCCATGAGCTGTAGGAGGTTTACACCAAAGTATTCTGCGTTGACTTCTAGGGCGCGCATATCTTGGCTTGTAATGGTTGGAAGTTTGGTTTTCGGTTGCATAATAGTCGCCTGCAATATTGTTTGGGGCGGTTTCAGATAAGCCTATCCCACGCCTTATACAAAAGCAGCTCCCAAACACATTTTTTTTTAAAAAAAAGCTCGACGTTCAAAGTAATCCCGAAATATGCCGAACCTTATATAATCATGGTTACAAAAAAGTGTCCCGTCAAAATCCTGTTCTTGTTCAACCTTGCTTTCACACTAAAAATTTATCCTGCTCTTTTCTGAAAAGTCAATATCGGCGCTAGAACACCGATTTTTGTACTGTTGCCTTTCTGTGGCTTTTCTATCGCCTGACTAATCGCTGGCTTTGGCGCTTTAGGGGGGCTAGGAATGCTCTTGTAGAGTTTATTGAGGGTCCTTTGCAGGTGTATTTGGTTGAGTTTGTGTGAGAATTTTGTTTTGGCGGTTAGTTTGTGGTTATATAGCGTTTGTTTTAGCGATGGAGCGGTCAAAGTTTTCCTTCTTTGGTTTCGGAGTGTACGAAAAAAATTCGTATGGTCACTTTTTACGTTAAAAAGTTAAATTGATGGCAGTGAGCATGCAAAAAAAGGCACATAAATCATAATTTTCCATAGACAATATGCTTAGAGTCACTACGACAAACGAAGAAGATGCTTGAGTGTTTAGGTGTGAAACAGCCCTACACAGGTAAGCATCCATTTTGAGTGTGGACTTCACAAAAGTTTATCCAAGAGTACGTTTATTTGAATTACATTATTCAAGGTGTTCTAATAGGAAGTGCTTCTTTGAGCAAAACCTACACCCTAAAACCCTCCGATGCCCTACTCATAACCGACATTCAAAATGACTTTTTACCAGGCGGCACCCTCTCCGTAGCTTACGGCGATACAATCATACCTGTCATAAACAGTTACATCCGCCGTTTCGAGGCAGCCGGCGCTCACATAATTGCCTCTCGAGATTGGCACCCCTCCGACCACATGTCTTTTCAGACCCAAGGTGGACCATGGCCGCCTCACTGCATCCAAGATACCGAAGGCGCGAAATTTAGTCCCGACCTCAACCTTCCAAACCATGCCCTTGTAGTCTCTAAAGCAACAAACGCTAACCATGAAGCCTATTCCGCCTTTGACGGCACCCCCCTAGCAAGCAATCTGTTAAGCTTAAAAATTAACAGACTTTTCATCAACGGATTAGCCACCGATTATTGTGTAGTCAACACTGCGATAGATGCCCGAAAACTTGGATTTGAAGTGATTATCCTTATGGATGCCACCTTAGGCATAAACGTCCAGCCTGGCGATGTTGACCGCGCAGTAGAAGCGATGCAAAAAGCCGGCGCTAAACTCGCAACTGCAGCAGATTTCCCGGATGTTGCCGATGTCTTGCCGACTGAAGAGGAAGCTCCTGATGCCCTGTCCAGTGGGCCTACTCAGCAAGCTGACGCCAAGAAGAAAGCGCGAATGCGTCCCAAAGGTGCCAATAAGCGGATACGCTCAGAACGCTAAGATGCGCCCGAATTATTGCGAACCTTATATACTCATCAGAGCCGCTTGGTTGTTTTTTCTTTTAATCATCTGGGTTGATGCGTTTAGCTGTGCTTTTGGCTAATATTGCGGGTTGATGTGGCCTGTTTTTAGCTTATTTTTTGTTAAGAAGCAGTTTGGCTGTTGTTTAAAGCGGTAGTGGGAGGCTTTCTGGCACGTCTTGTGCTTAATCTCTTCCAAAAACTGTTTATGTTGCTCTGTAGATGTGCGAATTTTTTTCGAATGATCACATTTTACAACAAACAGTAAAAAAATGCCTTCTTGTAGAGCCGAATATCATTATTAGATTTAATTTTCATGTTGCCACTCGAAATTAATACGTCAGAAACGCGAAAATAACTTAGAGACGCTATTCGCCAAGAACTTGGATGATTACCGTGCGTTCCCTTGGGTACACGTCTGTTTCCACAAAAAGTAACGCCTGCCAAGTCCCAAACTCAACGCTGCCATTAATTACAGGCAAGGTCTTATCCGGCTGAAGCAACATCGAACGCAAATGTGCATGGGCGTTTGAAGGATGCCGATAGGAGCCAATCCGTGGCACGATTTCTTCAAGGAACGCTTTGATGTCGCTCAGCAGGGCGGGGTCGTTTTCGGTTAAAATCAAAATGCCCGTTGCATGAGGCGCAAAGACATGAACAATGCCGTTGCGAATTTGGGACCGCTCGACCTCGGTTTGGACGCGTTCTGAGAGGTCAATGAAGTCGATTTCGCCGTGTGTTGAAAAATGTATCCTGGCGTTGTGAACTCTAAAGTTTGACATGACTATAACCGTTTTTTATTTGGCGCGGTTAGCTCAAAAAGCTTTCTAGACCCGTAAAAAAGTGTGTTTGGGTGATGCTTTTGTATACGACTTTTTGGGGGTTGTGGTTGTGTTGTGCCACTCACACATCCTTAAACCTTCTAGTTAGGTAAAAGGGGGTGCTTCTCCGCTTCTGGATTTGGAGGTGAACTAAGTGAATCCAAATAGCAGTCAAGAGTCCCCTGACGGCTACGTCAAAATAATTGCAGCCGACACAGAAAACGCCTTCCTTGACTATGAAGATGCAGCCAACCCTGACGCCACAGGTAAGTATCGCTGTCGAGACTGCGGAAAACTCTTTGATACCTTGGAGGAGCACGACCGACACTGCCGCGATGAACACCGCCAAGAAAAAGCGGTTCCTCTTGTGGGCATGCCAATGTAACGGGAAATCATAGTCAAAAACTTTTTAAAATCCAGTTGTCTTGGTCAAAAAAAACTTACAACAAGCCTTTTAACGCAAACGAGTTCTAGAATAGAAAATTATGCGAAACTTGACTAAGACTTTGACCTTACTGATTGCTTTTGTTTTTCTATCTTCTTTAGTCTCGTTTCAACCTAACGCAATAAAAGCCCAAAATACAACCATCTTTGTGCCAGAAGACTACCCAACAATCCAATCAGCCGTAGGCAACGCTAGTTCAGGTGATACCGTATTTGTAAGAGCAGGAACATACTTTGTTACTGCAGATAGCTATTTAACAATTGATAAACCCCTTTCACTAATCGGAGAAGACGCAGAAAAAACTGTCATTGACGGCATCGACAAATCTCCCCGATATTGGGGTCGATATGCGAATTTTTGGGCTGTGATTAGCATTTGTTCGTCTAATGTGACCGTTTCAGGGTTTACGATAAAACGCGGCAACATCGCACTATCATTAGAGCAATCCACCTTGCATGCGCCCGTTCACGGAATTAGCGTTATAGGTAACATTATTGAAAATAATTCTTATCCGATATGTGGATATGGAAGTGGCTCAGATGTCACTATATCAAAGAATAACATAACAAACAATGATGCCGGCGTTAACTTTTCAGGATGGACAAACAGTTTAATTTCCGAGAATAATATCATCGGAAACAAAAATGGGATAGTTATCGATGAAGCGTCCAATGTGACAGTAAGACAAAACAACATTATAGGCAATGGAAATGCCCCAATCAACGCAAACATTGGTGAGTTGTCTTATTCGGGCGGTTTATTTCTCCGCTGGTATGGTCCTTACTATGTTTATGAGAATACCATAACAGATAATTTCTATTTTGGATTAGAGTTTGAAGGAAGCAACAACTCAACAATCAGCGACAATTACATAATGCGGAATGGCGCCGGGATTCTACTTTTCAACTATGGTTACGACCCTAATTACAGTTCAATTACACATATTGCATCCGGAAACAGACTATACCACAATAACATTGTTGATAATCTTCAAAATGTTCGAATAGAGAATGCGCCCTTCTACAATGTCAGCCGCTATATAGGCAACGGAACGGACATCATCTCATGGGACAATGGCGCTGTAGGCAACTATTGGAGTGATTACGACGGAAACGGAACATATGTCATTGACCAAAACAATGTGGACCACTATCCGCTTACCCAACAAACCAGTTTTGATTCAAGACCCCCTGCAAGCCCCGTCGATTTTGTTTTCCTAATTCCTGTTGCTGTAGCTGCAATCGTATTGGTTGTCCTCCTCTCTTTAGTGATTATCAAAAGAAAGCAGATCTCTTACTTCTTTGGTAGCTAACGGCACAATTGTTGTTAACCGCCAATGAAATTTCCTACTCGCCAGAGTATGTCCTGCGGTTTCTTTCAGGGTATGCTACTAATGAATTGCCTGTCTTCTCGAAGCGGTTGATGAACTGCAGCTTATACAATATACAAATAATTACGTTGATTGGTTTCTAAAGGCAACCTCTGAACTTCCAGGGTACCTAAGGTGTACGCTTCTTAGTTAAGCCTCAAGAACTATCTAAGGAAGTGTGTTTGGGCGATGCTTTCGTATACGCCTTTAGATTCGCGCGTTTGACCTGCGCTCTATAGGCTCTACAAACACCTATCTTGAACGTCGAGCAGTTACTGGGCCTGCAGATGCAAAGTTTTCTGGGCTGGTGAGGTCTACCAGTCACCGAGCACTTTTTAGCTACTGCATCGCCTAAGAGGTCTCACGGGCATAAATCAAAAGTTCTGCCCGCCAAAAGCAGCCTCTAAGCGTGGCAGACCCCTTTGAGTGTCCTTGCAACTCTTGAAGTACTATCCACCGGTATTCGCGTTTGACAGCTCTCGCAGCAGCTTTAGGTAAATGGGTTCTCTTTGCGTAAACTTTCATTTTGAGGCTGTGAGGTATCCACTAGCTTTTTTTCACTCTTGAAAGCCCGTTTTAAGATGTTTAAAAAAAACGTGGCAACGAAAGAACTGTTTTTAGACAAAACAGCCTAAAAATAGTTTTTTTCGCATTTGGGCTGTAAATTGGGTTTGTTCGCCTGCGAAAGCCAACAACCAAAAAAAGCCGATGACTTTTTTCTCTAAACTAAAAAATTAAAACCTCAAAAACAGCCTTAATCATGTAAATCGGCTTAGTTCGAGCTTAATTGCCTCTGACCTTAAAGGTTGGCATGGGGAATATCGGAGCCTCATATAAGTACCTACGAAAATCTCCATGCGAAGCAAATCCCTATTTTTTCGGCTAGCCTTCGACACAATTCTGCACTTTGAGAACATTTTTGGGTTGGAGAGTAAACTTTGCAGAATTTTGGTCTAAGATTGTGTTTTGCCTTTTTTGTGCTCAGACGTGGGTCTGTGAATCGTGTTTGAGTTTTCGCAAATTTTGTGAGGGCCAGGTGCTTTGTGTGGCTGTGTTTTGGTGATGCTTTTGTATTTGGCGACTTCACCAGTGGCTTTTTTGTTTGTTGTAAAGGTTTGGATGGTTTTTGTCTTGGGGCTAAGTCGTCACTTTTCGGGCGGTTAGTGTAGCCCACATAGCCCATATTTTGCATGTGTCGATGTAGGAAAATACATCCCCCGTTATGTTGGTGGTGTGAGTATTTTCATCAACATTGCCCATCACCATGTGCTTCCAGCCACACCGACCTGCTCTTGCAGTATACAGAAGCATCCCCCAAACACAGTAATCGGATGCCTAAGGGAACAATTTTTATGCCCTAACCCCACAAAGATAACCCGAGGCTCAACTGTGACTACCGAAATCGATCGCGTCCGACTCCGTCGATGGCGCAAACGCGGCTTCTACAGTGAATCCGTACTTGTTAAACTCCTACAAAAAAAGGGCTACAACGCCGTTCGCATCCCCGTTAGCAACCCCAGCCTTAACCCCCTCCCCGACCTCATGGCCCGAAGAGGACCCCACATGTACGCGTTTGAAGTCAAAAACGCCACCTACTACGCCTACTTCCCCAAACCCCAAATAGACAAACTCTTTCGATTCCTAAACGAACTCATCCCCACAACCAACGAATACAAACATGCCGTGGTAGCAGCTCATCTGGGCAAACGTTGGTTGTTTAGAGAAATCAGCTGGAGCGATTGGGAAAAAGACAAGCTACCCGACAAAGTCCGCATTCTAAAACGAGACCGCGGCAACCTAAACATAGACACCTGCTATCTAAGCAACGAGTAAACAAGTGTACCTCAAGCTTCATAAGCGCTTAGCCTCAACAAAACATAACAACACCGAAGGCTTAGCCATGCCCAAAGACCCACAACCCATAGTAGCCACCCATAACTTAGACAAAACCTACCTGTTAGGTACCCGAAAAATCGAAGTCCTACACGACATAAACATCCAAATCCCCCAAGCCACCTTCACCGTCTTAACAGGTCCCTCAGGCTCAGGCAAAACAACCCTGCTAAACATTCTAAGCGGAATCGACCGACCCACAAACGGTACCCTCACGGTAGCCGGTCAAGACCTAACCGAACAAAACGAGGACGAACTCTCTGATTTCCGCTGCAACCACATAGGTTTCGTTTTCCAAGCCTACAACCTTGTATCTACGCTTACCGTTGCAGAAAACGTCGCTTTCCCCATGGAATGGACACGAAAGCCACCCGATGAAATTGAGGCACGGGTGACAGAGTTAGTGGAGATGGTGGGGTTGTCGCATCGTGAGAATCATTTTCCTGCGCAACTTAGCGGCGGCGAACAGCAACGTGTCGGTTTTGCTCGTGCTTTGGCTAATGACCCTGAGCTTATTTTAGCCGATGAACCGACTGGAAATCTTGATGTCGTAAACGCGCAAAAAATTCTTCAGGTTCTGCAGTTGCTCAAGCAAAAGGGCAAAACTGTTGTGGTTTCGACACATGACCAAGACATACAGAAACTGGCTGATTTGGTTATTCGATTAGAAGATGGAAGAGTAGCGAGCGTCCATGACCGATAGCGCCCACTTCCCAACAAACGACTTGAAACGTCGCCGCCTCCAAACAGGTTTGACAGTAGCGACCCTGACGTTGAGTGTGGCGTCCACGCTGTTTCTGCTCCTATTCAGCAACCGCCTAGGCGTTGGAATTGCAGCAAAAGCTACCGGCACCCTAACTTTAGGCTTAACCTCGATTTTTAGCCAGTTTATCCTCTTCTTAGGCGTCCTAATATTTGCCGTCGGCGCCATCCTAACCTCCTTTATAATCTCGCTGATGATGGCTCAACGAACCCGAGACTTCGGATTAATCAAAGCAGCAGGATGCCCCAACAGCCTCGTCGCCGGATACTTCATGACTGAGCTCCTAACAATCACCTTAATCGGTTGCACTTTGGGCGTTGCCATGGGTTTTGTGGCAGATTTTGTTGTGGCTTTTCTGGTTTTTGGGGGTTATTTGTTGCCGATGTTTTGGTTTGCGCCCATCGTTTTTGTTGCGTTTTTCCTCTTGGCGATATTTTTTGGGTTAAGACCCATCCTTAAAGCCTCCCGCATGTCCCCTATGGACGCTCTATCCCCTGTTTCATACTATGGGTCATTTACTGAAAAACGCCACAAACCTCTCTCACGCCGCGCTATAACGTGGCATCTGGCGTCTAGAAGCATGGGTCGCCGACAATCCGTAGGTATTCGAATGGTTTTCTTGCTTTCGGTAGTGTTTATTTTGTTAACCGTAACTGTAGGCGGCAGCGTAATCGCAAGCGACACCACCACCGCCTGGATCGAAAATACCAGCGGAACGGACACCGTGTTGGTAGCCTACCCAAGCATGGGCAACCAGTACCTTGACCTACTTTCCGCATTTCATGGCACCCAAGTCAACACTGATTTCAACTATTTAGAACCAAACCTCGGTATTCCATCAGAGGGCACTGCAAAAATTGCTGCTTTATCAGGAGTAACCGTGGTAGAACCTCGACTAGTTGTTACTGAACATTTGCAGGAGGTTTCCAACTTTACGATAATAGACAACGTGACCTATCCCGTGGGCGACGATAGGGAGGCTGATTCTCTTGTAGTAGGCGTTAATCCTCAAACGCTTTCAGGCAATTGGTCACTTAAAGGCAAATTCTTCGATAGCCCCTCTGATTTAGAAGCAGTTGTTGGCGACTCACTAACCCAAAGCATGTTTTACGCTCATCCCAAACGATATGTGTACATGTCAGATCCCTTGCTTGAAGGGCTACGCTTTGAAAACCATACGTTTGATATTGTTGGAATCTGTGTTGAGCCCTTAAATAATGGTCAAGTCGTATATGTGCCGCTTGAAACCCTCCAAAACATTACGGGCACAGACGCTAACCTGTTGATAGTGGAACTTGACTCCGCAGTGGACCGAGTCACGTCCATCACTGGAATACGCGACGCCCTACACGCAGTTGACCCCGAGTTAGCTGTCTTTGACCTCAAAGACGTAACTCAACAAAACATGAATTTCTTATCTACCACCTGGCAGAGCCTTATGCTTCTGCCCATTTTTAGCCTCTCATCCGCGGCTCTCTGCATGGTTGGTTACATGATGCTAGTAGTTAATGAGCAGCGTCAAGAATTCGGCACCCTACGCGCAGTCGGTGCAAAGCCACGCATTGTTTTGAGTATTTCCGCGATTCAGAGCGTGATTATGCTGGTTGCAAGCTTTGCCATAGGCTTATCCATCGGCGTGGTTATTACGCTTATCTTTTTGATGGCAAACCCCCTAGTCACAGCTACGACTATCTTTGTTATTGGGGGCTGGCTTGCCGCCGCCTTAATCGCCATGTATATTTTAAGCCTGCTTCCAGCCTATCAGCAAACAAAAACATCCATACTTGAAACTCTAAGCTAACTTCCTAAAGGCTTTGGCGTGCACATGGAGACTGTCGAGGTAGCCTGGGAGCTGCGAAAGGAAATCTTGAAGCTGTAAAACAGGCACGACGGGGACACGGTTTTGGAGTTTGGCGACGCTTGGAAACAATGCGAGCACAGCGGGGACAAACTTGGCTTTTTCCCAATCAATGCACGACAATTTTAGCTTGGGGTTAGGCAGGGCATCTGCTAAGTCCTCGGTGCGTTGCACCTGTAAATCGACGATTTGGCGTAGCTGGGCTGGTTTGATGGCGTGTTGCCAATGTTTGCAGTCAATGCAAACCACCAGCGGTTTTTTGCAGGCAACGACATCTATTTCCCAGCGACGCGTGGCGCCCTTAAAGCGCACGTTGTTTTGTACGGTGTAGCCGTGGGTTTGGAAGGCAATGGCGGCGATTTCTTCAAATTCCTGCCACCTTAGCAGTCGACTCAATGCCTCGACGTCGGCGCCTAAAGAGACTGCCCGAACCGCCAATCTTAGCCGCATGCCGCTATCTGCTTCGACGCTGTTGCCTCGGAGATTAATAAGTTCTTCTTTTTGCATTTTTTGAAGCAACAACTCAACAACTGTTAGGGGGAGATGCGCGTCGATTTTGACAGCTTCGATTAAAGCCGGTCCGTTTTGAGTCAATTTTAACAGAGAAATTGCAAGATTGCGCTCAACACTCATGGCCGCCCCTCCAAAAAATTAACGCTATTGTAGCAAAAAATGGGTTGACTACGCTTTTTTTAGTTGGTCCTGAGCGGCATAAGGGGCTTTGGTATACAAAAGCATCACCAAAACACACTTTTCCCGCAAATCTCCGGATACTGGCTGCCGTATTCAACTTGCTTGCTCCATCGATTTTTAGGGAGTCCGCGGAAATAACCTTTCGCTTAGAATCCAACGTTTTTCCACGGCGTCTGTCCTTGCAGATTTTTGTCGGGTTTTCGGGGCTCGGAGTCTCCAAAATTGCGAAGTGCCATGGAAATATGCCTTGTTGAACTAATTTTTGTATAATGTGTTGACTGTTTTTTAACTATTTAATGTAAAAAGCGACAGTTCGATTTTTTTTCGCACACCCAAAAATTGGTTAAGGCAAACTTTGACAGAACAGCCACAAAAACCACAACCAGACGCGCATCGAAACAACCACAAAACGCGGATCAGCGCAACTGCAAACATTTTTGACAGCCTAACTCGCGCAATTTCTGTCAATTAACGAACCGGCAGCTCACATTGCTAACCAGAGAGTCAAAAAAAACAGAAGACATTGACAACTTTTGGTGGCTGAGAGACAAAATTTGGGTTCTTTGAAGGCGCTTTCTAAAGGGCCAACCAGTTTTCAACTCAATATCAACTGTATTTTTTACTGTTGAGTCCGCAATTATGGCGTTGGCTTCTTCTTGGTTGCGTTTGAGGGTGGGTTGCTGAATTTTTGTCTTTGGCAGGTGACCACGATTATATAAGCTTCGGGTTTTTTCGGTTTCTTGGGCATTTTTTGAGTTTAGGGCGCGGCTGAGCGGTGATGAGTTGAAGGAAAAATGTGTTTGGGTGATGCTTTTGTATACAGCTCCATATGCAGAGTTCTCCTTGGAGCCCTTGAGCCGGGGCGATACTCAGAACATAGGCATTTTAAGAGAACATTGCTCGCTTACGCTAGGGGTTTTTGGAAAACAAAAAATCGTTAAGAAAAAGGGTTTAATCTTTTTCTTCTTCTTTAATTTCGCATTGAAGACGTTTTATGATTTCGTCGGCGCGGAGCGGCTCAATCTTTAAGGTGTAGAGTTGGCCTGGAGTGCGAAGTTTTAGCTTCACGACTTCTTTGGCTCTTTTAACTTGGCATTGTTTGGCTTTTGCGCTCATAGCCACGAATTTATCAACATCAGTGATTTCGGATGGCATTTAGTGTTCCTCTCTTGTGGCTGTCATGGATGCGAACCGAGTTTTTATCTGTTTTGGTGACACATCAAAAACCTAAAGAAAAATTGTTATCTTTGCAACTCTTATATCTAATCATTACCATAAATTAGGTGCTCTTAGAGGCTACGGCGAAACTCATGAATCGTTTCCATATCCTTGCAGTGGTACTGATGTTGATTGTGCTCGCTGCGTTCGTGTTGATATTGGTGTCTAACAGCCAAAGCAGAGCCCCTCCAGAGGATCCGCCCTACGTGGGAATAGCCTTCTGCGGTACCACAACTGTCCAAGCTGAAGTGTTGATAGACAAGGTAAAGGACTACACTAACCTCTTCATATTAGATTCGGGGATAAGCGCTTTAAGCAATAACCTAACCGCCGCGCGACAAGTCTGCGACTATGCCTACGATGCCGGCTTATACTTGGTGGTTAACTTAGGCACATGGCAAATGCATGATTGGCCCGGAAAAATCCAGTTCTACAACGATTCCCGAACACTCTACGGAGACAAGTTTCTTGGTGCTTACTATGATGATGAACCGGGCGGGACGGAACTTGACTACGACTGGCCAGCAGTATTCCGAGAAAACAGCTCATACCTCTATGGAAACTCTAGTTGGTCTCTTGGCGACATCTACACGGGCCTCAAGGATGCCTGCGGTAAAGGCACCCACCCCGACAACTACACCCTAGAAGCAGAATGGTACGTAAGACTCTTGAAGCAAAACCGGGGAACCACCAGCCTAAACCAATATCAAATTCCCTATTTGACTTCAGATTATGGACTCTACTGGTTTGACTATCTTGGGGGCTATCCGACGCTTCTGGCGCAGTTCGGCTGGAACAACAGCGTCAACCAGCAGATAGGGTTGGTTCGAGGCGCCGCGGCGGTACAGGATAAAATGTGGGGTGTAATCTTGACGTGGAAATACATGCAGGCACCCTATCTGGATTCACCTCAAAACATCTACGACCAAATGGTCACCGCTTATAATGCCGGTGCAAAATACATTGTCATATTCAACTATTCCAACGGCACCAAAATAGACGATTATGGCGGTGCATTGACAGAGGAGCATTTTGAGGCGTTAGATGCCTTTTGGAATAATGTTGTGACTAAGACTCCGCCAGCCAATCCTCATGCGGAGGCGGTGTTTGTGTTGCCGAAGGATTATGGGTGGGGCATGCGACACGTCTATGACAGGATTTGGGGTTTCTGGGGCGCTGATTCAAAGTCTCCGCAGATATGGAGTAACATGCATACCCTACTAGATATGTATGGGTCAGGCTTAGACATAGTTTATGATGACCCTGCGTATCCCCTGTCTCGGGGAAATTACGGTGCAGTGTATTATTGGAATCAAACCATCTAAAAGGCCGCAAAAGAAAAAAAGGTGCGGTTAGGCTTTCTTTGAGCGTATACCCAGCTTAAGGGTGACTTCCACTGTGTATTCTTTTTCCATTTTGCCCACGGAAAAGTTCCAGTCTTTGACTTCCACTTCCACATCCTTAAACTGATTCACAAGAGCATCTCGGTAATCTTGGGCTGTTTGGCCAATCTGTTGAAGTTTCTCAGTTATGTTTACAGGTTCAGGCATAAGTGCACCTCCATAAAACGACTTAACGACGACACAGCATGTGACGGTTAACTGATAATAAAAATATGTGACTGTACTGCCACAACAGCAAAGCAGGCTGTTATCCAAAGCACCCAGACGCCGCCAAAGCAGCAAAAAGGTGGTTTCTATGGTTTAAGCGGTGGATAGAGCACTTATATTTGAGTTAAATCATAATCATTTTGGAGTTATTTTTTGGAAAAGTTTCATGTGGGCATTTCGGGTTCTTATGGCGGATTAAACCTCGGCGACGAAGCCATACTACAAAGTATCGTCTCTCAGCTTCGAGCCTCCGTGGACGTTGAGATTACGGTTTTTAGCCGTAACCCTCCCGATACAGTGAGTCGTCATCAAGTTGAAAAGGTCGTGGATCATCGCAAACTAACTCGACTCGAAGTCACTCCTGACATCAAGCAGTTAGACCTCTTCATTTTGGGAGGTGGAGGAATCTTTTTTGACAAGGAAATTGACATTTTTTTGCGGGATTTAGAACTTGCCCAGCAAAATAACGTCCCAACAATGGTTTACGCTGTGGGTGCAGGCCCCCTTAACAATGAAAACTCGCGAAGGCGAGTTCGCGAAGTTCTAAGCAACGTCGATGTAATCACGGTTCGCGAGAAAGAAGCAAAGAAGGTCCTCGAGGAAGTTGGCGTTCAACATGAAATTTTAGTTACAGCCGACCCCGCATTTCTCTTGGAACCTGAAAGTCTGTCGAAGAATACCTTAAAGCTTGAGCAAGTGCATGGAAAAAGACCCCTCGTAGGCATATCAGTGCGTGAACCGGGTCCAGCCGCGCCAGACATAAACCCTAACTTTTATCATGTCCTCTTAGCTAATGCCGCCGACTTCGTAATAAGCCGTCTCGATGCAGACGTAATTTTTGTTCCAATGGAGCGGCAGGTTTTTGATGTTCAGCATTCACATGCGGTAATTGCCAAGATGCTAAGACCTCAACATGCATGGGTGCTAAAGGGGGAGTATACTCCAGGGCAGTTGCTGACGCTGATTGAGAATTTTTGTTTCACCATTGGGATGCGGCTGCATTTTTTGATTTTCTCAGCTCTGCAGGGAGTGCCCTTTGTCCCGTTGCCATACGCGAGTAAAGTGACGGGGTTTCTGGATAACATGCAGATGCCGATGCCGCCGCTAAACGAGGTAGATTCGGGACTCCTAAACGCTTTCATTGATAAAGCATGGGACGAACGCGACCGGACAAAACAGCGAATTCACCAATTATTGCCCAATTTTAAACGTCTTGCAGCTGAAAATAACCGCTTTGCCGTGGAACTGCTTACGCATAAAACCGCGGATTTGACATTTCGGGTTCCTGAGGTTCCCGTTGAAGGTAGGGAAGGCTAAAGATGCCTGTTGCAGAAAGACCGATAGGCGAGATTAAGCTACCCGAAAGAATCGCGAAACTTCTGCCTCCAACAGATGTATTGGTGGTTGGGGGTGGACCCGCCGGCATCGGAGCCGCCATGGGCGCAGCAGAAGCGGGAGCCAACGTCAGGTTGGTGGAGCGTTATGGATTTCTGGGGGGCAACGCAACCGCAGGGCTGGTGCTGGTTTGGGCGTCATATTACACCTCCACCAAAAATCCCCATGTGGAATCCAAAGAGAATTTTTTGTTCCCAAATGACCACGGAGAAGGCAAACCTGCAATCGGCGGAGTCCTCAAACAACTCATAACCCGCTTAGAAGCCGCCAACGCAGCGTATCCGCCTTCCCCTAAAACGGGTTATATGGTTCCTTTTGACCCAGAAACTCTAAAACTTGAAGCCCTCAACATGCTCGACCAAGCGGACGTCGAGTTGTTGTTTCATGCCTTTGCCAGCGGCACCATAGCCGACGGCTGCAACCTACAAGGAGTTGTGTTTGAAAGCAAATCTGGACCAGTTGTTGCCGGAGCTAAAGTGATTATTGATTGCACAGGTGACGCCGACGTAGCTGCATTTGCCGGAGCACCCTTTGAAGTTGGAAGAAAAAGAGACAAAACCGCACAGCCTATGACGCTGCTCTTTCTGCTCGATGGTTTAATGCTTGAACGGTTTAGAGGCTTCGCAAAGGCAAATCCTGAGAAATGGCGTGGTGTTCGCGGATTAAAGATGCTTATGGAGCAGGCCGCCAAGAAAGGCGAAATAAATGTCCCCCGTGAAGAAATCTTGATGTTTGGCAGTGTCCACGATAATCAGGTGCTCGTAAACAGTACCCGTGTCTTGAACACGTTAGGAATTGACGTTTGGGATTTAACCCGCGCAGAATTTGAGGCACGACGCCAAGTTTTGGAGCTGGAACACTTTCTCCGCAAATACATACCGGGATTTGAAAAGGCATACGTGCAGCAAAGCGGAGTTGCCACGGCCGTGAGGGAATCCAGACGTATAATCGGAGAATACAAACTAAACGCCATAGACGTGCTGTACGCCAGAAAATTCAAAGACGTTATCGCATTAGGCACCTACCCAATCGATCTCCATAACCCCAAAGGCAAAGGCACAATACTCAACAAAATCAAACCGAGTGCCGCCTACCAAATTCCCTTACGTTGTTTAATCCCGAAAAAAGTCGAGAACCTATTGGTTGCGGGCAGATGCATCAGCGGAACACACGTTGCCAACGCGTCTTATCGGACGATGCCGATTTGTATGGCTACTGGGCAGGCTGCTGGCGTCTGTGCTGCATTAGCCGCTAAGAATAATCAAACTCCACGAGAGGTCAAGTCGAAAGCGGTTCAGGAAGAACTTTTGCGACAGGGAGCCATCTTAGAAATCAATGAGGCACAGTCCAAGAAGTAAACTCAAGTTAGTTTAGGGTTCATGTGAGGGATGCGTGTGACGTATTCCAAAATACATTGTTATCACAAATAACGTAACAAAAACGAGTTCGACGGCTGCGAGTAATATTAGGTTTGTTCGGTGGGCTTGTTGGAATTCGGGGGGAAGCTGCACGGAGATGTTTCCGTTGGTTTGTTTACCTGTTGGGTCTTGGACAATCACGTAGTTGTTAATGTCTGCTTCTTGCTGATAAACCAGAATTATTGGAGGAATAACCATAGCTACTACCAAAAAGACGGCACCGAGGGCAAAAATCAATTTATGATGCATTAAAACCCCTAGAACCTATTCCTTGTCCATTGTAATAAAGATAAAGCCGCCCACAAAACGCTAACCCACCATTTACAAAAACCAAATTCAGCGTCAACAAAAGTAAGCAAACTTTCTTGCCTATTGATATTTTAAATAAGGGAGGATAGATGCCTTTATCTAAGAAAGCCTCCGCCCAAAGAACCGCACCATATAGACAGGAAAACTTTAAAGGCATCAGAGGGGCGCATCTTTGTGATGTCTATTGAAGCTACTCATAAGCCCTATCAATGCAGTTGAAGCCCAAGCAGCTATCCAAGGCGGAGCAGACATAATTGACGTTAAAAACCCCAAAGAAGGCGCCTTAGGAGCGAATTTTCCATGGGTTATACGAGAGATTAAGGCTATGACTCCGAGAAATTTGGAAGTAAGCTGCACCATCGGTGAAGCCCCCTTGACGGGTTCTATGGCACTTGCCGCGTTTGGAGCCGCCTCTTTAGGGGTGGATTACGTAAAAGTAGGGCTTAAAGAGGCAAAAAACGTTGATGAAGCTGTGGCTTTTTTGGAGCAGATACGTAGGGCAGCAAAAGAGGCAAACCCTCAGGTGAAGGTTGTCGCTGCAGGGTATGGAGATGCACAAAAAATCGGCGCCCTCCACCCGCTACTTATCCCTGAAATTGCTCACCTCGCCAAAGTAGAAGTAGCCATGATAGATACTTCGGTTAAAGACGGAACAACGCTTTTTGATAACCTAACAATCGAGGAAATTCAAAAATTCGTGGCTTCCGCGCACGGATACGGCTTACAGGTGGCGTTGGCAGGTTCACTGCGTAAGGAGCAATTACCTTTAATCTACAAGTTAGGTGCAGACATCGCGGGGCTACGTGGAGCGGCATGCACAAACAACGATCGAGTAGACGGTGAAATCTCAGCCACACTGGTCAAAAACTTGGTTGAAATGGTAAAGAATGCAGAGACGCAGGCTAAAACAGTGAGGTCTTAACTTTGCAGCAGAAGGGTTCCAACGCAAGAAACGTTCTGGCGGCTCTGAAAAGATTTCACAATAAGGACCAAGCGTACCGTAGCGGCAGAATATTATGCGCCATGTGCACCCAACCACACCCTATCGCAAAAAAAGCTTACCAAATGTTTCTGGACTCAAACCTTGGAGACATCGCTCTCTTTGCTGGCTCCGCGCAAATCGAAAAAGAAGCCATAGCAGACCTCTCCAAACTGCTACATTCCCCCAGCACAGCGGGGTTTATTGTTTCAGGAGGCACAGAAGCCAATTTAATGGCACTTTTAGCAGCAAAAAATACGCATCAAACCTCGGAGCCAGAAGTTGTTCTTCCCGAATCTGCCCATTTCTCTTTCACAAAAATCTGCAAAATACTATCGCTTAGACCCATCTATGCTGAACTGCGCGAAGACTTCACAGTAGACCCCGACTCGGTTGAGCAACTCGTAACTAAGCAAACAGTGGCTATTGTTGGAACCGTAGGCACCTCAGAGTTGGGCGTCGTAGACCCAATTGAAGCGCTATCAAAAATAGCGGCTGAACGCGAGATTTGGTTGCATGTGGATGCTGCTTTTGGCGGTTTGGTTCTCCCCTTCATGGATCACCCAAAGCACTTTGATTTCTTGTTAGAAGCTGTGCAATCTATGACTGTTGACCCGCACAAGATGGGTATGGCAGCCATACCAGCCGGTGGCATCCTCTTTCGCAAACCAGACCAACTGGAGGCACTCAAAACTGAAACGCCCTACCTATCCAACAAGGGGCAGTATACGTTTGTGGGCACCCGTTCAGGCGCTTCTGCTGCGTCGGTGTGGGCGGTTTTTAGAGCCTTAGGCACAGATGGCTATCGAAAAATCGTGGCAGACTGCATGGATAACACCTCTTACCTCACGGAAGGTCTCAAAAAGGCTGGTTTTAAACTGGTGATTGAACCTGCCCTTAATGTTGTGACGTTTAGATCTGATAACTCAAAGGAATTAGCTGAAAAACTCTGGCATACCGGGTGGTATGTTAGTTATGTGCCACGTTATGACTGCATCCGCGTAGTTGTCATGCCACATGTTAAGCGTCGGCATATTGCCGCTTTTTTAGAGACGCTAAAAGGATAGAAAACCTTTAAGGCGTCATTGCGCCACAAACGCTTGAAAAGAATGGGGAAGCAGACGGTTGAAGATTGTCGTTTATGAGCATGTTTGCGGAGGCGGCTATGCAACGCAGCCAGTACCAAGCAGTGTCTTAGCAGAAGGCTTCGCGATGCTCCGCGGCGTCACCGAGGATTTATCTGCTGCAGGTTATGAAGTCACAGTAATCCTTGATAAACGACTCTTCAAACTAGACCCAACTCTAACAGTTGCCCACAAAAAAATTGTTTCAAACAGCGGCGAAGTGCAACCGCTTATTGCATCTTTAGCCCAAATTAACGATGCTACACTAATCATCGCCCCAGAAACCAACCACACCCTTGAATCATTAGTCAAATTGGTTGAAGCCACAGGCAAACCTGTACTTAACAGCCCATCAAGCATAATCGCCATAACGGCAGATAAAATCAGCCTCAACACGCGACTACAAAAAACAGGCGTCCTCCCCGACACCAGCGTAATAGAAACAGACGCCCCCTTGTCAGAAATAGCTAAGGCTGCCCATAAACTGGGTTATCCTGTAGTGCTTAAGCCATCTGACGGAGTAAGCTGCGGTGGCCTTAGCGTCGTCAAAGACCAAACACAGCTCGATGCAGCCCGCGCAAAAATCAAAGCAGAATCCCAAAACAAAAAATTCATACTCCAAAAGTTCATCGAAGGCGAAAGCGTAAGTGTCAGCCTGATTTGTAATGGCAAAACAGCTGTGCCGCTGACCTTAAACCAACAATTTCTTGCCTTAGAAGGACCCGATGGCGCTTCAAGCTATATGGGTGGGGTGGTACCTTTTGAACATCCCCAAAAAGCTGCAGCGATTTGTACTGCTAGTCGAGTGTGTGAGGATTTGGCGGGTCTGCGGGGTTATGTGGGGGTCGACTTAATTCTGGCTAAAGGGGGCGTTTTTGTGGTGGATGTTAACGCGAGGTTAACTACATCATATGTTGGCTTGCGAAAAGTTGCTGCGTTCAATGTTGCTGACGCGTTGATGGCGGCAGTTTTACATGGCAAGTTACCAGAGAAAAGCGAAACATGCGGCTTTGCAGCCTTCATGAAGATAAATGTGCCTAAACCGTCAATGTCCGCTTTTGAGGCAACCACCCAAGAAACCATGGTAGTCACTCCTCCTTTTCCATTAGATGATTCGGAAACCTGCGGATTAGTAATGGGCGAAGGCAAAACCGCTGAGGAAGCGGCTGCAGCTTTGGAAGAAGCTAAAAAGCACCTTCGCAACATAACAAGTTGAGGCATGAAGGTTTGGTTGACGTTTTAGCGTTTGACATCGGCGGCGCCAACACCAAGGCCGCGTACATCACCTCCCAAGAGGGTACCCTAAGGACCACGCGGGTTGCCATGGAGTTTTTCCCAATATGGAAGGCTCCCCAGGAGCTTCCAAGTGTGCTTTTGTCGTTGAAACATCGCCTCAAAGTGGACAAGTTTGATGCCATAGGCGTAACCATAACCGCGGAACTCTCTGACGCGTACCAAACCAAACGCGAAGGAATCCATCACGTTTTAGGCTGCGCAAAAGCGGCTTTTCCTGAAGCACCCCTCTACGTCTTAAACACTGATGCCCGATTGGTCTCGACTGAAACGGCGTTGGCTGAACCCTTAGGGGTTGCTGCGGCGAATTGGGCTGCCACCGGCTGGCTCGTCGCCCAGCGCCTCAAAAACGGTGTAGTGGTCGATGTGGGGAGCACAAGTACAAGCATAATCCCCATCAAAAACGGCCAAGTCACCGCACAAGGCAAAACGGATTTAGATAAACTCATCTGTGGCGAACTAGTCTACACGGGGAGTCTGAGAACAAACATTGCAGCTATAGTGCATTCAATTCCCCTAAAAATGGAGGTTGCGGCGGTATCATCAGAGTTGTTTGCTCTCTCTGGCGATGTGCACCTCATTTTAGGCAACATCACACCTGAACAGTACACCTCTGAGACGGCGGATGGACGAGACCGAAGTGTTTTCGAGGCTATGGCGCGTCTCGCCCGCGTAGTCTGCGGCGACACAAATATGCTCTCACCTCATGAACTCACAGAAATGGCACAATACATCTACTCAAAACAGGTCGAACAAATCGCGGCGGGTTTGGGCAAAGTTTATGCAAATCTAAAAGGACAAATTAATGGTGAACTGCCGGTGGTGGTTACAGGGTTAGGCAAGAATTTTTTGGCAAAAAAAGCCGCTGAATCAATCTGTGCAGACAAAATCATTACGCTTGACGAGTTAGTTGATGCTCAAGCGGTTATCGCTACTCCCGCGTATGGCGTAGCTTTGATGGTTGCTAAAAAACTTGAAGGGGACAACACGCTTTGAATTTGGTCGTGATTAAAATCGGCGGCAGCCTCATGCACAACCCCCCCGCACTGCGGAAGTTATGTGAAACTTTGAGTGATTCCGCAAAGAAACATCAAATGCTTGTAGTGCCGGGAGGAGGAGAATTCGCCGATGCAGTACGCTCAGCGGACAGGCGCTTTAGTTTGTCGAATGCTGCGGCGCATCGGATGGCGATTTTAGGCATGGATCAATACGGTTTGTTACTCGCTGATTTAACTCCAAACTCAGCAGCCATAAACACGCTGGATGAGATAAAAACCGTTTTAGATGAGGGTAAGTTGCCGATTTTTTTGCCTTCTCAGCTTATGTTAACAGATGATCCGCTGGAGAATTCGTGGGCGGTAACTTCAGATGCTATCGCGGCTTATCTTGCGGTGTGTTTTGGGGCGCAGAGGCTGTTGTTGCTTAAAGATGTTGACGGCATATTCACTGCAGACCCAAAAAGAAATCCCAAAGCTAAACTGCTTCAAACTGTGGTCGCCAAGGAACTATTATCCTTCAAAGCCTCAACGGGCATAGATTCGGTGTTGCCGAGGCTTCTTTGTGAGTTTAAGCTGGACTGCTGGGTGGTCAATGGTTTGGTTGCTCAGCGGGTTGTAAGTGTTTTGGATGGGCAAGATACTGTTTGTACCCGCATTACCTATCAGTAAGTTGCCGTTGCTGTTTAGTTGCGGTCAAAGGCACCAGCGGTTTGCGGGAGTTCTTTATACCTACCAATCCTTGAAGCTCCAACGATTTTTCTAAAAAAACTAAGCCGTCTTGTGTTATTTTGAGTTTTTTTTGTCCATCTTTACCCTCAGAGATGCTTACCCACTTATGAAGAAGTAATTGCATGACGCAGCTTTGAAGTATTGCATACGAGAGGTTGGTTTGACCCCGTATGTATGTTTGCGTTTGCGGTCTTCTGCAAATATTAAGGATGTCTGAGAGAATTTCAATTCGGTCGCGTTTCTTACTAAAAAACAAGCCGTTCCCCAAAAAAGAGGCGGTAACCCAATCAATTAAACGTTTGTTACATCCCTACAACAACCACAACTAAAACATTCAAGAATAAAAAATAGAAAAAGAAAATGGAAGTTCCGGCTTAAATCTTCTTTTTGTCGAGAACTTCTCGGAAAGTCTTACCACAGCAGTCATAGAGCGCTATGGTTAGCTGTGTCCTTTTACCTTTTTTATCTGGTTTCCCAGCCATCTTCCATGTTTTCTTTGCGGTCTTGACTTCTTTTCCACAAATGGGGCATTTTGCCATGCTTATTCCTCTGCGATACCGTTATCACATGATTCAACATAAAACATTTGCGGTAAACCGAAAGTTTTACTGTTAAATTGCCGCTTTGCGTCTTGATGCAAAAAGTTCAGCAACTTTAAAGGCTAAAACAGCTTTAAAAACCCTTTATGATAGTCGGGTTAGATTTAGCAGGTGTCGAAACGCGACCCACAGGGTACGCAACATTAAAGGGGTTGAAAGCAGAAACCTGCCTAATCTACACTGACAAAGAAATAATCCAAAAAATCCTTGACGCAAAACCCAAAGTCGTTGCAGTTGACGCGCCGCTTTGGCTACCGCCTGGACGCAAAAACCTCGAAGACCCAAAAGGGCCTCATTTGCGCGAAAGCGACCGCGAACTCCTCAAGCGCGGCATCAAAGTTTTCCCGCCTACTCTGGGTCCAATGCGTAAACTCACTTATCGGGGCATACACTTGCGAGAAACCTTAGAGGCGGCAGGGTTATGTGTGATTGAAGTTTATCTTGGTGGAGCTCAAGATGGATTGGGCATCCCACGTAAAAAGCAGGGCACTCAAAAATTGGCAGAGGGCTTAGCCCGATTGGGGGTGAGGGGGCTGGATGACAGTTTGAGTGACCATGAGTTGGATGCTGTTACGGCGGCGTATGTTGGGAAACTGTATTTGGAGGCCAAAACGGTCACCTATGGGGACCCATTAAAGGGAATTGTTATGCCCCAAACATAGCACCTCTCAGGGAGCCTTATCCCCTCGCCATTTAGATAATAAATAGACATAAAACCTGCAGACTATGAAGTGGGTTGTGTGTAAAATATGAGCGGCTCGTTATTTGAGCCAATTTAGAATTTTGGGTTCGCTTCTTTTGCTGCCGTTTTGTGCAGTTTTTGGGTGCCCAAGGATGAAAGGGACAAGCATTTCATAGTTTTCGGGTACGCCAATTTTGCGTAGCACTTCGGGTTTGTTATTTAAGAATTGTACAAATCCCATGTAGCAGGTTCCAAGGCCTAACTCGTAGGCTTTCAAGAACATGTTCTGAGCTGCAAGCACGCTATCTAGTAGGTCTACGTGTGCCCATTGAGGATCTTTTTGGGTGCATATCAAAATGAGCATGGGTGCATCGTAGCAGATGATGTCTTTGTCGGTGGAGAATTGCGCGGCAAGAGGGGGCATGTTCTGCTTTACGAGTTGCTTGGTTTCGTCAGAGACTAGTTTGATGAGTTTCTTGTCCTCGATTATTACAAACCGCCAAGGTTCACGAAGCATACCGGTTGGCGCCCATACGCCAGCATCCAAAACTATATCTAACTGCTCTTTAGAAACTGGTTCGGCCGTGTAAGCCCTAACGCTTCTTCGACCTTTAATACAAGTATCTAACTCCATAAATTCAGCCTCACCCCTAAAAGCGACCTCTCGCACTAAAAAAGCTACTCACCCAAAAAAACAATAATCTACAACCCTCAATGCCATCGCTTGCTCAGCAAACCCTTTTTTAATCCCCAAATACACCTGTACTCGTCTGCTTTTTGGCGTAATTTTGGAGCGCACCTTTTTTTGCAAAGACCAAAAACGAAAATTACAGTGATTTTAATTGTAGCCACAGCCATCGCGGCGGTAGGCGGCATCCTATTCGGCTTTGATACAGGAATTATTTCGGGCGCAATCCTCTACATCCAAAAAGACTGGAACTTAAACACAGTCCAAGAATCCATAGCAACCAGCGCCGTTTTAGTCGGAGCAATTTTAGGCGCAATATTCGGCGGAGTAGTGGCCGACCGTTTAGGACGCAAACGCTCCATAATCACCGGTTCAGGCTTATTTATCGTCGGCACATTTATTGTCATAGCCTCACCGGGGCTGGAAATTTTTGTAGTTGGTCGCGTTCTTATAGGAATCGCCATCGGCATCGCATCCTTCATTGTACCCATGTATATCTCTGAGTTGGCGCCCGAAAGGCTTCGAGGCGGCTTGGTCTCTCTAAATCAGCTTTTTGTGACCTTGGGAATCTTGGTTTCTTATGGTGTAGACAGTTTCTTTTCCGTAACTGGTGCGTGGCGGCTGATGTTTGCCTGTGGATTGGTTGCGGGAACCATACTGCTGGTGGGCATGTCGTTTATGCCGTTTAGTCCCAGATGGTTAGTGTTTAAACATAAGCTTGAAAAAGCTAAAAAAGTGCTCCAACGCGTCCGTGGAACCCCCAACGTAGATCAAGAAATGACTGAAATTGAAGAAACGGTAAAAACCCAAACCAAAGGGCTAAGCCAATTCAAATCGGGCATGCTCAAATACCCTCTAATAGTGGGGGTAGGGTTAGCCATTTTTCAGCAAATAACTGGCGTAAACACCATAATTTATTATGCCCCAACCATCTTCCAGTTTGCAGGCTTATCCTCTGACACCGCAGCCATCGCCGCAACCACAGGCGTTGGAGCAGCAAACCTCATCGTAACAGCTATCGCTGTGGTTTTGGTGGATAAAGTTGGGCGGCGTCCTCTGCTTTTGGTAGGCGTCGCGGGTATGGTGATTTCCCTGATAATTCTCGGTTCGGGTTTTATGTTTGCAACGGGGCCTCAAGGTTCCGCGATTGGAGCAATAACCGCCATAAGCCTAATCGCATACATATCCTTCTTTGCAATCGGGCTGGGACCCGTATTTTGGCTGCTAATCTCCGAGATTTTTCCGTTACAATCACGAGGAACCGCCATGAGCATTGCCACAGTCGCCAACTGGGCTTCCAACTTCTTAATCACCCTGCTATTCTTAGGGTTAGTTAACATATTGGGGCAGTCGGGCACGTTTTGGCTCTTCGCCGCTGTAGGCATCATTGCCTTTGTGTTTACCCTGCGGCTTGTTCCAGAAACCAAAGGATTGACTCTTGAGCAGATTGAAGACCACTTTAGAAAAAGCAAGCATCCGCGGCATATGGGGCGCAAAGAAAAAATCTAAAATACTTTTTGTTGAGCAACGAATGACAACAACAAAAAAATTCTTAGAAAAATCGCCGAAAAATATGTTAAAACTGCTATTATGATCTGTAATGAGTTTGTTTCGTTGATTACTTTTTTTAAACGTGCAAATTGGAAAAAATGATTTCCATAGAAAATGGAGAAAATTTATTCGTCACAATATAAATACGCCCTCAATCGACACGAATACATTACGGAGAGGAGAAAAAATAAAGAAAAAACTATCAATAGTAGTTTTAGCGCTACTGTGTTTACTTGTTTCTTTATGCGCCCTAAATCAAGTAAAAGCAAACGGACAATCCATTGAGACAACTTTAACGATTAATCTTGACCCTCTAAGCATCAAAGTTACCGAATCAGCAACCATAACGGTGTGGGTAGAATACCCAATTTCACCAGGAGAATGGGGCACTGTAGGACCCGATGAGGGTAATCCAGCTCGAACAATCGATTTCTATTATCGCTCAGATGCAGCGGCTAGCCAAGACTATCTTCCAGGTCCACAAGATGTACCCATAGGCCCTGATGGCAGAACAGATTGGGTCTTCCATCCCGAGGATTGGGGTATAGGTGAGGGAGAATCAGTGGAGTTCGACGCGGTCTTTGGAGGCGATGAACCATATTTAGGGTCTGAAAATTACGTTAATAACCCGCTATACATCGTTCCAACACAAGTTGTACCTGAATATGCACTTGGAGGATTATTTGCTTTAGTCGCTTGTTTTGCTGGCTTTCTTACCTTTAAGAAACTTGAAGGAAAAAAATTCCTTTAAAATATTTTTTTCTTTTTTGTTTGTTTCCTAAATTTTTACGCTAACTCTAGAAAGTGTCGCAGGTTTATCTAAAATTAATGGTTGGTGCCGAGGGCAGGGTTTGGAGTTAAGACAGATGGCGATATCTCCCGCAAATCTTCCCTTTTTTCGTGCTAATGCAAATTAGGACATCTACTATGCCTAACCTTTGCCATCACTTCGAGGATTCCTCAAAGACTACATAAAAGAAAACTACACTGTCGAAGAAATTGTTGAGAAATACAAAGAATGGGTTTCCGTAAGCACCTACATGATTCTTTCTAAATGGAATAAGGAGAAGTGGAAAAATGATGTTTTTGCGATTAAATGCTCTAAACGTGGAAATGATATTTACCGACATAGGGTTAAGCAACGGTTTGTTGGTCTTAGTCATAAGTCAGAGCAATTAGAATTCTTCAACCCCAACGACAGAAGAAACGACAAGACAACCTATGCTCTTTGGACTACGCTAACCTATGATACTAAACTCTGTTCATACAAGGAAGCATGGGAGCAAATAGGTATAGAATTTAACGCTTTCATGTCGTATGTTAGACGCAGCTTTGGAAAGGTTTCTACCTGTCGGGTGTTTGAGTCTTTTGAAAACGGTTATCCACATATCCATTGCATTTTATTGTTCCAAGAATATTCTTTCAAGGTTTTCAGAGACAACAAAGGTCAATTCAGAGTTCAGGAAAAAGACATTATTGCACAAGGCTGGCATAGCAACGTTGACGTTAAAGCCATGAGTTCCTTAGCTGGTGGATTCGCCTATCTCAAAAAGTACCTTCTAAAAAGTATAGACTTTGAAAATTCGGATTCTAAAGGACTAAAAACATTAGCTCTTTGCTGGGTTTATAGGAAACGCGCCTTTGCAGTTAGTGGGACTTTCCGTAAGGCGCTTGCCGACTTGATAAAGGATTTGCATAATTCAAACAAATCAACAGCACAAACAACACTTTTAGGAGGAATCATCCCTGAAGAATCGTATCACCTGCTTGGTTTTATCAATGGCTTAGATCTAAAAATTGATAATGGACGGTGGTTTGTTGCTTTGAATAGTAATCAATTAACCCTATTATCAGAAATATTAAAGAAAAACTCTTTTTACTAATTGTTGTAAAGTCAAATATCAATTATAAGATGAAATAAATTGATAAGAATATTGTTTATATTAAACATCATTTAGTAACGCATCAAACTATAAATAGCAGGAGTGCAAAAGTTAATTTGTAACTTGCTGAAGTGGGTCGTTTGGTAGAAGCAATGCTTTCATTGAACAAGGAGCAGATTTCTGAAGATATAAGCATTGGTGCAAAGAGCTTATCGGCTTTCGAAAAATTCGATTACAAAGCTCAAGAAATTGCTACAGATTTTAAAAACTACCAAGAGGCGTTATCAAGTACATTATCCGCTAATTTAGCCCTTGTAGATCAATTACCGCCATTACGGGTTTTAACCAAAGCTGAAATTAAGGAAAAAATGGCAAGTAAAGTAAAAAGCAATTTAGAAAATGATGAATTATTTGAGAAAACCGTTACTATCAAAAAGTACACGAAAGATTTTAGCAGATATGTAATTAATTATTTTGCCAAAGTTTTCGAACAAAATCAACTAATCAGTAACCGACTGAATTCTGAGCTTTTTGAATTATGGCGAAGTTATTACAATTCTGATTTGCCGTTATGTTATATTGAAGCAATAGAAAAAGCCATACTTCTTCAATTAAATTATTTGCACCTTTACGGGAAATATCTTCGAAGAGAACGTGTTCAGTTATTAATAAACAGGGATAACAAAAAGAAATTTGAGCACTTATGCAATATTCACAATAAGTGGGTTGAGCAATTCGACGATATCGATAGGCTTGAAGATAACCGAATTAAGCTATTTTGGTATATTGATTTTTGTAATTGTGAAAAAGTTGATGAAATCTTAAAAGTAAAAAAAATCAAGACAGAATATTTACAGCTAAAAGAATTAGATAATTTTGTGACAGCAATATACGCTGTTTTAGAAAAACTCGAGCCAATGGTAGATAGCAATCTTCCTTTTGAACATGTTGCTCCTTATGAAGATGATGGCATTAGGACTATTAGCAAAATTGCAGGAGCCATTTCAGAAATGGGGGATAGCTAATACCATTCGGGCAAGTTGAAGGGTTCTTTATTGATTCATGTGTGCTACTCCCACAGCCCTTAGAATCAAGGGATAAAGAATGCCAAGAATTTTTAAAAGAGAATTCAGCGCAATGTATGATTTCGTCATCTGTAAAAGCAGAGGGGTTCCAATTAATTGATAAGTCTGTTAAGGCAATAATTAATAATTTCCAATTAAAATTGAGGCCCTTTTTAGAAGAGAAGGGTAAAAAAGCAATAACAAATAAGGACGCTTTAATTTTCGCAGAGTTTTTTACATTAGCAAAAAAAGAATTTAGAGCACTACCCTATAGAAAATCCAATTTACAGAATGAAATCCTTGGAACAATAGAAAGTTATGTCGCTAATCAAGTACATTCAATCGAGGATGGAAAGGAATACACGTTAGACGTTTTCCTTGGCGCAATTAGTGCTGAATTATCAATAAAGAGAAATGCATTAGAACGTCCATTTAGAGGCATGCGTTGCGAGAATATTGAACCACTCGAAGCAATTAAGACTTTATTATATGCTTGTGCAGGAATAAAAAATACTGATGACGTTGAACATTTATCATCTGCTTTTCAGTTTCAATTCAATAAAAATAAGTGGGTAATTTTTGTCACGCTTGACGAAGAAGATATTTTAGATAATACTGGAGAATTCAATGAGATTCTACTCCTTTGTTCAAGACCAGACTGGGCGTCGGATTTTTCACGTACTTTGACAAAAAATAAGGAACCGCGCCAACATCTGAAAGAATTGAAGAATTTAACTGAAAAACAAAAAAAAGCAAATACTGTGGTAGCTGATTTAATTAATACATTAGAAAAACCACAAGTTGTTCCGCCCACAACAACAAAGCAAAATGATAATTAAACACTATAGATGCTGAAAAAACTCTGAAGAATCAATCATAAACAGATTTGTGACCCTAAGAACAATAAATGTCCCAAATGGGTCGATCACCCAAACTGCGCCGAGGGAGGAGTGCGGGGGGGTACCCTTTAGGGTGGGGTCATCCGCTACGACGACCGAGGCGCTTAACCATCATTCGTCTGGAACGTTCGAGGCGGGCGAAGCACGCCGAGCTTAGAAAAGACTAAGGGATTCCGCCTTTTGGCATGATTTTATTGTATTTCTCATTAAACTCTTCATACATTTTCTCAATTTTTCTGAATAACTTCTCCTTATAGCGAGGACAATCTCTACAATTCGTAACAATAGATTTCTCATGCATCCGATACATCGGGTTCCCAATCAACTTCCAAAAAGCGTTATCATCACCAAACCTTTTCTTGCCCAAGTCATAAGTAACAAGTTCCATCAACTCAACAAGGCTTGAAATAACAAGATACTCAGCCTCTTCATTGACCCTTTTATCAATTTGCTCATCTGAGTAATGTTCAAAGAGCTCTCGCCTCTGACGAGCAGTTAATCTGTGTTCCCTAAGGCGTTTAGGGTAATGTTTCTGGTTTTTATAATCCAAATCTAATTGCTTTTTGACTTCTTCAAGTGTAGCAGGTCGCACCAATTCATAAATATCCTTAGTTAAAGCGTACTCGGAAAATTGAAATCCCTTCTTGCACTCAACTAACCCTGAATCAACCAAATGTTTTAAATGAATATCCAAATTCGGTCTTGACATCTTAATATCAAGAAATTTGAGTGCATCCAACAACATATCATGACGAAGGGCTCCCTTAATCCGTAATGCAAAAAAGATGTTCTTACAACCAGAATCAAGATGTTCATACTTTTCTAAGAGTGCGTCATCTTTTTCGTCCTTTGAGGTCATAAACAAACTGCCTGTGTAAATTTACTCTGATATTTTCCTTGCCCGTTAATATGCCTGTTTTATCCCTAAAAACTTCACTGGAGAATTACCAATGAAAAACCAATCAACGCCAAACCAGACGGACATAGAAGTAACTGACATAGACTTCGACAAACTCTGTCGAATAGGTAAAAAAGTTCAAGTGCTCTTATTTAGAAAAATCGATGACCCTATTGAAATCTACTTGCTTCTAAAAATCCTGTGTTTTTCAATTGAGGAAAGTTTTGGGTATCGTCTGGACTCAGATGAGGAGCAAAAATTCAAAGAAATGTTTAGCTGATCGCTGACTTACGAGGTTCTTGGAGTTGACTGCTCAAATAGACCTGAGTGGAGGTGAAAAGGCAAGTAGAGAATGCCCTAATTGTAAAAGCACAAAAAATTGGAAAGATGGTATAAGGGAGACAGGTCTTGGTTCTATTCAACGTTTTATCTGTCGAGAATGTGGTTTTCGTTTCAGCATTAATCCTAAAGCCTTAAATCTAGACATTGCCACTAATGGATTCAGCCAATTATGCGCTATATTAGAGGCGAAAAAATTGGACGCTGCAACAGAAAACAAGACTGTTGCGGGAGAATCAACCACTATCAAATCAAGCTCTGAAGCACGGATACTGGAATTTCTATGGTATATGAAAAAGCAAGGCTACAAAGAAACAACCATTATAAGCAGAGGCGTAAGGCTACGCAGACTCATAGCTCTTGGTGCTGACCTAAACAACCCTGAAAGCGTCAAGGAAACGATAGCAAAGCAGGACAAATGGAAAGATTCGATGAAAGAAGTCGCTGTGTTCGCATATGACTTATACGCAAAATGGGTAGGACTAAAATGGCAACGTCCACGATACAAAGCAATAAGACAGCTACCATTCATACCCCAAGAAAGAGAAATCGATGACGTTATAGCTGGCGTAAACAAGGAAATAGCGCTTTTCCTACAGATAGGCAAAGATACGGGTGCAAGGGCTGGCGAAATCTACCGCTTAGAATGGACAGACATTGACTTTGAAGGACGCACAATCAGCATTATAGCCGAAAAAAACAGCAATCCACGGGTTTTCCGAATGCAAAACAAGCTGCTCGATATGCTTCATAACATCGAAAAAACAGAACTACGCATTTTCGTCACTTATAAAAACCTAAACAATCTTAGACGAACATACGAAAAACAACGTAAAAGGCTCGCAAAAAAACTGGCAAACCCACGGCTTAATAAAATAACCTTCCATACACTGCGACATTGGAAAGGTTCGACTGAATACCACAAGACAAAAGACATCCTTCACGTCATGCAGACCCTTGGACACAAGAACATCAAAAACACGTTGCTATATACTCAACTGTTGAACATTGAAGAGGACAATCAATACGTTTGTAAGATTGCTCAGACACCCAAGGAAATATGTGATTTGGTAACTCTTGGCTTTGAATTTGTAACCGAGAAGAATGGGTTACAGTTCTTCCGAAAACGCATTTAGACCCTATTTAATGGTGCCGCAGGTTTATTCCAAAGTAATGGGATGGTGCCGAGGGCAGGGTTTGAACATGCGACGACTCGGTCTTCAGCCGAGCGCTCTCCCAGGCTGAGCTACCTCGGCACACAATTCTGGGAGTACCACATCCAGAGATGAACTTTAGTGTTTTAAATGTTTCTGACACAGGTCACGCCGTCCCCAACAGGTTGCATAAAAAGCGTGATGATTAAAGAAAAAGCTGCGATGAAATGGCGCAATCAAGTGCTTCAAGAAATCAACTAAAAAGTTATTGAAAAATAAAAAAAAGAAAAGGTTTAGAGTAGTTTAAGAGGCTTGTTTTTTGCTTTGAAAACTACGAATGCTGCTGCAGATGCACCCATCGCTGCTAATGCGCCCAGAGCGTATTCAGGGACTACAAATAGGGGGGTTCCGGTCTTTAGTGTTGAGGATGTTTGAGCCTGTGTTTGGACGCCGTCATCAACGTTTAGGTGTATGAGAATGGTGTATTCTCCTGGAGCTAAACTGAAGGATGCTTCGTAACCGATGATGTCGCCGCCTGAAGTAACCCATGCAAAGTCTGGTGCGTTTCCGTCATCGCCGTAATCAGCATCAACCATTTTAGATCCGTCGATTTTTACAAATGCATCATCAGCGCTGTCTATACCGATAATGCCTGCATTGTTGAGCACAAGCACATACAGGGTACTAGTGCTGGTATCGTAACGAAGGTATGCGCTGCCTAGAACATCTTTGTCTGCTTTTCCTGCTCTGTGCATGTCAGCGAAGAAGTCGTTGGTAAGGTTCCATTCTGAGGTGTTGCCGTCAACGTTTGCTGTTGCGTATGTTGGTTCTGGAGGGGCTGCAGCTACGAGTGGCACAGCTACCAATGCTACTGCAATTAGCAATGTTAATATGGTAAGCATTGATTTTCGATTTTTCATTTTTTCTTCTCCTTTCATCCAATCGATTGCTTTTGGATTTAAAGGATATTCTTAGCATTCTAGTATTTAAAATCCTGATATATGGAGTTTATCAAGAGTTGACAATTAATTAAAAGCAGTGCATCAGAAGTGTGTACGGCAACCAAGTTAGCATTAACTTGATAATTTTCTAAACATTTTTTTGCCTAACTAAACGAAGTAACAGTTGACGCTGTCTAAAAATGAAATAAAAACTGCCTGGATTGATGTTAATGTGCTAAATAGTAAAATGCATCAAATTAGCCAGCACATAACCTAGCATTGAGCTGCCAAAGAAGCAGACAAAGAGCAATATTCCGTCATGTTTATGTTCACTAAAGGCTCCATAGGTCAAAGCATTTTTCTCCGATGACGTGTAGTTTATGTGTTGGTGTGGTAAAGGTTTTATGAAGGGACACTATTTATTGTGACTCTCAAGCTTTGGGCCGTTAGTCTAGCTGGCTAGGACGTCGCCCTCACGCGGCGAAGATCACCGGTTCAAATCCGGTACGGCCCACCAACCACACTTTATGATACCGCGAAAAAACAACAGCCTACTCCTCACAGCGAGGATTTAAAAGACAGACTAATCAACGATTAGACTCGTCTTGTCCGCAACAACACCACAACAACAACCACCAACGCCGCAACAACCACAACCAACGCGATTATGGCGGTTTGCTCCAAATCGAGGCTGATGAGACTGCCGAAGAGGTGACTGCTGGATTCCCCGGTTGTAACCGTGGGGGTCTGGGGCGGATTTGTTGGGGTTGAAGTAGCTGTGGGGACGGGAGTTGGCATGGGCGTGGTTAGGTCCAGTCCTGCTTGTGAATTGGGCGCATTCAAGATGGGTTGATAGTTTACGGTGGCCAAATTGAAGTCGTCGGTGAAATCATAGATTACTTGGTCGATTTTGGCGGTGTCGGTTGTCCCCCACCAGTTGTTGGCTGCATCGATGTTTCCTTGTGCGTGTTCCCAAAGATAGAGCCCAGAGTCATCTTCGAAATTGTTAAAGTTAATCTGCGCATTTGAGGCGTCAAGGATTACGCCTTTGTCGTGGAAGATGTTTTTTTGTATAGTAGCGTTTCCATAGACTAGGATGCTTGCTTTGGTACAACCTGAAATTTCATTGTTTATGATGTTTTGGTTATTGTTGCAGGTTATGCCATAGTAAGTGTAGTAGGGTCCACGGTCGGGACGCATGCCTAGCGATTCATAGTCAGGAATCGAAGCAGACATACCTGTTATGCGGTTGTTACTTACAATAGCGTTACATTGAGGTGATAGGTTGAGGGCAGCTTGATTTTGTTGGTCGTAGCCTGAAGGGGTATAAGTTATGGTGTTGTTCCAGATTATCGGAGAACCAGCACCGGCGCTTATTCCATCGTAGATAATGTTGGAGGAGATTGTGGCGTTGCCACTCATTGTCAGAGAGGCGGTGGTGGTGATAAGTTCGGGCACATTATTTCCGATTTCATTGTTGTAAACTGTTGGAGTCCCCTCGATTCGTAAGTCTTTGATTACGTTACCAGAAATTACTTGTGAACCATCGGTTTTTAGAATATCAATGTAGTTGTTGAATATGTTTTGGCTCCCGCTAAATCGAGCTGTTCGAATGGTATTATTAGAAATTGCCTGCGACCCCGTAACCCACATGGAACCTACGTAATTATTAGTTATTGTTTGTGAACCGCCGCCTTTAGTAATCATAAGCGAACTAAGTGAGAGACCAGTCAACTTTGGAGATGCCCCTTCTGTGGTTATTTGAGCAGAATAACGTGGATGGTCCTCGTATGATCCGACAAAATCAGCGTTTTCAATTATGCTGCCCGATTTTGTTTGTTCATCCCAACCGTGGCTTAATTCGGTAAAGGCGATATAACCATTATTAAAAAGAATCTTGTCCGTTAGGGTACCTTTAGCTATTAAGGTGCCGTTAACCTGTAAGTAGTTACCGTGCATGTTTATGGTTACGCCCTGCTGAACCGTTAAGGTTACATCGTAAAGTATTGCAACTGGACCGTGAAGTTCGTAAGGGCTTCCAGCACGCGTCCATGTCGTGTCTGAGCTGATTATGCTTGTGACCTCAGTTGAGGCTGCCCCAAACTCTACATACACAGGTGCAGCAAAGGCTAAACTGCAAACCAAAAACGCGACCAAACAGCAAGCGACCATTCTTTTCATCGAGGCACCGAGCTATAGAAACTGCTGGAGGTTTATGTGGTTTACGACAAAGCAAAAACAGAAAAGGAATTGCCCAAAAAAGAGGCAAGGATTATGGGACTATGAAGGGTAGTTGGCTGATGACTGGGTTGATGAGGTTTAAGACGACGTTGGGGAACAGACCAAGCAGGAATATGGCGGCGACGAGTATAAAGACGGGGATTAGTATACGTTTGTTTTCTTTGACGGGGGTGTCGTTTTTGGCTGGTTTGCCGTACATTATGTTGACGAGGCGGAATATGTAAGCGGTTTGCAGTACGCTGGTGATGACACCGATGATGGCGAGCCAAGATAGGTTGGCGCTGATTGCGGAGGTGAAGACGAGGTATTTGCCCATGAAGCCACCCAGCGGTGGAACACCTGCGAAGGATAAGCCTGCCATGATGAGCGCTAAGCTTGCCCAAGGCATCTTTTTGCCTAAGCCGTGGAAGTCGTCAAGTGTCTTGAAGCCGTGACTGTTCATGATACCGATTGCCATGAATGCGAGTGCAGTGGTTATGCCGCCGATGAGGAAGAAGTAGAGGTTTCCTGCAACACCAAGCGCAGTTACACTGCAGATGGCGACGAGGTTGTAGCCGACGTCTGCGACACAGATGTATGCGACTAAGCGTTTGATGTCGTTTTGTATGAGCGCGAAAATGTTACCGACAATCATGGTGAGGGCTGCTAAGACGGCGAGCATAAGCGTCCAGTCGATTGCGCCGGGTAGGATGATGTAGAGGAAGATGCGGATGAGTATGTAGTAGCTGCCTTGGTCTACGAGTGCGGATAGGAAGGATGCTGAGGGGGCGGGTGCGGCAGTGTATGCGTCGGGTAGCCAGAAGTGGAAGGGTACAATGGCGGCTTCAATTGCGTAGCCTGCGGCAATGAATATGAAGGCAATGATTAGGAGGGCTTGGTCTGAGGCCGCGGCGGTGGTTATTGCACCGCTGAGTGCGAGGTAGTTGAGGGTGCCAGTTATGCCAAAGACTATGGATAAGCCGAAGAGTACGAAGGCGGAGGCGATGATGACCATGATGAGGTATTTCATGGTGGCATTGAGGCTGAACGCGTTTTTGCGGTACATCATCAAGAAAGCTGCGCCTGCGGTGGCGGCTTCCCAGAATATGAAGAAGGTTAACAGGTCGCCTGCGAGAACTGCGCCGATGAGTGCGCCAGTGGTTATGAACATTATGGCAAAGTAACGGTCTGCAGGGCGCTCGTTGCTGTTCATGTAGAATACTGTGTAAATCATGACAACTGCGGCTATGGCTACCATTATGATGGCCATGTAAACGGATATGGCATCTACTAGGAAGCTGCTAACAAATGGGGTGGCTGTGCTGCCGTCTAAGGCGATGTTTATGCTTGTTGGGTCGCTGTAATAGTTGATCGCTAAGTTTGCTACAAATAAACTCGCTACAACAAAGACCACAACTACCCAGCTTACGGTTAGACCGGTTTTGTGAGTGCTGCGGCGGATTATTTTGAATATGGGTATGGTTAGTAGCGCTGCGATTACGAAGGTGATTATGGGTAGTAGTACGGTAAGTATTTCAACCATCTTAGACCCCTCCGAAGGTTACTGTTTGTATTAGATTCATGAAGAAGGTGGGGTAGATGCCGATGACGACGACTAAGACCACCAGGATTGCGAGGGCCAGTTTCATGTAGTTGGGGATGTCGACGATTTTGTGTTTAAGCTCTGCAACAGGTGTTTCTGTTTCTGAACTTGTTACTTCGTGGCCGCCGTGGGCTGATTCATCTATGACGCCGACTTCGTCTTTGCTTGTGCCGAGGAAAACTTTGCTGATAAATCGCAGCGAGTAAGCCAAGGAGAAGACTGTTGCAACCAGCATGATTGCGGTGGGGAAGATGTAGAAGCTGTCGCCTGCTTGGATGATTTGGATGGCGCCGACGAATATGAAGAATTCACTGATAAAGCAGGCTAGGGGTGGTGCGCCTGCGATGCTGAGTGCTGCGATGGTTCCAGAGACTGCTGAGAAGGGCATTTTGCTTGCTAAGCCGCCCATTTCTCGGATGTCGCGTTTTTCGGTTTGGTGCATGACGCCGCCTGCGGTAAGGAAGAAGAGGCCTTTGCTGGCTGCGTGTGTGATTATGTGGAGCACGGTTCCGACGATTGCTATGGATGTTGCTGAGGCAAGCATCACGACGTTTCCGCTTGCGAGTGCTGGTGGGAATAGTGAGAGACCAAACATAATGTAGCCCATGTGCGCGATGCTTGAGTATGCGATGACGCGTTTTATGTCGTTGGCTACCAGTGAGAGTAGGGAACCAAAGAATGCGGTGATTATGCCGATTATGGATAGGGCATGTAGGAAGGGTACACCAAAGGCTTCGCCTACGGATGGAAACACAACGCCAAACGATAGGCGGATAATGGCGTATGCTCCTGCGCTGATGATAACACCGCTAAGTAACGCAGACATCGGTGCGGGTGCTTCAGAGTGAGCATCGGGTAGCCACATGTGGACTGGGAATACAGCCATTTTAACTGCAAACCCAGCGGTCAGGGCAATAAGTATCCATTTGATGACATCGGGTGCAGCGGTTGCAAGAGCTGCTTGGGCTTGGAACATATCTGTGTAGCCGGTTAGCCAGTAGATTGCTCCGATACCTAAGAGCACGAAGACTGCGCCTGCGTGGGTGAATATGAAGAGTTTGAAGGCGGATTTGTAGCTGTTGCGGTAGCCCCATTCTCCGACTATGAAGTAGGCGGGTACGAGCATTAGTTCCCAGCAAAAGTAGAATAAGATGAGGTTGCTGGTGAGGAAGACGCCGACTAAGCCGACGCTGAGCATGCAGAGGAGCGCGTAGTAGGCTGCGAGGTGTTTTTTGCCTGACATGTAGTTGATGCTGTAGATTGATGCTACGAATATGAGGACTAAGCTGATGAGGGCAATGGATGCGCTTATGCCGTCTACGAACAGCGAGAATTGGGCAAGTGCAGTGCTTCCGCCGAGGTCTGATGGAATCCACGTGTAGGATTCGGTGTAGCTGCCTGTGTTTAATATGTCAGGTACTGTTGCGAAGACCAACCCCATGTTGATGAGGGCGATTAAGGCAACAAAGACTGCTGCTGCTTTGGGGGATTTCTTTCCCGTTAAATATACGAAGGGTATGCTTACGGTTGGGAGTGCGAATACTGCTAGTAGTAGGGGTAGTGTCATGTCTTTTACGCTCCTATTCCTAATGTTAAGATTATCAGCACAATGATGAGCACAAAGCCCAGCACTGCGGCTGCAACATAGTTTCTAAATGAGTCAGAGGGCCCTTTCTTGAGCACCGTTGCATGTCCGGGCTCCGCTGCTTCGCCAACTTTGGTTCCTGCTTCGTCAGGGTAACGCGAGAACAAGGCGTTTTCGACTCTTGTCAGCGCTGCTGAGAAGCCGTTTATGCCTTTAGCGATTGCGTTGTAGAAGTCGTCAAGGAAGTAGGCGTGGTTTAGGGTGATGGTTATTGGGTTTCTGCCTGCGGCGACTTTTCGGAAGGCGTTCCAGTTCTTGTAGTACGTGTAGTAGGCGAGGAAGAATATTGGGACAAGCATCGTTAGGAATATGGGTGTTTCAAGGCTGGTAAATGCGCCCAGCAGGGTGGTTTCTAACTCTACATCCATAAAGCTTGCAACTAAAGGCTGTGCAAGACCCCAAGCGATGCAGAGTACTGCTAAGATTGCGGCTGGAATGAGCATGACTTTGGGTGCTTCGTGAACGTGGATTTTTTGGATGTGCTCTGATGGTTTGCCCATAAAGACTAAGCTGAACATGCGCAAACAGTAAGCGAAGGTAATGCCGGCGCTTAGGTAGATGAGTATCGTTTGGATAAGACTACCTGCATCGGTGACGCTGGTGATGATTAAGCCCTTGCTAAAGAAGGCTGCAAAAGGCGGCAGTCCGCTGGTGGTGATTATCATTATGAACATTAACGCAAAGGAAATGGGCATGGCTTTTCGAAGTCCACCCATGAGACGCATATCTCGAGTGCCTAAAGCGTGGATGATACCACCTGCAAGGAGGAATCCAAGACCTTCGAAGAAAGCGTGGCTGACCATGTGGAAGAGGCTTGCGAACCATCCAGTGGACATGAAAACGTCAGAGGTTGTTGCCATGGCTGTGCCTAACGCTGCCATCATGAAGCCAATTTGGCTCACGGTGGAGTATGCGAGGACTCCTTTGATGTCGGTTGTCATGAGCCCTAATGTGGCGCCTATGAAGGCGGTTATGACGCCTATCCATGCTACTGTTGGGAACCAAGATAGTTGGAGTGCAGCGATTAGGGTGGGTGCGACTGAGAATATTAGGATGAATCTTGAGAGGAGGTAGATGCCTGCTTTGACCATGGTGGCTGCGTGTAAGAGGGCACTGACTGAGGTTGGGGCTTCCATTGCGCTATAGAGCCAAGTGAAGAGTGGGAACTGTGCGGATTTTGCGACTGCACCGCCTAAAACCAAGAAGGCAACAAGCACCATTAGATCGATGTTGAAGCCGCCTGCTTCGAGTCCGCTGATTATGCCGCGGAAGCTGAAGGTGCCAAACATGTAGAAGAGAATGCCGATGGCGGCGAGAAGCATGATGTCGCCGATGCGGGTCATGATGAAAACTTTGACACCTGAACGGATGGATTCGGGTTTTTTGTACCAGAAGGAAATCAGGGCGTAGCTGCATAAGCCGACCATTTCCCAGAAGATGAACATCTGGAGCATGTTGTCGGCGAGAACTAAGCCGATCATGGAGCCTATGAAGAGGAGCAATAGGTAGTAGTAGCGGGTTAGGCCTTCTTCGCCTTTCATGTAGCCTTGTGAGTAAATGGCGATTATGAGTGCGAAGAATGCTACTAGACAGGTAAATAGCACGCTGAGCGGGTCAACGTAGACTCCTGCGGCGATGCTGCTGCCATCAACGCCAGGTAGCCAGTTTATGGTGTAGTAGTGGCTTGGCTGTGCTAATCCCCAAACGCCGGGGACCAAGGTGAGCGCTAAGACGGAGACAACTGCGGCTATTGCCATGACGAAGTAGTTGCGTGCTTTTTCGCTGTATTTCGCGATTACTGGGACGAATAGGCTTGCTATAAGTGGGATTACCCAGACGAACCATGCAGAGAATTCTTCAAGTATCATTATGCTTCAACCTCGCTATCTTCTTCTTTGTTCTGCATCAACTGTACGATTTTTCCGATATCGCTTGTACCATACTTTTTGGATACAATGACGAGCAACGCTAAGATTACGCCGCTGACTGCGGTGTCTGTTGCAAAGGCTAAAACTAGGAATGCTTGACCTAAACCTTGACCCATGGCAAGCATCACGAAGTTTAGGGTTGCCGCCGTGGCGATTAACTCGACTGATATGAAAACTTTGAGGAGTTGGCGGTTAGTCAGTAACCCATAGATACCGATAGCCAACATAACCAGCGAGAGGATAACGAAGTCCATTACTTCTTCCTCCGCTCATAAAGGACAATGGCGATTCCTAACGCCACCGTCAAAATAACAACTGCCTGCAAAATTGTATCTAAGCCTCGAAGATTCCAGAGGGCATCTCCAAAAGAGGCTTCATTGGTGATGGTTGTCTCGCCAGAGACTGAGAGGAAAAGTGCAGGTAAAGACAAAAGCACACCTGCGCCCAATAATCCCGCGGTACGTTGGGGAGATGCTTTGCGGGCGGGTTTGTCACCTAACATTTCGCCGGAGAGGAACAATATGGCTAAGGTGCCGATGCTGACGGCAAATTGGAAGATGGCGGCGTATATGTTGCCGCTTAAGGCGTAAATTAGCGATGTAAACAGGAAGGTGCCGCTTAAGGCTGCAACGGAATAAACGACTTCGTCAAGGAACAGCGCTAAAACGGCTGAAACGATCAAACCTACTGAAAGAATCTCAAGAATAAATGGAATCAATTACTGTGTGTCCTCCTTGGCTTTTAGGCTGGGCTTCATTATTAGTGAGCCTTTATCGGTTGTGGCTAACTCGTATAGTTCGGAGCTGGTGATGGCTTTTCGGGGGCAGCTTTCTACGCATTGGTGGCAGAAGATGCATTTGTTGAGGTCGATTTGGACGCGTTTTTTGCCTTCTACTTCGACGATTTCGATTGCGTTGGTTGGGCAGTCGCGTTGGCAGACGTGACAGTTAGATCCCACTATGGCTTTCACGTCTAAAGTGAAGTCGCGGCGGGGTCCAAAGTCGATGATGTTGCAGTCTTTGATTTCGTAGATTACTTTGCCTCGTGCGTCATCGGGTAATGTGGGTTTTACGAAGGGATACTTGGTTGTTGCAGGTTTAGTAAAGAGGTGCGACGCTGCACGCCTAAATATTGGAGATATGCGAGATTTCTTTTCTTTGTCAGCCATGTATTGTTACACCACCAGTGGATAGACCCATGTCACTAATACTACTGTTAACATTAAGCACAGGATTGCTGCGGGCAGGAATATTTTCCAGTTAGCCGTTAAAACTTGGTCTATGCGTAAGCGGGCAAAGACTGTAGTAATGTATTCTGATATGGCGACGACAGCTAAGAGTTTGAGGACGAACCAAAGTGTGTACCAGAATTGTGGAGGCCCAAAGAATACTGGTCCGTTAAAGCCGCCAAGGAATAACGTGACCACTAACGCTGAGCCAAAAACGACTTGGACGTCTCGGGTTAAGTGGAGGAAAGCGAGTTTTGCGCCTGTGTATTCGGTTTCTAAGCCGCCAACGAGTTCAGATTCTGAGTGGGGGACATCGAAGGGGTCTTTTTCAAGTTCTGCCTGAATTGTGATTACGAATAATACGAATGCCCAGGGCACTAAAACGATGTACCAGATGTTTTGGCTTGCAATTATGCCTGCGATGCTTAAGGTTCCTGCGATAAATGCAGGGGATAATGCCAAGAGGAATAGGGGAATATCGTAGCCTAAGAATTGGGTTAAGACTCTGGCTGACCCGATTGAACCGTAAGGGTTGTTAGATGCCCAGCCTGAGAGGAACAACAAAAAGTTCGCGATGGTTGAGAACACCAAGATAATAATCAAGTCGCCGGTGAAGCCGCTTGTAGATAGAACACTTGCGCCGTCAATGGGTATGAAGCACATGGCAAAAACCATAATTGCAAAGGCGGTAAGGGGCGCAAATTTGAAGAGGAAACGTTTCGTGCCTCGGGGTTCAATGTCTTCTTTGGTTAATAATTTGATAAAGTCAGCGAGGGGCTGCAATATGCCTGCGGGGCCTGCAACCATGGGACCAACGCGGTTTTGGATGCGGGCTTCGAGTTTTCGTTCCATCCAATCGCAGAAGAGCGTTAGGAATAGGATGAAACTGAAGCCTGGGAAGATTAGAATACGGAAGATCAGCCAGATGTCAAGCATCGCATATATCACCTGTCAGTGCATGAGAAGCATGGATCTAAGCTAACAAAGTTTGAAGGTACGTCAGCTATGCTCTCACCGATTGCAGATTTGAGGAATGATGGAATGTTAGCGAATGTTGGGGTTCGGATTTTTACGCGGTCAGGTATGTCGGTTCCGTTGCTTCTCACGTAGTAGAAGAGTTCGCCTCTTGGAGCTTCCAAGCTACAAACGGCTTCTCCTGCAGGGACAGCGCGGGGGACATCTTCGCGTATAGGTCCTGAAGGTAGATGGTCAAGGGCGTATTGGAGGATGTCGATGCTTTCTTCAACTTCATCAAGGCGCACATTCATTCGTGCCCAAGTGTCACAGGTGTCATAGACGATTTCTTTGAATGGAATCTCGCCATATGCTTCATAAGGCAAGTCTTTCCGAACGTCAATGTCAACTTTACTACCACGTGCAACTGGACCTACCACGGAGAGTTTGAGTGCGTCTTCGCGGCTTAAAATTCCGACATCGTGCATACGAAGGCGGAGTGTGGGTTCGTCATTGTAGATTTTGCGGTAGAAGGGAAGCTTTCCGCGAAGCTCTTCAATGGTGGTTTTGATTTTGGGGATATCGTTCGCGTTGATGTCACGTCTGACACCGCCCACCACAATTAAAGAACCATATACGCGGTTGCCGCTGGTTAACTCTATTAAGTCCATAATGGGCTCCCGGTCGCGCCAGAAGTACTGGAAAACTGTTTCGTAACCGATTTCAAGGCCTGCGTGCCCTAAAGTTAAGAGGTGGCTATGTAATCGGTTGAGTTCTAAAGCGATAACTCGAAGATATTGTGCCCGTGGTGGAGCTTTGAATTTGAGGATTTTCTCCACGGCAGCCACAAAGCCGTATGCATGGCAGGGGTTGCAGATGCCACAGACCCGCTCTACTAGGTAGACGTCTTGGAGGTAGCTTCGGGATTCAGCGGATTTCTCGATGCCGCGATGCACGTAACCGATGCGGGGTTCAACTTTGGTAACTGTTTCGCCGCTGACTGTAACTGAGAATTTTTCGGGTTCCAGCAGTGCTGGATGTTGAGGACCAATTATAATTTTGACGAGACGTTGATTCTCAGGAAGCGTGTTGGCTTCACGGGCTGGTGTTGGAACCAGCTTGACGTCATTTAAGTTTACATCTTTGCGTAACGGGTAGACGCCGTCGGGCCAGTTTTCGGAGAGTACGAAGTGACCGTTGAATTCGTTTCCTTCAAAGGTTATGCCGAATAAATCGGTGACTTCAAGTTCATGGAAAGCCGCGCCAGGATGGATGTCAACGATTGACTTTATTTTTGGGTTTGCTTTGGGGATTTCAGCTTTTATAGTTATGAAGGGCTTTGAGGTGTGAACGTGATAGTAGACGCCCATTGTTGCGCCGAAGTCTAAGCCTGTAATGGCTGTGATGCCGGCTTTTTCGTCAGCGGCAATCATAGCTTTGAGTACGTCGTAGTGTAGGCCTTTGTTGGCAGTTATGGAGGCTGCTCCAAGCAAGCCACGTTCTACTTTTATTTTATCTCCAAATTGAGATTCAACTAAACCAATAATGTCTAAACTATTGTTTGCCATCTGTTTTTACCTCTTCTACTTTTGGGGAAACCTCTTGAGCGGGGGCTTTAGCGGGTTTAGGTGGATTCTTAGGGGGATTGAGAGCGTTTAAGAGTTTAACGACACCGTCAATGATTGCTTCAGGTCGCGGTGGACACCCCGGTATGTAAGCTGTAACTGGGATAACTTTGTCGACGCCGCCCAACACGTTATAGTTGCCTTCAAATACTCCGCCGCTGCAGGCGCAAGCGCCAATGGCGACGACGAATTTAGGTTGGGGCATCTGGTCGTAGACGCGTTTTAGCCGTTCTGCACATTGCTGGGTAACGGCTCCGGTGACTAGTAAAACATCAGCGTGACGCGGGGATGGTTCAAGTTTTACGCCAAAACGTTCAACATCATATTTGGGGGTCAACAAGGCAACGATTTCTATGTCGCAGCCGTTGCAGGCGCCCGAGTTAAAGTGAAGCACCCAAGGAGATTTTACACGTGCCCAAGTTTTTGTGTCAGTCATTAATTTTTGCCTCCTTCAAGAAGCGCCCAACCTGCCGCAAGAATTATTCCCAAGTAGAGAATTAGCAGCAGAGGGTTTGTTGCAGCCAGCGCAAAAGCGGCAAATGCGAGAACGAGAACTGATGAGTCAAAAACGACGAAGTAAATCAGGTAACGGTAAAGGGACACGTTGATTTTTAGTCCTTGGAAGGTGACTTTTTCTCCGCAAGCATATGCGGCTTGTTCGTTTTCACTTATTGCGGTTTTTGGGGCAGCGCGTCTGCCTAAACTGTAAATAACGAGAGTTGAAACAAAGATTAAGACAAATGCGATAATAGCTTCAACAATCATGCGTTAATTTCTCCGTCAACGGTTTTTACCAATTGAGCCACCTCAAAGGCTGAGTCAGATATACACTTGTTATAGCAACAAGCGGTTACATGAACATATTTAAGTTTATCTGACCCTAAACTGTGCAGATAGAGAGAGGATACTGTTCTTTGCCAAGGGTCACTTTTTAGGCAACACATCACATTCCAATCATGGTTGCCTAGTATGCTCTGTGCCATCGCAGTAATTTCTCCCATGCTACCCCGAGTTAGTTCACATAAAAGTACGCTAGTTGCTTTTAAATTTTAAGAACAAAAAAACTGAAAATTCATGGGGTTCTAAACAGGCAACAAAAAACAGCAATGATGGAGACAAAAAACCTAAAAAAATAAAATAGCTAATAAAAAAAGGAACAACAAAGAATTAACTAACTACTTTTCTAAACTGATAAACCGTAGCCGTCAACGTTACAACACCCACAAGCGCAATCACACCATACGCCTGCAAAATGGTACTCCAATCATACCCCGTAATCATAAGCACACGACAAGCATTCACCGCATAACTAATCGGGTTAAACATCGAAACGGTCTGTATCCATTGTGGCTGAAAACTCTGCGGCACCAAAGCAGTACTCAAAAACAGCAACGGAAAAGTGATAAAACCGCCGATTGCAAAAACAGTTTCGGAACTACGGGTTTTCATGCCGATAGCCAACGAAATGCCTGACCAGGCTAACCCAAAGAAAGCGATAGTTAAAAGAATCAGCAAAATCCCAGGCAACCCCGTGACATACGAGACGCCAACAATAGGCAAAAACGACAAGGCAATAATGATTATGGATTGGATAACCACTCGGAAGGCGTCGCTGGTCAAGCGCCCCAGTAAAATCGCGTAACGATTAACCGGTGTAACCAGCATCTTTTGCAGGTATCCCGAATCAATGTCTGCTACAATAGAGTTTCCCGATTGCAAGGCGCTGCCAAAGGCGTTCTGAAGAAGAATACCTGCAGTGGCAAATATAGCGTAACTTGTGGTGCCGGTGGCTGCCGCAAACCCAGGGATACTGCTAAAACTGCCCAGAAGCTGGGTGAATAAGAGCAGAAATATGATGGGCTGAAATAGTGAAAAAAACAGCAAAATTGGGTTTCGGATCAGCTTCTTTAGGTATCTAACAAACAGATAGCGGGTGTCGGAGAGCAGCGTCATCGTCGGGCGCCTCCAAACATAGCACTGGGAGTCTTAACCAGTTCTTCAGAGCGTATCCGACGTCCCGTATGTTGCAGAAAAACATCATCCAAAGTAGGCGAAGAAAACGTCACCGACAACAACCTAATGTCACAGCTATCAAAGGCACGCACAATATCCGCGACCAAGGGACCAGCATGCTTGGCATAAACGGTTAGGCATTCTTCAGGACCCGCATCTAAAACCTGATTCACTCCCTCTAAACTGCTGAGTATCTCTCTCGCACGGGGTTTGTCACGTTCGCAATTGTCGATGGAAATTTTTATTGAGTCAGCGCCGATTTCCTGCTTCAAAGCGGCAGGAGTCCCTAAAGTCACGATTTTGCCAAAGTCAATAATTGCTAAGCGTTTGCAGAGGCGATCAGCTTCTTCGAGGTACTGAGTAGTTAAGAAAATGGTTATGCCCTCCTCCTTGTTGATTTGCTCAAGATAAGACCAAATCGCATTTCGAGACTGCGGATCCAACCCCGTTGTCGGTTCATCCAAAAAAAGCAACTTCGGCTTATGCACAAGCGCAGTCGCCAAATCCAAACGCTTCTTCATGCCGCCCGAATAATTACGCGCCCGCTTATCCGCCGCTGACTCCAAGCCAACCAAAGACAACAACTCATTCACTCGATTCTTCAACGTAGAGCCGCTCATTTGCTGAAAATGCCCCTGCAACGTAAGGTTTTCGCGACCAGTCAAGTCGCCGTCTACTGTTGTTTCTTGACTTTGCACTCCAATAAGCCGACGGATTGCAGAAGCGCTTGAATCAACATCCATACCCGCCACATAAACGGATCCAGAGGTTTTCCTAAGCAGGGTTGTTAGGATTTTTATCGTGGTGCTTTTCCCAGCGCCATTTGGACCCAAAAACCCAAAAAATTCGCCTTGACCGACACTAAAAGAAATGTTGTCAACGGCTTTGGTGCCATCAGAATAAACTTCAACAAGATTTTTTACGTCTATAATTTCGGGCATATCTTCCTAAAGAACTGGTATTTTTTGACAAAATAATTGTATGTGACTGTTACCCCACAGCAACAGCACGGCAGCTATATTAGGGGTCGATTATTATTTTTAAAAGCCGAATTTTTTGTCTCGATCCAGCTATGCATAGGTTTGAACATCGATTTTAGGTAGCTTTTGTTTGCTACTAAAAGCGCCGCCAACACAATCGTACAACCCAAATACTGCACAAACATGGAAAAACTATATTGCAATAACGGCGTTGAAGCACTTAAGGCATAACCTTGTATGGAGCCTGATTGTACTGAATACTTCAAAAAATTCAACCGTGAGGAATCCAGCGTAATAAATTGAATAGAAAAAACTGAGGCAACAAGCAAGAAAACTCCAGCTAAACCACTAACAAATAGCAGTTGGTCGCCTCTTGTTTTTAGCGGATTTTTCCTCAAAAGGACACTACATTTGCCGGCTAACGAAGCGGCTAACAAACTAAAGAAAGGCAAAGATTGATAGTCATATTTGATTGCGCTTGTATACGGCACATTTAGGTTCAGGCTTGCACCCATAAAAGTGTTCACGCCACAAATCGTACAAATGGTCACTAAGCAAATGACATCCATCGTTAGGAATCTGGATAGACGCCGCCTGAAGATTAACGAAAGAAGCACCGAAAAAATGGCTGCGGCAATAAAAATAGTGCCTAACCCATAATTAAGAAGAAAATTGCTAACAAAAAAGTACGTAGGCTGATTGGTTTGGAGGTTTATTTCAAAAAAGTCGTTGTGGCTAAAAAGGTAGAATAAGTTTTTTCCTAAAATTACCTGATACCACAAATAAGAAAAAGAAAGCACAGGCAAGCAGAAAAGACCGACTTGGCTGATTATGCGTCTTGGAGTTTCTGGGTGATAATAAACATATAGCAGAACTATGGGTACCAAGATGAAAATTGCGAATAGCTTTGTTAAAAGTGCAGCCGCAAAAAATAAGCCTGATAGAGTGGCCAGCTTGATTGAGCATCTATGTATGGCTAAAATTGCAAAAAATAAGCACACCAATGTAAAGAATAGGCAAGGCACGTCTATTAGAAAACTTCTTGAAAGAACAAGTTGCCAAGGGGTAAAGCCAAAAAGCGCGGCTGCGAGTAAACCTGCGGGTTTTCCGTAGAGTTCTTTGCCTATTTTATACATTAGAAACGTTGAAGAGATACCTAGTAAAGTTACTAAAAGTACGCCGGTGCTCACGGACATACCGAAGAGTTTAAGGAAAAAACCTTGCAGATAAAAACCTAAAGGGGGCTGGTTCATCAAGCTGCCCTGCACTTCAACATAGGGCATACCCCATTGGATTACCCCGCTGGCGGCTTTAAATTCCCATATTGTGTCGCCGTTCTCGTAGGGCCCCACAGAAAAAGACAGCATCATAGCCCCGAGTAATATGGCTATTAAAGGGTAATTTTCCCGTAACCATCCTGCAAGAGTTTGCTTGTCTAACATATTGCTCATTTAGGATTTTCAAGCCAACGGTTACTTGAATGCTGTTTGGGATTTCTTATAAAATTTACGAGATTCAATAATACGACCAAAAGCATCACACTTTCTTCAGGCGCGGTTACCACTTTGCAAGTTGAGAGATGAAAGTTTCCGAAAAATGCAATAATTATATTAATCGTTTCGCCGATTAAACAGTGGGTTTTGGCGAGAAAAAATTGGAAACTCTTTTGCTAACCGACCAACAGGTCAAAAAGCTCCTTTCAATGTCCGAAGTCTTAGACGCAGTCGAATTAGCGTTCAAACAGAAAGGTATAGGTCGCGTTCAGATGCCCGCTAAGGTGTACTTAAACTTCAACAAATACAACGGCGACTTGCGGACAATGCCCAGTTACCTTGAAGACCTAGACATATCAGCCGTAAAAATTGTAAACGTACACCCCGATAACCCAGAAAACTACAAACTGCCCACAGTCATGGCAGTCATCGTCCTAATTGACCCCTCGAAGGGCTTCCCCCTCGCCATAATGGGTGGCACAACACTCACAGACATGAGAACTGGAGCTGCAGGCGGAATCGCCGCCAAATTTCTTGCCCGAAAAGACTCCAAAGTGATTGGCTTCGTCGGAGCAGGCGCCCAAGCAAGAACTCAACTGATGGCGCTTCTTGAAGTTTACAACGACAAAATTGAGGAAATAAGAGTCTGGAGTAGGCACCCTCAAACTGAAAGTTCCTTTATTGAAGAAGCAAAAAAAGAGTACGGTCATCTGTGCAACTTTGTTCTTGAACAAAAAGTAAGTGACACCGTCGTAGGCGCAGACATTGTGGTTACAACTACTCCATCAAAAGTTCCGTTGGTACTCGACGAGATGATTTCTCCAGGGATGCATATTAACTGCATCGGCGCGGACGCAATAGGAAAAGAAGAACTTGACACAACAATACTGAGAAGAGCAAAAACGGTTATCGACGATTGGACACAAGCCTCACGATGCGGCGAAATCAATGTGCCGCTACTGCTTCGAGATAAAACAGTCACCAAAGAGGACATCTGGGCTGAAATCGGAGAAATCACCGCAGGCATAAAACCCGGCAGAGAAAACAACCACGAAGTCACAGTTTTCACGTCCACAGGGCTAGCGGTTCAAGACGCCGTAACAGCAAGGATTGCTTACGAAAAGGCTCTTCAGAATAAAATTGGCAGCTTCATAAAAATCGTATAAACCCTTTTTTTGAAAAAACAGATAGAAAGGCCACGCCTTAAGAGAAGAAACAGGAAAAGTTTGGTGCGGTAACCGGGATTTGAACCCGGGTCCTAGACTTGGCAAGCCTATGTACTAACCAAGCTGTACTATTACCGCGCGTGTAGCGCAACGAACAATCTAAAAACTACCTAATAAACTCTACATTTTGCTACACAAATTTTATGAAGACTACAACCGCTACTTTGATAGAGAAATCAAATTATTAGCACAACTACCGCGGTAGTTAGCTTGGCCAACCCCATATAATGTCGACATTAACAAAACACGGTTAATTTCATGTTCTTAAGGAGCTTTTTTGGTGTCATAAAAGACGCTGACAACCCTCTTAATATCAGATTGTTTTATTAATCAAAACGTTCAAAAAACTATAAACGTGCAGGTTAATTGAAAGAAAGTGAGTTAGTAAGAGAATTAACTGCTTTCGGGCTATCAAATAACCAAGCTAAGGCTTACGTATGCATACTTCGTTCGAAAAGGTCAAGTATAAGTAGCATAGCCGAGGACACGCATATCCATCCTCAAGATGTCTATAAAATATTGCCTAAACTTGAAAAAATGGGTTTAATAACAAAAACGACCGAACGCCCATTATTTATCACCAATATTCCTTCCGCAAAAGCGCTCACCAGAATAATTACCTTAGAGCAACAAAAAGCAACCGATAAAATTAACCGCATGAAAACGGTAAGAGCCGTAGCCCAAGCGATAGAAAATAATTTTGTTGAAAACGAAATCGACCTACAATCGGACAACGCCACGTATATCGTTACTGATAACAGCGTGAACAACTCTTTAGATGAGGCATTCGAAAAGGCACGGATTCAATTTGACGGCGTCCTTAATTTTGAACTAATGCGACGACGCTCGCCTCACCTTTGTAATCATTGCAAAGCTCTAGCGACTCATAAAGTAAAAACAAGAATACTCATTGAGGATTTACATATTTTAGAGGCAAACAAAAAGTTGTTAAAGCAAATAATCCCCTCAAAAGGTGACTTTACTCTTAAACAGGGGGGCAACATTAGAGTGAAACCCTATTTGATTTTTGATAATAAGGAACTTTTCATTACAACTCAAAGAAAAACGACAGGTCTGTTTCCGTGTATGCTAAAAACAGATAGCAGAAATATAATTGAGATATATCAACAGAATTTTGAGACCGCATGGGACAATGGGAAACCTATTGTTTTGGACCCCGAAGAGTGGGTAGAGCCAAATGGGCAGTCACTTCAAAAAAGAGTTACCTTAATCGAATAGTAATTTTTTTTGGTAATGCAACACTAATTTCGTAAATAATAGGCTAGTCTCTAACATGCAGGCGAATTTAGTAGGTATCCACTTTCCAAATCGAATTATATTCTGACTTAATTGTTCTAATTCTAAGTTAGCCAAGCAACTTACATTGCACGCTAACTAGGATAGAAAGAAATGATAAAAACAAAAACATCTAAGCAAACCATTATCATGTTTTTAACAATTATAATGGTGCTACCAATAGCAAGTCTATATTCAGCCGAAGGCCAAACCTTACAATTAAACTATCCCGACTTTGCATACGTTGCAGTTGCACCCAACCCCACCGGCGTAGGACAACCAGTCACCATCGTAGTCTGGACCGCTGAAATGCCGCCCACAACACCCCTCGACTACACGCTGGGGTCAGTTGGCAGCAGAAACGCGTGGACAGGCTGGACAATCACAATCACCGACCCCAACAACAAAACAGAAACCATATCTTTACCACCAAGCGACCCCGTAGGAGGCGGATTCTGTTCATATACACCAACCATTGCAGGCAACTATTCAATTCAATCGCACCTACCCGCACAATGGAAAAACACCACAGGTTCATCAGGCTACAATAGGCTATACAGAGCATGTGACAGCGAAATCACTACCTTAAGAGTAACTGAAGACCAATTAACCATAATTCCGGGTGTACCCTTACCCAGCGAGTACTGGACACGTCCAATAAATTCCTACAACCGAGAATGGTCAATGATTGCAGGGAACTGGATTACCGGAAACAGAGGACTACAATACGTTACCTCCCCAAACAGCGCGCACGTAATGTGGACTGAGCCCTACTTCTTCGGAGGCATTGCAGGCGGAGAATACGAATCCCTAAGCTACCACACAGGCAGTGCATACGAAGGCAAATTTGGCGGTGCCACAATCATTCAAGGAAGACTCTACTATAACCTCAACTTGGGCAGTTCAACAACCACAACAAAAGCAAATATCATCTGCAGAGATTTGCGAACTGGAGAACTAATATGGAAAGTAAACCAAAGTGCAATTGGCGCCTCAACAATCTATGAATATCAATCACCCAACCAACATGGCGTTCACCCATACCTATGGACCTCAGGCGCGTCAGCATTAACTTTGAGCCCTGGTGCAGCGGTACCAACCAACACCATCATGGACCCCTTCCAAGGAACAGAGCTATTTAGCTACGACAGTGTGCCTTCAGGAACAGTAGCTGTAGGACCAACTGGTGAAAGACTCGTATACGTCTTCGGAGGCTCCGCATCAAACAGAACATGGTTATCTTTATGGAACGCATCAGCATCTCTCGAATTAACCGGACTATCCACCTCAGGAATACAACAATTCAACATCGACCATGTAGCAACAACAAGCTATTGGCAATATAGACCAGTAGGAAAAACAATCAACGGAACCACCTGTTACACATGGAACGTCACGTTACCAGCAAACTTGGGAACAACCTACCAAGTATATGCGTTTGACGATATGATGATTAGCGGCACAGGCTTTGTACAATTCGGCACAAGTCAATTTAACGAGCAATACACCGTGTGGGCGATTAGCCTCAAACCCGAAAACCGCGGACAACTACTCTGGAAGATAGCACCCAAACCCCCAGCAGCAAACGTAACCCTACAATGGAGCGCTGCAAGCGTCGATGCGGGAATTCTAGTACTCAGGGCAAAAGAAACTCGACAATTTATTGCCTATGACATTACCTCGGGCAAACAACTCTGGACAACTGAACCACAGCCCCAATGGATGATGTACAGCAGCGGCGCCGATATACAAAACGGTATGCTATACTCAGGCGGATACGGCGGAATAGTATATGCATATGATGTTGAAACAGGCGACCTCGTATGGGAATCAGCTGTAGACGCAGAAGGACTTGAAAGCGCCTATGAACGAACACCATTAACAGTTCAGGTTCTTGACGGAAAGGTCTTTGCCCGCTCTCAAGAACACTCGCACACCCACCCACTGTACAGAACTTGGAAGATTTACTGCTTTAACGCAACCACAGGCGACCGTATATGGGATCTCCTCGGATTATGGGAAAACTTCGCTTTCTCAGATGGCTATGCTGTTAGCCTCAATGAAGATGACGAAATGATTTACTGCATCGGCAAAGGACCAAGCGCAACCACAATAGAAGCATCACCAAAGGTTTCATTATATGGCAACAGCGTAATAGTAGAAGGCTCAGTAACTGACATAGCTTCGGGCACAACAAGCAACCGCGTTGCTCCTCGCTTTCCAAATGGCGTTCCAGCAGTTTCTGACGATAGCATGACCCAGTTCATGGAATACGTATATATGCAAATGCCAAAGCCCACCAACACAACCGGCGTTACCGTCGTGTTAAATGTCTTAGATCCAAACGGTAACTACTATGAAGTGGCAAGAACAACAAGCGACGCAGACGGATTCTATAAAACATCATTCCAACCTGAAGTCCCTGGCGAATACACCATAATTGCCTCATTCGATGGCACTAACTCATACTGGCCATCCGACGCGAAAACCGCCATAAAAGTTGACGAAGCCCCAACAACAGCACCAACCGCCGCCATTCAAACGGACCTTGTCACCCGCTCAGACTTGACATTATACATCGCACTTGCCGCAGTCGCCATAATAGTAGCAGTTGCCGTAGCCACAGTGTTACTGCTCAGAAAACGCCCATAAACCAAAAATCTTCTTTTCTTTTTTTATTTTTAATCATCTTTTTAACACACTCAACCACAACCCTGAATTAAAAGAAGATACGTCAGCGGAACAACACGCTATACAGTAACCTCGGATTCAGAGAACGCCAATAGCTAAGGAAAGAGTACAATCTTCAACATCTTGACAAGTGCTATATATCGCTCATAACGAATAATGCAAATATGACAGCGGCGACTGTTGAACCTAACCCGCCAAATATGCTGGTGCTAGTGTTACTTGTCGCGGTTTTTGCTGCAGCTATTATCGATGTTGCAATTCCGATAAGTATTCTTGATATCGCCAATACTTATGGAGTCCTGCCAGGGAGCGTTGGTCAACTTAATTCAATAATTGCAGTTGCGACGGTAGCAACGGCGCTGTTTTTGGCTGCTTTTGGGGTCAAGTTTAGGTATAAAGGGCTCGTTGTAGTAGGCATACTCTTTATTGTAGCCTGCGACGTAGGCCTTTTTTTAGCACCCACCTTTCAAGCAGCTCAGATAATAGTAGCCTTAAACGGAATAGGCTCAGTGCTTATAGTTGTAACAACACAAACCTTAATCGGAAATTATTTCTCCTTAAACAAAAAAGCAAAGGCCATCGGCTGGGTTGCTGCAACAGGAACGCTTGCGAATGCAGTTGGTGCACCCATAGTTGGTTTTATGGCGGGAGCCAGCGGTTGGCGCTCGGTGTTCCTATGGTTTATGCTGCCAACGGCGGTCGCAAGCCTGATTCTTGTACTCTTAACTTTCTCCCAAAAACCAACGCAAAAACCGTTAGTCACCACAAAACAGCCATTTCTAAAGGGCTATAAACAAGTACTTAGCAACAAATCAGCTGTTGCATGCTTAGCCACAGGCTTTTTGGGTAACGCGTTTGCCTTTGGCAGCGTAGCTTTTGAAGTGACCTTTCTGAGACAAATATTTTCTATTGAGCCAGGTTATGCTGCAGTAATTGGCACCCTTGCGGGCACTGCCCTTGTTACTGTCGGAGCCATAATTGGCGGTTATACTGTTAACCGTTTGGGACGAAAACGCCTCACCATGACCAGCATCTTTTTTGCGGGTCTGTTAACCTTGATTTCGTATTCAACACCAGATTTGAGCGCTTTTCTTGCGTTGCGCTGGGTAGCCTCTGCTTTTTTGGGCATCACATTAGCTGCCGCCTCTAACTTGATGCTTGAACAGGTCCCTCAATCCCGTGGAACTGCGATGTCATTGGCATCAGCGTTCAGTGGCATAGGAACAGCCGTCGGCGTCTTCGTAGCGGGTACAGTGCTAAACATCTACAGTAATCCCGTTACGGGATTTCAAGCGTTAGGCTTAACCGTTGGAGCCTTCGCAATTGCGGCAGCCCTAATCAACTTCTTCTTTGTCAAAGACCCAATTAAAAGCTCGATGATTACGGCTCCTTCTTAACATTGCTTGTTTGTATTGAGTCATCAGTAAAGTCCTTTTTTGCTTCTTGCGTAAACAGAGTTTCTAAAGTCCTTGGTTGGTCGCCATTAAAGATATTAGGAGAAATATTTGCGACGAATTCTCTTACAAAGAAACCATCTGTGCCGGCGCCGCAGTATTCGGATGATGAATGCAAAAAAGTGACAAATGCGTCAAAGCCGTTCTGTTTTGCGGTGAACCCGCCTGTAGGTCCAGCTATCGTGTATGCGGCAGTCTTGACATCGCCGTATCCTTCGATAAGTATGCACGCAGGCGGAAGAACGAACTGTGGAGGATAAAGCTGAATAGGCACAGTCCAGCCAGCAAAAAGAGTATTAGCGTGCACTCGTACCTGCAGTTCACCCTCCTTAGCCAACTGGACGTTTGCAGCTGCTGGTGAACCTAAAAAATGTATTTTCCACCAACTTTGACCTTTAAGATTATCGCTTAAGACTGCAACGGGTATGTACGCGTGACCGCTTGGTGAGTCAAGCCAGAGATTGACCATTATGACGTTTTCTGCGCCCCGAGTAGAGCGTTCCTCAACATGATGGGCGCGTATAAGCATCGGTGGGAGGTTAAAGTAGTCTGGCGTATGGATTATGGCTATTGCTTGACTGGAGTAAACATTCCATAATTGGTTTTTTGGCAAATTTTTCTTTAGCGATATAAATTCATTCAACACACCCTGCTCGGTTAACTTTTTAGCGGGGTCATCATCGATAATCCGAATGAGGGGGTAATTGCCCTTCGTGGTTTGGGCAGGTGGCAAAGGGTAATACATACCATGTGGACCGGGGCTGCGGATAGCTCCGGGAAAATAAGCGCTAGACTGAACACGAGCACCTGTTCCGAATATCGTTTCAAGATTATCAGCAGACGGGGGATTGGAGTTATTCCAGACCTCATTGAGCATTTTTTCGGTTTTCTTGATGTACTCTGCGTTGTTTGTGTAGAAGGTATTCTTGAATCGATTTTGAGAATCGATTGATTGTGCTTCTGCAGAGGCAGTCTTGAATTGGAATAAGTGTTTACCATCAACTATGATTGTTTCAACGTCGTTTGGTGCAACATGCTTTACTAAACAAAACTTTGAGAATGCTTGAGCAGCCTGCAAATTCTCACTCATTATTGGCGCCATAACCCTAACAGTAATTCCCTTCTGAACCAACTCGTTGAACTGCGAAACGTTTTCTGAGAGTTCACTAAAACCGCCCAAGGAAGCCATTATTAATATCGATTCTTTAGCAGATTTCAGCAGTTCACTATACTTCTTCTTTGCAACTTCGGGATCTGTTAAAATCGATGTTTTTGGAGTTAACTTGCCAGTTTCAAGCTCACTTATTTTTTCTTCAATACTTGTTGAGTTGAGCCATAAGGTCTCAAAAATCGTAGTCAGAGCTTGTATGAGCGTTCCGCAGTCTGTCCAAAGGCAAACGTCCTCTTTATCTATGATTGACGCTTCGGTTCTTGGCTTAACAAAAAACAATGCTTCTTCATTGTCTCTGACGAACATCTGTGGGAATAACGTTTGACCTAAGTCTGGGCTCCTTCCCTCAAAAATAAACAGCCCGTTCGCATTTTCTTTAAGAAAAACGTTCAGAAAGCGAGCGTTTTCGTCGGTTATTTTAACTAAAAAACTGAAGTGGACTTTACTTTTGCCGTGGGAGAAGGGGACTTCGAAAATGCCACGTTGATTGGCTTGGGACAAAGCGGGAACGGTAGTTATGGCCAGAAGCTGATTTTTTGTATTTTGAATTATTTGGTGGATTTTTGAGTAAATGTAGTTTCTTCCTTCAAGCACGGTGAACTTAGCGGACAGGTTATCTTCAAGTTTGAGGCTCGCCCAATCAGAGAGAATTTGAGCTTTACTTTGCTCCAGACTGTGTGTTTCCTCGATTTTAGCTTTGATAAATAGGTCCAAAACCTTTTCGAAGGACAAAACCTCAAACATAGCAGGATGCTCAAGAGTTGAAGTTACAATCCCTTTTCCCTGAAGTCGCTTTAGACTTGGATAGAGCTGTTGCTTGGTTAACTTTAATGCGTTGCAAATGTCACTTGCTTTTTTAGTGCCCTTCTTTGCAAGGAAAACGTAAACTTTTGCATCTACTGCATCGAATCCAAGGTTTGTAAGCGTATTGAGCACTTGTTCTTCGCTCAATTTTTTCGCCTCATTGGTATCTATGCTTTTTTTACTTTAAGTTTATTGCGGGAAGGGTTAGTCGTATTTTTTTCGACTACCTTGACAATTTGTATGTGTAGAGGGTATTGTTTTTTTATTGAAAAGAAGGAGAAGAAAGATGATAAGGAAGATACGTTCAATAACTATTTCCCTATTGTGCTTTGCCGTCATATTATCCGCCACTTTTCTAGCTCCCGCCTCTGCCGCAGTAACTTATTGCGATCACGCAACTAGGTCAGGATTTGCCACGATTAACCTTCCAGAACATCAACCAGCCATCACCGTTGCCGTGCTGCATTATGACCGAGGGGACAACGGAGTCGCAGATTATCTAGAAGTTGACACCTACTCGCCCATCATGAAGATGCTTGTACCAGTGGCAATAGTAACTGATAGCGAGGTAACAGCTACTTTCCTTAGAGAGTTCGTATACAAAGGACTACCTGTTGCAACGAACATAATATTAGTGGACTCATGCGACCTACAAGTGTGCCGGGTCGGCAGAATGGTCTTTGCATACTGGAGTGACCCAATTGTCGGAATATCTGTGGTTACTCCTCAGGTGACTCTGCCGCCAGGAGGCCTGATGTTTAGAGGATACGGCAACGCTGAAAGCAACAATGTGGTCTGGAATCTACCCAACGGCGTAACCCTTTCAATGGATAGCATGGTTTTTGATGCGCATGCAACCTTCGTATGCCCAACGTGGAACTATTATGGACCAGTGGGCGACGGCGATACAACAATGGGCTTTAACGTCAAACAAGTGGCAACTCACGCGTAACATAGCAAGCAACAACCAACATTCCTCTCTTCTTTTTTTAGTTACTTGCTTGAGGAAGTGGCTTAATGGCATTAAAACGCATACTAGACAAGCTCGTAATATTGGGATTTACTACAGCCGAAGCCCAAATCTATATCTTTCTAGCCAAAAAAGGACCATGTGAAGCAGAAAAATTAGTCACTGCACTAAAAAAAACCAAGCCTGAATTAAACCGCTGCCTTAAAACCCTTATTGCTAAATGCATTGTTACTTCAGTGCAGCAACATCCAACATTGTTTTACGCCATTTCATTTGAAAAGGTGCTGGATTTATTCATGGAAGGAAACTTAGAGCAGGCAAAATGGTTAGAGGCGAACAAGGAACAGCTTCTCACTATCTGGAAAAACATGATTCAGTAGTTCTCATGTTTCGTGTATTATGTTATCAACCCTGACAGATGATTTTTATTTAGCTATTTTTTAGGAATGAGAAAAAAATCCTAATAGCCAAGCTATGCAGAAAACCCTAAGGGGGGAGGTGTGTATTGGCACGGAAACAGCTCATTAGTATGTTGAAAACCAGTGCTTTACCACGCTTCAAATCGCGGTTACCAAACAATATTTTGGTTGAAACCTTGATATCACGGTCCGTGGCATCCTTCGCCCACACTATAGATTACTGAGAAATTTTTACACGCTTGCTGTTGTAGCTTTCTTATCCTTTTTTATTATTTGCGCTTGATTTATGTATCTGATTTTTGCTGGGATGTACCACATTCTTAACAGTATGAATACTAGGATTATTCTAAGGTAAATGGTGAGCGCCATCATCCATGAATAGACAGGTATAATCGCGAAGCCGAGGTTTAACGTGAATAGAAGAGTATCTGTCGGAACGAGCCAATTATGGTAATACCAGCCTAAATCAAGCGGTAACCCCATCATGCTCCTAATAACCCCATAGAAAACGTCGTTCATAAGCGACACCAAAAGACCCAACCCGAGGGTTAATTGCAAGTTCCGGGGAAATATCATGGTTAGGGTGGCGAATGGGAAAAAATACATTATAACAAGCCAAAGGTGGTACCCTTCATAACCCCCCGTAATTACATCTATATAATTTATAAAAACCAATCCGTAAACGACAGCGAACACCAAGTAGAAGATGAATCTTTTGTTAAAAGACTTAATCGCCTTAGTTCGTGTGCCTATTATTTCGGTTATGCTATCAGTCAGACGATTTGTACCGATCTCATCTTTGACAATATAATCAATTACCCCGAGTTTTATAGCTTCAACTGCTACTTTCTCGCTTCCTTTGCTAGTGACAAAAATTATTGGAGTGTAAACTTTACGTTTCTGCAGCTCGTTAAGGAGTTCAATACCGCTCATTGCGGGCAACATGTAGTCAAGCAGTAACAAATCAAATTTTTTCTTCTCAACCTCGTTTAAACCCTCTCGGCCAGTACTGACTGTTGTCAAGTCGTAGTCTATTGGCAGTTTTTTTAGGGCATGTTTCATAATTAACTGATCGTTCGGTTCATCTTCGACATACAGTATATGGAGTTTCAATTTTTTTCTCTTCTTAATATTTTTCATTTAATTGAGTTTTTTTAGAATACAGGCACCTTGGAAATTGTCAGCCAATAATACTTAATCGAAAGTATGGTCTCAATAAAGTTGTCAAAATTCACAGGTTTCATAATGTAGCTGTTAGCGCCAAGCTTGTAGGCACGGTCTATGTCTTTGTCTCGCTCAGAAGAGGTTAAAACTATTATCGGTATGCTCTTGAGGTTTTCGTCATTTTTTACCGCTTTCAACACCTCGAAACCATCAAGTTTCGGCATTTTCAGATCTAACAGAACAAGAGTCGGCGTAGGCGCGCCTTCGTATTTTCCACGTTTGTTGAAAAAGTCAAGAGCTTCTTCGCCGTCGTTGACTATGTAGAGTTTGTTTCTTATTCGGCCTTTTGCCATGGCTCTCTGGGTTATCAAAATGTCATCCAAGTTGTCCTCCACCAAAAGAATGGGGTATTCCGGTGGCGCGTGTTGTGAGTTCGTGTTTGTCAACATATTTAGTTGCCTCCTGAGGGGGGATTTTTATTTTTTAATAGAGTGAAAAAGAAGGTAGTTCCTTTGCCTACTTGGCTTTCAACCCAGATTCTGCCACCAAACTGTTGAACTATCTTCTTGCATATGGCTAATCCCGCTCCTGTTCCAGGGTATTCTTCTTGGGTATGCAACCTTTCGAAAAGAGTGAACAAACGGTCAAAATACTTTTCTTCGATACCTATGCCATTGTCAGATACCTTAAACAGAAATTCTGTATCTCGATCTTCACAGGTTACTTCGACTTTGGGCACCTTTGATTTATTGAATTTAAGCCCGTTATCTATCAGGTTCATGAAAAGCTGTTTCATCCAAGTTCTCGGAATAGTGACTTTTGGAAGATCGTGGAAAACAATTGTTCCATTGTTTTGCTTAAGTGTTGGTTCAAGGTCGGCCACAATCTCTTCTAAAAGTTGGTTTAGGTCAACTGTCTCGACCTCCATGAATTTGCGTCCGACTCTTGAGAGAAGAAGCAAGTTTTCGATCAGTGCGTCCATGCGCGTTGATGCGTCGATGATTCTTTGGAAGTAATCTTTCCCTGTATCATCGAGTTTTTCTTTATAGTCTTCAAGAATGAATGTGCTAAAGGACCGGATGGCACGTAGAGGTGCTTTCAAATCGTGGGAAACTACATAGGTGTAGTTTTCCAAGTCAACGTTTGATTGTCCAAGGAGTTTATTGGAGTTTTCCAGTTCTTTTTGAAGCATATTGATCTCGTGCAACTGTTTCTCAAGCGCAAGGTAAGAATCCGCCAATTTTTTTTCCGCTTTCTTTCGTTCCGTAACATCCCTGAAGAATCCTACCAAACATTGATGGTTCCAGATTTCTAAGATTGCTGAACTAACTTCACAATCGAGTATTTGTTTATCCGATCTAAGAAGAGGAACGTCTTGGGCAGTCACTTTCGCACCCGTCGCCATTTTTTCAAACTCACCGTCTACAGTAGACAGAAATTCTTTGGGATGTATGTCAGGTACACTCAGCTTCAACAAATCTTCAAGTGGGTACCCCGCCATTTGACACATTTTGGGATTTGCAAGAACAAATCGCTGTGTTTTAATGTCAGCAACAAGAATGCCGTCGGTTGCGCCCTCAAAGATTATTCTAAATCTTTCTTCGCTCTCATGCAGCTCTTTTTCTATTTTTTTGCGTTCAGTTACGTCTCTAACAATCCCGGTGACGGCTATCACATTTCTTTGAGCATCTAAGACAGGATTCAAGACGGTACTGATATCCAATTCTTGATTGTTAACGACCATCTTTTCGTCAACAAGTAGGCTTTTGCCAGTAGCAAAAACATTTTTTGTGTTACCTTTGAATTGGGCGGCAGTTTCCGGAGGATACACTTCAGATATTGACTTGCCAATAATATCTTCAGGACGCTTTCCTATACTATCTGCCAAGCTCTTGTTTACAAATAAATATCTGCTATTTTCGTCTATCATGAATATCTGGTCAGTTGAATTTTCAACAATACTCCGCAATTTTGCTTCTGACATCCTTAGCGCAACTTCAGTTTTTTTCCGTTCTGTTACGTTTTCGCAGAAAGCAACAAGTTTTCCATCGGGCATCCTGAATCCGTTCACCCGTATATTCACTGGCTGGCCGTCTTTAGACTTAAAAATAAATTCGTCCAAAATTTGACCTTTTGCTTTAACTTCAGCTAATTTTTTGAAGGCTTCTGGAATATCTTCTTCGAAGACCATTTGATAAATTTTTAGATCTAATATTTCTTCTCTTGAATAACCGATGAGGTGGGAAGCAGCTTTATTTACATACTCAAATTTTCCATCGAGATTGGCCACAAAAACTGCAACAGGAGAATACTCAACATAAGACTTAAAATCCTCTCCAGAATCAGCTATCGGTAACTCTGCTTTTTTGTGATCGGCGATGTCGCTATTTAAGACGGCCACAAAAAACCTCCGTTATACCTTATTTATGCACAAAAAATATCTTTGAATAGGTAATGAAGCGGGCTTGATTTAGGGTTTTCGGTTATGACGAAGTTAAACATAGACGACCTACAGATTGGATGGATGTTAGAAGAGCTTAAAGAAGAGTTTCGCATAACATACATAACCGAATTTCGCCAGAGCGATCCAAAATGAAAACCAACACTAACAGACCAAAAGCCAGCAATCTTGTAGCAATCGCAAAAAAAGCAGATCCAAAAATTCTGCAGTTATTTCCAAGCCTAAATTTCCTCAACACCATAGACGTTAACGATAGCAAAACGATTTCCCGCAGACGCATAGCTTGTTTAAAGGCAATCGGCAAACAAGGACATGCCCAACTGGCAGATTTGTTAAAAGAAACAGGCATTACCCGGCCCGAATTGAATAGAACATTAAAAGAACTATTGGCTTTATCACTTGTAGAAGGAGAAAAAAAGGGCAAAATAACCATTTACAAAGCCACTACCGCGGGTTATGTTGCTTTGACTGCTTTTGCTGAATTTCGGGATTGGAATAAAATTAAGGCGGCTTTGGCTGTTCCTGAAAAGAAAAATGACCCCTTAGCCTATGCGTTACTCGTGGTTGGTTTCTCATCAAATAAACCCGAAACCGTCTATGAGGCGCTTTGCAGATATGCATCTCAGGGAGCAAGATTAGAAAACACCGCCCCCGCTATGGCGGCGGAGTCTTTGCTGTATTCTTACCGGCAACTACTACGTGCCACAAGCCCAGTTCCCCCCAGCTACTTGAGCGTCTTTAAGGAATTCACAACCACAGGTTTTCAGGAATTCTTCCAAATGCTACTTATCGCTGTTAAGCCTACGGCCGAAGATTACAATTGGCTAATAGAATTCTTCAACGAAATAGCCGAATTCTATTTTGACCCCGCACGAATCGCGTTCCTAAATCTATTACCTGAAAACGAAAAACTGCGGCAAAAACTCGAAAAATTCAAAAAAACCCAAGATCAACAAATCAAAAAGCAAGACGGCAACCTCGAAGTTACATTCACAGTTCCAGGTTCGGGATTATCAAAAATTGATTCGATGCCGCCACATCTTCGGGCAATAGGCATGCGACTTATTTTGGAACCGATTAAATTCATAAACAGCGAATTAGTCGACTTCTTCTGGAACAAGTAATCCTTTATTTTTTTGTAGTGTCGATTTTTGGGTTCTGCGATTTTGCAGCCTCTAACAATTGGTCGGGAGGAAGAGGCACAATAGTTAATTTAATTACGCTTGAATTTGCTGCACGATATGAGTAAGCGTTTTGGTATTTTGCGTCCACGGGGTTTATTTTGAATAGAGTGTTTGAGCGGTCACGTAGGCTTTTTGCGTTTATTCCCGAAGATGAAGGATTGCTTGCTGTTGAGAGAGCGGTGCGTATTTCAATGGTGCTGCTTTGAATGTTTAGCCAAGTTGGTAGAAGGCCCAAAGATAGGGCGTTGGCTTTGATTTCTTGTTTTTCTTTTTTTCCTTGGACATTTTTTGTGTAGCTTATCGTTACGTCTGTGTCGGCTAACTCTTCGATGCCTTCTATGAAGGCTTTGTTTGCTTCATTTTGAGAAGAAACCAACGAGAGCAGTAAATCTCGAATTATATCGCATAGAGTCGCGTTTTCGGGGACATCAGACATTGGCGGTTTTCCCTTGTTATGCGCGTATTCTGCTCAGGATTGTTTTAGCTGAGGTAACCATCCGGGTAGTGTCGTCAACGGTTAGTTTGAAGGATTTGGGCACTTTTACTTTTCCCGAATTTATCGTTTCATTTATCACATTTACTAGTCCTTCGGGGGATAGCTCAGCAAGTTTCTCTTTTGAATCAATTTTGCTGGCGACAAGCAACTCCGCGACTTGTTCGTCAACCCCTTCAACGCCTGCTACGTTGCTTTTGGTCATCAATTTTGCCATGCTTATGAATTCAACTGCTTTCTTGGGAGTTACACCTACTTTGACCAAGTCTTCTTTAGATGCAATTGCCAAATCAGCAACTGTTTCAATTCCGACACCGCGTAACCTTTCACCAATAACGGTTCCTATGCCTTCGATTGCTTCAACTGGTTTTCTGCTACTGGATGGTTTAATTTCTAGCGGTATGGGTCGAAGCGTTATGTTTACCGTGCTCATCAGGTTGGGGTCAAGTTCTTTGTCCTTTGTGGGTAGTGCGAATAATGTTTTTTCGCCCTCTTGGGTTACAACCGCCTTTAGCTGCATTGTGAAGTCGGCGAGCACAAAGGTTGTTGAAGTGTCTTGAGCCATGGCATAATCGTGAACGCGAATCAAATCTCTCTGGATATTAGTTATTAGAGTCGCGGAGTCTATTTTGGAAGGAAACAATACCTTAGTTTCAACTTTTTTCTCGTTACTTGACATTTGATCACCCATTAATGTATGTTAAGGCTTAAGCCTAAACGTTAGTTTAATTGTGCTTTCTCCTTTATTACCATAATAATTAAGTGTTTGAGCATCGGAAGAGAGAAGTTTTAAACCCTGATCGTTAATAACAACGCCTTTGAGGTCTAATTCAATTTTTGGAATTATAAATTGGGATGGCTGGTCAGCGCTTGCTTCCAATGCTTGGTTCAGCCCATTATTTGCTTCGCTAATTAATCCCGATATTAAAGAAAAAAAAGAAAGAAAACTTGCCATTTTATTTTACGCCGGTGTGGATGACGAAGAGGAGGCAGCGGCTTTTGGAGTTGTGTCTTCTGTGATTTTCTCGATAGCTTTCATCAGTGGCGCTGGTGGGGGTGCTGGGGCAACTTTAATTTCAATGAAACTTGATGCTTCAACCGAGTAGGAGTATTTGCTGGAGTATTTTGCGTCAACTGTGGCTGAGAAGAATAGCCATCCGCCTTTGGCATGCATCTTGACTTCTGCCTCAGTTGTCTTCTGCATTGTGATGACCATTTTGATTTGTATGGTTCCGGTTTGTATCTGTAGTAGTGTGGGGAGTATTCCGAAGGCTAAGGCGTTGCCGCTAATGGTGGTCTTGGTGCTGGAGGAGTCGCCTGCTTTTGTGTAGCTGAGATTAATTGGTGTGTCAACTAATTCTTGTACACCTGCGATGAAGGAGGTATTTGCGTCGTTTTGCGCTGAAACCATTGCTAATAGCAAGTTTCTTATCATCTGATCGAAGGGGACATTTGCTAGTTCGGTTCCAATTGAAAGGGCTGACATGTTGTTTCCTCAATTTGAATGGGTAATATTATTCATATTACTATTTAAGACTTGAGAAAATCGCGCCGAAATATTATTTGTAGAACAAAAAAGCAAACCTTATTTTATTGCAAATTGATACGATTTTGAACTGGGCATTTCAAGGGTGTGATGCAATTCCCTCAAACAAGTGAGCGCTTTTTAACTTTTGAGGGATTCCTCTGATACCCGGACAAGAAAGAAATTTGGTTTTTACAGATGTAAAAAAAATAATTGAAAAAGAAAAAAGGGTGACTCAATATGCCATTGAGTTATTTGTCAACTATCTTAGCGACACCAACTATAACCTGACCAGCCGCCGTACCAGCCGTAGCTGCCGCAGCCGCCGTTATAGTATCCGCATGGGTTATATCCCCAGCCCCAAGAGCCGCAGCCCCAGTTGCAACTTGTGACTTTTAAGACTTCGTCGGTGTTGCCGCTTTGAGACCCACTGTGAGTTGAGTCGCCAAGGTAAACTGCTCGGAAGTAGTAGGTGCCGGTTGCTGCTGGAGTGTAGGAATCGGATGTTGCAGAGTTTTTGTAGCAACTATATGAAAGTGTTTTTAGCTCGCCATATTGCACGAAGTTGACGCCGTCGGTTGAAACTTCAAATCGGACTTTTCCCGTTGCACCGCTAGTTACGTATGCGACGTCATAGACGGATTTGCCGAGGGTTATTGAGTCATCAGAAAGGCAGGTGGTTGTAGTGGTTGTTTTCAGTTCGTATGTAACTACTAGAGGTTCTTCAAAGTTACCGCTTTGTACGCCGACGTAGATAGAGTCGCCTGAATAGATGGCACGGAAATAGTAGGTTCCCACCGCAGTGATTGCATAGCTATCGGAAGTTGCGACACCATCAACGAGCGTTTTGACGCTACCATAGTTACTCCAGGTGACGCCGTTGTCTTTGGAGACTTGGAATGTGATTGTGCCTGTTGGTGTTGGTAAACCGCTAACGCCAGTTACGAAAGCTGTATCGACTACTGAATCGGTTGTTGATGGGCAGTTGTAGCTACCAGTGGAGCATCTACTGTATCCAGAGTAACAGTTAGAATAGCCAGAGTAGCAATTAGAGTAAGAGTGGTGACAGTAAGAGTAGTGGAAATGGCAGCCGTAATTGTGTGAGCAGCCAGTATCTATGGTAATGGTTGTTTGGGATAGTTCCGTTCGGATGGTTGGGGTTGCTGGTGGTTGGAGCTCAATTATAATTGGCTGAGCCGAATTCGAATCGCTTGGAATACAGAATACGCCTAATTTGTCGCCTGGACCGGGTTGATAACCGGCAGCACTTGCATCAAGAGCAGTCTGCGCAAAGGCTTTAATTGCATCGCTGGGTCCAGTGTCGTCGGTAATGTACCATATGGCTTCTTGAATTTGCACTCTATTGAAGTCACCAGGATGGTTGATTATATAGTTAACCGCATTCCAGTCAATTGAATCTAAAGAAGCAGGTAAAGATGCACTCAAGGTTGAATACAAATTTACGTATATATCCGTAGCTTGGTCGAGATCAACATCTCCGCACCAACCGGCATATATAGCACCATCGAGAACGCTGTAGCCTGAAGGCACTTCAGTTAAAGTGACAGAAAGATATGAGTTCGGACTTCCCGAACCGAGTTGCATTTTTACGGGGTCGGAAGGCAAGTTTGGCCAAGTTGCGCCTTTTGTTGTTGCTAGTACAGTTGTGGTTGATAGTAAGATGAGGCATAAGAGTAATAGAGTTTTCTTTATATTTTTCATTTTTCTCTCCCTTCAGAAAACAAGCGGTTAATCGATGCTTAAAAAGTTTATTTCGGTTATCAATTTACTTAATAGCTCTGTATAAAGTATAAAGTATCAAGTTATAAAAAAAAGGGATAGAACCAAACAAACGAAAGTAACCTTTGATCAAGATCAAAGTTGGTTAACGATTTCTTTGCGTTTGAAGACTAGTAGACCAAACATCATAGCAATGGATGCACCTGCAGCGCCGATCAAGGGGTATTCAGCAACGACAAAGAAGTTACCGTCCTTCGTCACGGTCCATACTGCATCGCCTGACCATATGTACTTGTATTCACCGCTAGCTTGAACGTTAGTGAAATTAGCAGTCATAGTCCATTCGCCGGGTTTATTGACTATGTGACTAGAAGTGAAGCCATCAGCAGGAGTTATGTCAACTTCAGAGTAGTCTGCGAGACCATCAAGAGGGCTGCCTGGAGCCCACCATTTGAATTCAACCCTATTGACTTTGGGGTTGTCTGTGGTTGCGGTTATAACGACTGAGTCACCAAGTTTAACGGGGTCGACTGGCGAAGTCTTATCGACAGAGTAGAAATGTGGGTCGGGTGTAGAAGCTGCTGCAACAGAAATCAGACAGAACGTGGCAAGGAGAGCTAATGCTAGTATGATCTTTACTGGTTTTTTCAATTTTTTACCTCCCTATATGGGAGGTATTAGCGGTTGTCTATTTAAGAGATTGCGAATCGTGAAATACTATAAATCTCGATATAGTAAGCCACCCTTCACTCGAAATTCCGCCGTCTAATTATCCACTACGAGAGGCGTATTCAGGAGACATAACAGCCTCAAAATCAAGACGCAACAGTCTATGCCTACATTTACTATCTTTACACCCATAGAGCAAAAGGTTAGGGTTGTTGTAGTTCTTAGTCAATACCTCTGTTGTTGATTTGCAGTTTTGACATCGTTTCGCACGCACTTGATCGTTTAAGACGTAACCTTTTACGAGTAATACGCTCCAAGATTTTTCTTTAGGTGCTTGCAACATTAAAAAATAGCCGTTCCTGAAAAACAATCATTCTATTTCTTGAGGTTTTCCGTTGATGCAATATAGAAGTAACCTTAAATGGATTTGTGACTGCGTCTATGCAGTTACGTTTTTGAATATTTTCAACCAAAAAGTCCCGCGGGTCAATAAAGAGTAACAAAGTATGCAGGCGATTCTTTATTAAAATACGGTTTTTTGGGGTTTCAGGTATTGATTAGTAATACACATGTTGGCTTCATAAATGAGTTATATCGCTTCAGGCATTGTGAGTTTATACAAATTGGGTGAAAATATTTGAAGCAAATTGCGGATAAAGCTCGAAAAGAATTAGAAGAGAAATTAGCGGATGTTTTCGGCAAAGAAATCAAAGGATTGTCGACAGAATTGCGTGAAATATTGCTAGATGACATGGTCACGGCCTTCGAAAGTAGGTTAAACGTGTTAAATAATGCCATCGATAAAACTGCCAACTAAACCAATACATGGTCAATAATACTGATTAGTAATACATAAATGATTTATATAAAGATGCAAGAAATAAGACACAACCAAGAGGAAAACAAAAGTGCGTCGATCAAAACTCGAAATGTATGTAGACATCCTCACAGTGCTCGCTCACCGAGGCCCCCTAAAGCTAACGCACGTCATGTACAAAGCAAACGTCAACTGCAGTGTTCTAAAAGAATACTTAGACTTCCTCATCAAGCAAGGCCTTGTTGAAGAACGTACCGTAGGGAAAAAACGTGTTGTCTTTGCTGTTACCCAGCGTGGCATCACCGTTCTGAAGTACTTCAAAGAACTAAAACAAGTATTGCCAATTGTAGAGGAAGCTAGAAACCAGGCACCCATCCCCTACTAAACTTCCTTCTTCAATCTTCACTTTTAGCCTTTAAAGTTTATTTTTGTTTTATCTTTATTTTGAATCCTCGTTATTTTTCGTCAAACAAAATATGTAGTGCTATGTCGCAAGATTTAATAAACACTTTGCTTTAACAAGCCACTTGTACACCTGAAAAACAAGTCGGGGGAAATCATCTTGATTAAAGACGAAACGTTGAACAAAAAGCCATTGAGTGTTTTGGAACGCATAGAAGACAGTCTTGAGAAGCTCAATGAGAAAGTTGAAGTCATGATTGAGCTGCAGAAGTCTGTCGGGGGAGAGACCAAAGCTTCACCGGCTTTACCTGATGCATCCCTAGATGTCATGACATTGTTATCCATGCCCGACCATTTGCGTAAAACGGCCATGACAATATGTCGAAGCGGGCGAGCGACAGCTGAAGAGATCTCTGAGCAAACGAATCGTGCCCGCGCAGTGGAGAGCGCTTATCTTAATCAGTTGGTAATTATGGGGTATCTTAAGAAGGAACGTAAGGGCCGCAAGGCATACTTCTACGTGGATAGAGACCCTTAGAGGAGAGGAATGATTATGGGAAAAATTATAGCAGTCCATTCGTATAAAGGCGGAACAGGCAAAACATTACTGTCAGTGAACCTTGCCGCGACGTTTGCTAAAAGCGGTAAAAAAGTCTGCGTTTTTGACTTAGACTTTCGAGCCCCAAGCCTCTTTGCAATACTAAAAGCTGAGAACACCGAAACCTGGTTTAACGACTATCTCAACAACAACTGTGAAATTAACAAAGTCCTCGTTGACCTTAGCGACAGAGTAGGCGGAAAGAACAACTTTTACGCTGCACTTGCTAATCCAGCCACCGAAGCTATCCGTGATATATCCAGCAAAGATCGCAAATGGGAAATGCGTGCTTTGGGCCGAATCTTGGCTCTAAGAGAAACGATGATTAAAGAACAAAAATTTGACTACCTGGTCTTTGACACAAGCCCAGGACTCCAGTATTCATCCATTAACGCCATTGTGGCTGCGGATTTTGTTGTGGTTGCAACAACCGGGGACCGTTCTGACGTGAATGGCACTAAACGAATGCTTGCTGAACTCTACAACCTCTTTGAGAAAAAGACGGGGTTAGTGTTAAACAAAGTCTTAGACCCCACGGCAGCGGCTAAGAAAAACGAAATCCAAAACCGAGTTAAAGAAACCTATCAGGTGCCTTTACTGGGCATTGTGCCATGCTTCTGTGAAATCTTGAGAGCGGAAGGCAACTTTATCTTTGTACAAGATAAACCAGACCACCCGCTAAACAGGATACTTCAAGATATGGCAAGAAAAATAGAGAACAACGAAGTCACCTAAACCCACCCTTTTTGGGTTTCTCTCTTTATGTGCGTGCGGCGATTCTACGGCTGCCACAAGACTGCAACCAGCAGCGGTTGCAAACCTAATTTGCAATGCTTCTTTGCGCCTGTTTCGGTGTTGCATAAGCAAATTTCACCACACGCCCAACATGCATCTATGTTGAAGCGTCGCGGTGTGCATGTGAATCCATGTAGGCTACCCTTATTTTTTCACGCAGAAAATTGGCTTGCTCAAGATTGCGCGCGTTATGTGAGCAGATAGAAAAACTGCTTGTTTAGCATTCTTTGTTTAAGGGGTTTGCCCTTTGGCTTTTGCAGGGGACGCTAAGGCAATGCTTTCGTGGTTTCTAGTGCAAAAGCCTTAAACTTTCCGATTGGATTGAGTGCCTTGTGTGATTTGATTTGGATAAGTCAGCAATTATTTTAGCCGGCAATTCATCCAAGGGTTTCAACGGCGATGTTGATGGAAACCCCCTCATAAAACTCGTTGTAGATGCAGTTAAAGACTTAGTAGATGAAATCATTGTGGTGACCACTTCGGAGGAACACTCAACCGCATATGCAGGGCTGCTACCGGCTAAAGTAAAATTCGCAGTTGATGCGTCCAATTCAGGCAGCCCCCTAGTTGGCGCCGTCACTGGACTCCAAGTTGCCAGCGGAGAATATGCATTGCTCTTACCCGAAAACAGCCCATTTCTATCTCGTGAAGTTCTCTCTTTGCTTTTAGAATTGTGTGGTGGCAAATCAGCGGTTGTTGTAAGACGCACCAGCAGCGAAATTGAAGCGCTACATGCCGTGTATAATGTGAAGCAAGCCCTAATTGCAGCTAAGGAGGCTGTTGATGAGGGCGAGGTTGATGTAGAAGTAATTGTTGAGAAGCTTCGTGGAGTGCGCTATGTGTCTACGCTTGTTATTGAGCAGATAGACCCAGATTTGCGCACGTTTTTTAGAGTAAATTCGCCGCTGGACCTCAAAAAAGCTGCGTCCATGACAAAACCTAAGCCCACGAAAAAAAAGAAGTAAACCTTCTTTTGTTTGCCCCCATAGTTAAGTGTTAAAGCCAAATCAATAGACGACTTTTTATTAACATAAATGCAATAAACACTTCAACAAATTGTAATCTCAAACATCGCTTTTTAAATAAATAATGCAAATTAGATGCAATAGGGGGTTTTCAAGTCAAGGGTTCTCAAGTTAATTTTATATAGCCCTTGTTTGCTATAGGCTGAGGAAGGAAGGCGTAAGCTTTCCTTCAAAAAACATAAGGAAAATGAAAAAAAATGAAAAAGAACACCACTATATTGTTAGCGTTATTGCTGTTGACATCAATGGCCGCTCCACTAGCAATTAGCTTACCCGCAGCTAGTGCAGCAACAGAAGCATCCAACAGGTCATTTCTCTACGTCGGCGTCTCACCACACACTATTGGTCTCGGACAAGAGACACTCATTGTAGCCTGGACAGCAGACATGCCCACGGACGTTGGCGAAACTGCAGGAACAGTTTCTGCACCTAACGGCCGCGCCGCATGGAACAACCTCATGACCGTCAACATCGTGAAACCTGACGGTACAAACGAAACCAAAACCTTGCCACGCACCGACCCCGTCGGCGCAACCTACATCGGATATACCCCTGATGCAGTCGGCGAATACATGATACAGGTTTACTTCCCAGGCGAATGGAAGAACACAACCGCTGCACACACCTACTGGCAACCCGCATGGAGCCAACCAGTGAACCTCACCGTCCAACAAGAAGCAACACCCAACTGGATAGAAACACCACTCACTACTGACTGGTGGACTCGCCCCTTAAACAGTGCCAACCGAGAATGGTTTGTCTTGGCAGGCAGCTGGCTAGGCAGCGCAGCTAACTATTACCCAGTCGGCACAGGCTGTGGTGCAGCTGCAATGTTCGGTCCAGGCAGCGCATCAGTCACTACCAACTATGCATGGGGTCAAACTACCGACACAGCACACATCCTCTGGACAAACCAGTATTATGCTGGAGGTCTAATGGATGAACGTGATGGCGGCACTGGCTTCCAAACCGCACACTACCAAGGTCTCAGCTTCTCAGGTGTTGTCCTTAACGGTCAACTACACTTCTCGCCACGCATAACAGCACACGGAACACAAGGATGGGAAACATTAGACTTATACACTGGTGAAATCCTAAGACTCGACTATAACCAAACTGCACCTTCACAAGGCCAAATCTATAACTACGAATCACCTAACCAACACGGTGGCTTTAGTTACTTGTGGAGAACTTCTGGCGTACAATTACCAAGCCAAGTAAAGATTGCTCATGCAAAACTTATGCCTGATGGCGCAGTAATAAGAACCGCAGGACCCGAAACAGTAAGCAGCTCCTCAATAAAAACTGGCACCCTTTGGGAAATGCTTGATGGCTACACAGGAAAAACAGTCTGCTACATTGCAAACGTTAGTTCAGGCGGCATACCAGTCTATGGACTCGACGGAAGCATACTAAGATACAACATTGCATCTGTTAACGGTGCACCCTACTTGCAAATCTGGAACTCTTCCGCTGGAACCATGGTTGCATGCCAGAACGGAACTGGCTACTGGCAATGGAGACCAGCAGGCGGAGACTTCGGCGCATCTGACCCATACTTCGGCACAGGCATGTTCACTTTAAGCGCTGCAATGGACTACAACAACGTACATGATGGCAGCCTATTCTTCTCAGCAAACGTTTCACTACCCAGCAACGTCTTACAAGGCCCACGCAACTCAATCTCCAACCAAACAGGCAGCATCGTGGCAGTACGCCAAGATGATTACCTTCTGGTTGAAGCCAACGGCATAAACAACGAAGCAGGCATAGTTCCTGGCTACATAGAAAAAATCAGCCTCAAACCTGGAGAAATCGGTCAAGTAATCTACCGCAAAGAATTCACACCACCATCATCAGCAGGTCGTGAAACTGTCGCTCTATCAGGCATCTACCCTGAAGACAACATTGTAATCTTCGCTAAAGCAACCACACTCCAATGGATCGCCTACAACCTCGACACTATGACCCAAGCATGGATTAGCGAACCAGAAGTTCAATTCCAATACTACGGAACAGGCATACAAGTCTACAACAGCACAATGTACACCTCAGGCTACGGTGGCCAAATCACTGCATACAACATTAAAACCGGCGCAGTACTGTGGAAGTACGATGCAACAAGCATAGGCACAGAATCCGCATACGGCGGTAACTACCCATGTGGCATCGTTATGGTTGGCAACAACAGACTTTACACAGTCACAGGTGAACACTCACCTACACAGCCACTCATGCGAGGACCTAACCTACGCTGCATCGACGCAACCACAGGCGAAGAAGTCTGGAAGATACTCGGATTCTTCGGCGGCATGTCCCCGACGACATCAAACATCCTGATGGCTGATGGCATCCTAGTAGGACTCAACCTCTTCGACAACCAACTCTACGCATTCGGCAGAGGCCCAAGCGCAACCACCGTTACATGCTCAGACGACGTGTCAACCTTAGGCAACACCATAATGCTCAAAGGCACCGTCACTGACCAAACAGCAACAGGCAGACGCGACACCAACAACGTCTTAGTTGAACCACTAAAAGGCACACCAGCAATCTCTGATGAAAGCATGCAAGCATGGATGGAATACAAATTCATGCAGCAAGCATACCCAGCAGATGCAACCGGTGTACCAGTCAGCTTAGACACAGTTGACCCCAACGGCAACTACGTCCACATTGGCGACACAACCAGCGACGCAACAGGCAACTATGCATTCGCATACACTCCAGAAGTTCCAGGCACCTACCAGATCATTGCAACCTTCGGAGGTTCCAATGCATATGGTTCATCCTACGGAACTACCTACATAAATGTAGGCGATGCACCCGCAGCAACAGCAGCACCAACACCAGCACCAGCCTCAATGGTTGAACAATACTTCGTCCCAGCCGTCATCGGCATTATAGTCGCTATGGCACTCATCGGATTAGTAATAATCCTAGTGCTCAGAAAACGACCATAAGCTGAAAGCTGAGAAAAAAAAATCAATTTCCCCTTTCCTTTTTTTGGTTTTTAAAAAATCTTGTTAACGCTTATTCGCTATTTGTTGTAGTGTTCGTACAGTCACATTGTTTTTTATCAAACAAGCGCCCTATTGGGATTAACTACGCTGTGGATAAACAACCAAAGCGTCAGTTGAATCAACGGTTAACTGCAACGTGGACGATTATCTGTTTCCCCCTCTTCCCCAACCGCTCGTTTACGCCAAGGTTAACCGAGGATTCGCCGATTTTGAGGTGGAAAAAAGAATGGAATTTTGTGCGGAATGCGGTTCACGACTTCAACCGACAAAAATTCGTTCCCAAGACCAAGTTCTTCTGATTTTGACTTGCACTAAATGTGGAAGCAAAAAGCAAGAAACAATCGACCCCAGCGAAGTAGTTAACGGAAAAGTCATCGAACACAGCCCTAAACAGTTAGTCGCCGTTATAAGCCGAGAAGAACAAGACCTTCACATACTGCCTACTATACGCTCCGATTGTCCGAAATGCGGGAACAACACGGCCAACGTGTGGCAGGTTCAGACACGAGGCAGCGACGAATCGTCCACGCAGTTCATACGCTGCGTAAAATGCGGCTACACATTCAGAGAATACACATAAACAGGTACCCTCCAAAGGATGTCCTGCTCAGGTGCTAATGGCTTTTTTTAGGCTTTCAGCAGCGGCTTCAGGCGTCACCGTGTTAATGTAGACACCTGTGCTCTTCTCAAACCCTGCCCAAGTCGCCAACTTGGGGTAAACCTCCAGATGCCAATGATAACTATCCTTATCCTGCGAATCAAGGGAGAGGTGGATACCATAGTTGTAGGGCGGATCTGAAACTACCTCTTTTAGAGCCTTAAGACTATCTTTTAGGGTCTCTGCAAACGCAGCTATCTCTGCGGGGCTTAATTCAGCGATGTTTGCTGCGTGTTTTTTAGGCAATATCCAAAATTCCATTGGTCCAATGCTGGCGTAGGGGGCAAAGACCACGAAATCTGTGGTTTCAGTAATCCAACGGGGACCGTTACGTTCTCGTTTGATGATGTCACAGAACATGCAGCTGCCGTGCTCTTGATGGTAAGTTCTGCTTGCATCGTATTCAGCCTGCAAAATCGTGGGAACCATCGGGGTGGCGATGATTTGGCTATGCGGATGGGAAAGAGACGCGCCTGCTTCAATGCCGAAATTGCGAAAAATCGAGATGTATCTCACGTAGGGTTCAGCTGCTAAGGCGTGAAAACGGTCAAGATAGGCGTTTATGACGAGTTCTAACTGGGATAGAGACGCTTCTGCGGGTCCATCGTTATGGATGGGTGATTCAATGATGACTTCATGGTGCCCAATTGCGTCCCAAAGGCAATCATTCTTGGCCATGTGCTCGGCGTCTTGGGGCTGTTTAGGCGGTGTGAAAGCGGGGAACAGATTGGGTATGACGCGGAGGAGCCAATTCTGGGGGCGCGTGCCTTCAGGGGGGTCGTGGCTTTTTTTGATGCCATCGTTATCTTTGAGGTAGAGCAGTACGGCAGGCGGCGTCATATGTTCATTGCCTACGCAAAGCGGGCAAACAGCATTTGAGGCTGCGCTGGGTTTGGGTTTAAAATCGGTTGGTCGGCGACCGCGTTCTGTGGCAATTACGACCCAGCGATTTAGCAAGTAATCTTTTCGTAATTCGTTATAAGGCATGGGAGGCTTCTCCGTGTTATAGTTCTATATGCCCTGAGGATTTAAATGGGTTTACCGCCAAAAAATGGGCGCGAACAGCCAACGCAGGGGTTTAGTGGTTTTGTTTTATATGTTTTTAAGGTTAAAGACCCTCTATTTGAGGTAAAAGAATATATTTCATTAGTTTTCCTTGTATTTTTTCACTTTAGCGGGCACAAGGCGAAAATATGGATTTACCCCAAAAAATCCTTGAACTTAAAAAAGAAAAGAAAGCCATCATCTTAGCGCACAATTATCAGCGTGCCGAGATTCAAGAGTTAGCAGACTACGTCGGCGACAGCATTGAATTGAGCCGTAAAGCCGCCGCAGTCAAAGACGCGGAAATGATTGTGTTTTGCGCAGTTGATTTCATGGCAGAATCCGCAGTCATCATGAACCCTCACAAAAAAGTGCTTCTACCTAGTCTGGGTGCAAGGTGCCCCATGGCGCAAATGTTAACTGTGGACGAGATTAAACGCGCCAAAAAACAGTACCCCAAAGCTCCCGTTGTTCTCTATGTTAATACCTTGGCTGCCTGCAAGGCTGAGAGCGACATTTGCTGCACCAGCGCCAACGCGGTCGAAGTCGTAAAGAGTCTTGACGCGGATACAGTGCTGTTTGGCCCCGACAAGAACCTTGCCGAATTTGTTGCGGAAAAAACTGGCAAAACAATAATTCCCATACCCGCCAACGGTTTCTGCCCCACGCACCTGTTGTTCCAACCTGAAGATGTCAAAGTCCTCAAGTTGCAGCATCCTGACGCTGTTGTCATGGTTCATCCTGAATGTAGTAGTGAAATGCGTAAAATCGCTGACTTCGTCGGCAGCACTTCAAAGATGTGTCTTTACGCAAAGGAATCGAATGCGAAAAGCTTCATTGTTGGAACTGAAGAGGGAATTATGCATAGACTCAAGAAAGAAAACCCCACAAAAGCATTCTACCTCGCCTATGACGGCGCGATTTGCCCCAACATGAAATTAACTACGCTTGAACGCCTCTACGCCTCACTTAAAGAAGAAAAGCATGTAGTGGAAATCCCGCTTGACGTGGCTGACAAGGCGCGGACTTCGCTGGAACGGATGATTCAGCTAAAAGCTTAGACCGTTGCTATCATTGTTTTGAGGATTTTTACTCCTCTTCGTCGGGTTAAGTCGTCGGCTAGGTGTCGGATTTCTGAGCCTTTTCCTTTTACAGCGATTACTTCCAGGCAGTCATGTTCGCCTAGGTGAATGTGCATGGTGGAGGAGATGAGGTCGGTGTGGTGGTGTTGGGAGTCGGTTAATTCGCTTTCGAGTCCTCGGGTGTCGTGGTCATAAACCATTAAAATGACGCCTGTTTGGGTGGAGTTTTCTTCTTTTACCCATTTCCGCTCGGACACGTAGAGCCGCACTGCGTCTTGGATTGCTTTGCTGCGGCTTTCATACCCCATTTTTGAGATGATCTCATCGAAGTCTTGGAGCAAGTCAGGAGGAAAAGTTACACCTACGCGGACAATTTTTGACATTATAAGTCACGTTGTATGATTGCCTCTTCTCCCTAAAAGGCTTTATCACACCAGCCCCCTTGCAGACCAAAAAAGTCAGCGCACGGTTTGAAAGGTTTTTATCGACCCGTAAAGAATCTATGGCTGATGTCGGGCAAAGATTTCTTCTTTAGTCGCTACGAACAATTAGGATGGAAACCCCAAACCGTTAAACTACGGCAGGCTATTCGCCTCAACAACTCCAACGCAAAAGGCAAAAACATCCCCGGCAGACTCGAAGCCATAGGGATCCATCTCCAAAAAATTTCATGGCTCAAAGAAGGCTACTGGGTACTTGACGCGCAGGTTTCCCCCGGCGCAACCGCTGAGTACCTTCTGGGCTATTATTCAATTCAAGAAGCCGCCGCCCAACTTCCCGTGACGCTTTTCTCTAACTTAAGGGGCAAACGTGTACTCGATGCGGCTGCTGCACCCGGCGGCAAAACCATCCAACTCGCCGACTCCATGGAAAACTCAGGCATAATAACCGCCATAGACGTGGATAAACGGCGCCTCGCAGCCTTATCCAACCATCTTGAACGCTGTCACATAAGCAACACTGTGGTTTATCAGCTTGATGCCCGCCAAGCCCCCAGCTTAAACGCCAAATTTGACCGCGTACTCGTCGATGCGCCCTGCTCAGGGAATTTCGCTGCTGACCGCGACTGGCTCAAAAACCGCACCCTCACAGACGTCGAACGCAACGCTCGAGTGCAACGCGAAATTCTCGCAAAAGCCGTTGACTGCCTCTCCCCTGATGGGGAATTAGTGTATTCAACGTGTTCGCTGGAGCCCGAAGAAGACGAGTTGAATATGGATTGGGCAATCAAAAATCTCCCTGTCCAACTTGAAGAAGTCATCTGCAACGGAGCTTCGGGATTAGTTAACGTGTTTGGCAAACAGTTAGACCCAACCGTCGCGCGGTGTAAGCGGTTTTGGCCTGGCGAAACGCAGGGGTTCTTTGTAGCTAAACTTCGGAGGACCCAAAAATGAAGCAGCTTTTGCGGTTTGCTGAACAGTTAGGGGCAAAAATCAGCCTCAACCCCGAATCCATCGTGGAGCGAGGCAACAGATATTACCTCCTAAACGCCCAATTGCGAAAGTATACGGGATCACGGGTTTACTTCTATGCAGGATTATATTTGGGCAAAATGAAAAATGGCGTATTCTTCCCAAGCTTTAACCTACTAGATATGCTAGTCCCAGCTGCCGCAAATAAGGTAATTTTGGAACGCAAAGCCGCTTGGCTGTTTATCTGCGGCAGAGACGTCTTCGCCTCAGGCATCATTAAAGTGATGGGCGCTAAACGTAAAGGAGAGGCTACGTTGGTTCTTAACGAGTTTGGGGATTGTCTGGGTTTTGGAAGAATTTTGGGCGGTTTAGAAACTGAAGCGACTCAGGAGCAGGTTGCGTTGCGGAATGTTGTGGATGTAGGGGATTTTCTGCGCCGCGAACGCCGTATGTATTAGGGTTCATACCAACCAAGCAGGACTCGGCGGCGTAGTCACCAAGCATAGCTTCGACAGCCAGAATATGCTGACATTCTTGAAGCATCCGCTTGATATGTTCCTTTGTCAGAAGTTACTGCAAATAAGTAGCCAAGCGTACCCAAGAATTGAGTTAGGCTGCGTCTTTTTCCCAGCGAGTGAAAATTTTTCCTTTACACCCATCGAGCCCACTCCCATATAGTGCTCTGGAGACATGATTAAGTGCTGAAGCTACTGAACAAATGAATATAAAACTGGGGTAAAATCTCATTTTTGCACATCTTTTTTATTTCCCAATCAGCCATGATTGGCACTATTGTTTAAAATTTTATCCTTTTTTTGTTTAAATTTTCAATGCTGCAGCAACGATGTGGATACTTATGCAGTTTTCATAAGTACTCTCACATAAACTTAAATACATTCGAACACAAATGCTATCCAATAATTGAATGTCCTGTATGATAGCGAGGCATGGAAAGAAATGAAAAATTTCAAAAACCCAACCTGGAAAGAACAGGTAACAAAAGTCATCCAACAAATTCAAGAAAAAGACATAAAATTTGTTAGGCTGCAATTCACCGACATTAACGGTTTCCTAAAGAATCTGGCAGTTAGCGCCAAAAACATGGAAAGCATCTTCGAAAACGGACAATCCTTCGACGGATCCTCGATCACTGGCTACAGGCCAATTGAAGAGTCCGACATGGTTCTCTACCCAGACCCAACCACCTTCGCAGTATTGCCCTGGAGACCAAAAGAAAAATCCAGCGCCAGACTAATATGTGACGTTTATACTCCACAAAACAAACGCTTCGAAGGTGACCCCCGCTACATCCTTGAACGCGCCATCGAAAAAGCAACCAAAGCAAATTACACCTTCATATGCGCACCAGAACTAGAGTTTTTCATAGTTAAAGAAAGCGAAACAGGCGGGTTACCAACCCCAATCGACTTAGCAGGCTACTTTGACTTCCACCCCGGAGACTTAACCGACGACCTCCGCCGCGAAATCGCAGACACAGCCGAAGCATTCGGCATAGATATCGAAATCAGCCACCACGAAGTCGCACTAGGACAAAACGAAATCGACTTCAAATATGGTGAAGCTCTAGAAACCGCTGACCGCGCAATCACCATGAAGATGTGCGGCAAAGTTGTCGCGGCACGCGCAGGCTACATCACCACATACATGCCTAAACCATTCCAAGGCATCAACGGATCAGGCATGCACACTCACCAGAGCCTCTGGAACAAAGAAATGACCCAGAACTTGTTCTATGCCGAAGACGCAAAGAACGGTTACCTCTCCGACATTGCTCGCAACTTCATCGGTGGACAACTAGCACATGGACGAAAAATGTGCGCAGTGCTCAACAGTTGGCCAAACAGCTTCAAACGCTTAGTCCCAGGTTATGAAGCACCAGTCTACTTGGCGTGGGCACACAAAAACCGTAGTCCACTTATCCGCGTTCCTAACTTCGGCGGAAGAAAGAACGCTGCAAGAATGGAAATCCGCTGCCCCGACGGCGCCGGCAACCCATACCTCCAGTTCGCAGTGCTCTTATCCGCAGGCTTAGACGGTATCAAGAACAAGATTGATCCCGGAGAAGCAGTGGAACTAAACGTTTACCACATGAGCTACGAAGAACGCAAACAACGCGGAATCGTCTCACTGCCAGAGAACCTCAAAGAAGCACTAGATGAACTTGAAACCAGCGAATTAATGCGCGAAACATTGGGTCCAGTGACCTTTGATAACTTCCTCAAAGAGAAACGCCACGAATGGGACCTCTACCGCCTACAAGTCACCGAATGGGAAGTTAACCGCTACATCAAACGACTCTAAACCCAACCAAAAAGCCCCTTTTGGGGCAAAAATTTTTCTTTACTTTAATTTTTGATTTTTTGAGCCAACTCAGCTATGGGCACCACACTCTGCTGGCGACCCACAAGGTCTTTTAGCATAACCGCGCCCTCTTTGAGTTCCCGCTCACCGACAATAACCGCAAAGTCCGCACCCCGCTTATCCGCATCTTCAAGCGCCTTCGCCATTTTACGACCCATAACCTCAAACTCAACGGATAAGCCTTCTGCGCGGAGTTGTTGGGCGATTTTTAGGGATTGAGGTTTAAGGTTCTCGGTGATGGCAAGCACAGCGACACGTTTGATAGCATTATCGGTTATCGCTGCGTTTTGGGTTTGCAATGCGATGGCGACTCGGTCGATGCCATGTGCGCATCCGACTCCGGGGGTGGGGTCGCCGCCGAAGGCTTCGATAAGTTTGTCGTAGCGTCCGCCGCCGCCCAACGCGATTTCGAGTTGAGGGATGTAGACTTCAAAAATCATGCCTGTGTAGTATTCGAGTCCACGGGCAAACGCAGGGTCTACAGTTAGGGTAAGTTCCGTGCTTTGAGTTATGAGGGTTAGGATTTCGGCGAGGTTGTCTGCGGCTGCTGTGGCTGCCGTGTAGCCTGCGACCAAGGATTTAATTTGGCTAAGGGTGTCTTGCCAGTCTGCGCCTTTTATTGCGATTAAGCCTTGGAGCATCTGCTGCGCCTTTGGCGATTCAAGCAGCTTTTGGGCGGCTTCGTATTCTTTTTTGTCCATCCGCTGCAACACAGCGTTTTGGGTTTTCTCATCCACGCCTTCTTGGGTGAGGATGCCACGGATGACGCCGATATGACCGATTTTAAACGCATACCCCCGCAAGCCCAGCTTGGACATCAGGTTGTTGGTTAGGAGCACGATTTCGGCGTCTGCTTCGGGTCTGGGGGAGCCCATTATTTCGAAGTTTGATTGCCAGAATTCTCGGTATCTGCCGCGTTGGGGTTCATCGTAGCGATAGACAGTGCCTACTGAGAAGAGGCGTAGCGGTTTGGGTTCGTTTTTGAGGGCGGTGGTGGTTAGGCGTGCGATGGAGGCGGTGAATTCGGGGCGTAGGGCTACTTGGCGTTTGCCGAGGTCTTCGAAGATGAACATGCGTTGGCGGATTTCTTCGCCTGATTTGGCGCTTAAGAGTTCGAGGGGTTCGACGTGGGGGGTGATGACTTCTCTAAAGCCATAGAGGGAGGCGGTTTGTCTGGCGTTTGTGATGATGTAGGTGAAGGTTTGGGCTTCTTCTCCGATGAGGTCGCGCATTCCGCGGACAGTTTGGAACGTAGGCATATGCAGTCTGCTCCTAGATAGTGCTAAAGATGGCGGGTTATTCTTTTAAAGTCTCGCCCACATGTGGCGGGGGTTTACCGTTTTCTGAGGCGTTCTTCAAGTTCCTTTCTTGACAAAGTTCCACGCTTTATCGGAGCATCACCCAACCACGCAACATACTCCCATTTCCAGAGCCTAAGGTTCGTATCACGCTCCGCCATCGCATGATTCGACGTATTAACAAACACAACAGGATGGTTGCGGTCCAAAAAATAATACTTCACTGGACGCTCGGGTGCAGGCGGCGCATCGCCATGGATTGAATCAGCATTCATCTGCTCATCGTTACTGTAAATGCCCTCAAAGACAAAGCGGTCACTATCAGCATCCTTACCTACCAATATTTTGAAAGACTCAAGGTCCATAACCCTGCCATAGCGTAATCTGCGGAAGGCTTCATAGATGAAATTCCAAAAGCCGTGCTGACGAAGACGCTCATTGTTAAAGAGAACTGAAACCTCCACAGCGTAGGAACCGTCTGGGTTTTGTGGTCCTTTGGCGCAGTGAACCTCGCGGACAAAGTTCTTCAGCGCATCCACACTGGGCTGGTAAATTACGGGCATTAATTCGTCGGATTGCTCAGTGATTTGTGCCTTGATGATGCTATCGCCAGCGATGGTGGGATGCTCTAACTCGCTGACTATGGCACGGTACAAACCGTAAACTGTGGATTGCGTGATGTCTTTGCCTGTCTGCGCCCACTCCCAGACCCAATGCTTATTGTCAAGCTGCATCACCCAGCGCTTTTTGGGTCCTTCGCGCCGTTTGGGACGGTTATTTCTGGCAGTGTACAGCTCAGTTTGGGGTTCCATAGGCTTACTTGAAATTTCAAAGGCTAACATGTACCGAAGCAAAACGTCCTTTTCCATGTAACTGCTGTATTTGGTCTGGCTACTCCGAACCACAATCAAACACTTATTGTCAAGTGTTCTTGCAAAATCGATGGTGCAATTGTCAGAGTCCCACAACTCCTTCCTGCCAGTCCAGAAGAATCTGCCGAAGAAGCCGATTTTCCACTTCCGCTCTTTAACAGTAAACCAAACAGATTCCGAAACCACAACCATCACCCAAACGCAAGCCAGCTTGCTGCTATAGTTCCCAATAATCAACGTAATGCAATAAAAGACCTTCGAGCGCTTAGCCGAAGATAGAAAAAGATAGCGATAAGCTTAACGGACAGTATTGCGAAACACCCGTAAGGGTGCGGTAAAGGCACAGAGTTCCGCTATCCCTCTATAGTTACCCCAAGAAAGAAATATGTCTTCAGTGCTTACAAAAAGCATGAGCGAATATCCTATAATCAACCTTGCGCTAGGAATAATTGGCACCATAACAGGGGTTATCGCTCTCTTCATATCTTATTGGACTCATTCTCAAGAAAAACCTATACTAAAGGTCAAAGTTAAGAGTTTAACACATGAACAAGGAATCAATCCATCAGTAATTAAATTTCATTTTGAATTTTTACTAAGTAATAAAGGCAACAGACCAACTACGCTTAATGAAATCCAGTTAACTTTTTTACACAAAGGCAAAAAATATTCCGTTAATAAAGAGATAAGGAATGTTATGCGTTTGGAAGACAACGAACCAGCCAGAGTTCAGGCTGAGGCTTGTCAAACAATTACCGATTATATCTGGTTTGATTTTTATTCTGATGAAATAAAAGAAATCATTGAGAAAATTCCCTGTGAATTTAAAATCTTTCACACGCATAAAGCATATCATTTCTCAACCATTTCGTTGCTTGAGAAAAATAAAAGTAATTAGCATTCTTTTCAGAAATCAAATCACCAAACCCATGAACAGACGAAAGTTCATGAACCCCCAAATAGACACAGACTTGACAGAATCGGGTCATTAACCTATTTGGCGTCTATTTGGATCCTAATATCCAAGGTATGCAGAAACGATAGAGGGGGAGGCGACGCCTGTATATTTGGAGGCTATTAGAAACTCATTGCAGAATCCTAAGAGGGGTAGATCACTATTGGCTGAAAACAGGCTCATTAGTATGTTGAAAACCAGTAGAAAGCCCCTGATTATTCAAGAGAGGGCGGGGTAGCTGTTCTGCTGCATGTTGGGCTGTCGATGTAGCCTTTTGGGGTTAGGTTGTTTTCTGTGTGCTCCTTTAGAGCAGGGTTGTTCTGTGATTGGGCGGTGCTTGCTGATATGGACATCATGGTTCCTAACGCGACGAAAATGACAAGTACTGTGATGGCGATGAGTCCTAAAGCGATGTATCGGTTTGTGTGGTTGGGTTTGTTTGTAACCGCTGATGGTGCACTCATTGGTTTGCCTCACTAATGTTATGTTAGGTTTAGGTATCTGCATTTATGCGTCTTAGCCTGCCACAACAAAAGCTGGCTAACTTGTCTTTTCGGAGTTAGGGTTGATTTAAATATATCAGCCCATAACCAGATACAGCGGTTCCCATGGATTTACTTCAATCAATCATCTTAGGCTTCATCCAAGGCACCACTGAGTGGCTCCCCATATCCAGCACGGGGCATCTGCGTCTCGCCGAAATCTTCTTTGGCTTAAGCGTACCCCTGCTCTTCGACGTCACCCTGCACGTGGGAACCCTGTTTGTCATTTTATTCTACTTCCGCCGAGACCTCAAAAACGTGCTAACTGCACTTTGGCACCGAGACTTAAAAAGCCCAGACGGCAAACTAATCGTGCCCATAATCATCGGCTCCATCCCCACCGGCGCCATAGCCCTACTCGTCGGCAACGACTTAGACATCTACTTCAGTACCCTACTCTTTTTGGGTGTAGGCTTCATAGTCAGCGGAGTATTTCTGCTCGCCACTCGCTTCACCAAAGAAACCAAAAGCACCATCAGCCCCCTCGCAGCGTTGCTCATCGGCATCATGCAAGGCTTATCAATTGTGCCTAGCATATCCCGTAGCGGATTCACCATCGCCACCGCCCTACTCTTAGGCATCAAAAAAGAAGTAGCCTTCAAATTCTCTTTCCTGCTCTCAATCCCCGCAATCATCGGAGCATTAGGCGTCACACTCTACCAAGAAGGCAGCGGCGTTCTCCTAACATCGGGCATCGGCATGCTTGAATTAGTCGCCGCCCTAGCCGTCACGGTTGCTGTGAGTTTTGTGGCGCTAAAAATCCTCTGGAAAGTGCTCACCGCCAACAAATTCTACCTATTTGCCATCTACTGCTTTGCAATGGGCGCAGTCCTAATCGTGTTGAGCCTACTGGGCTTCTAACCAAAACGGCTTACCCGAGAGGAACTCTGTTAAAAACACCGCAAAATCCGAGTGCTCCACATAAACTTTAAGCACCTCACCATTAACCAGCACTTCCAGACGCTCCCGCGCGGCTTGGGCAACTAAATCGGCGACGCCAGCGTTTTTGCCGCCATCCGCCAACCGCTCATAAAGTAACGCAACGGCGTTGGTGCTTTTTCTGGGCAACTCCACCACCCAATGCCCCTCTTCAACATAGGGACCCGCCAACACAGACTTGTCGGAGACGTATTTGGCGAGAAACTTTTCACACTCCACACCCCGCTCCAAGGGTGGCCCAAGATGCTTCTTAACGTTAGGCAACAACTGCTGCTCCAACTCGAACACAAACGCAGTCATGGACCGTTCGTTGCTCCAGACGGCGTCCTGCAGAACCGTGTAGCCGTTGGTTTCGAGTAGTCTACGCAGCGAGCGTTTGCTACGGTAAAGTTGCCCCCATAACACGTCTGGAACAGCCGCTGCTTCGCCTACAAACAGAAACACAAATGCTGAGCCGCGGTTGGTAAGTTGTTTTTGGATGATGTCAGGTGAGACGGCGTGGGTTTTAGGCGGATAAAAGAACTGCTCGGATGGTTTGGTTTGGAAGGCTCGGGATGCGGCGATGAAGCTGTAGAGTTTTTGGGGCTGCACCGCGGACGCGACGTTTCGACCCTTATCCACGGGGTCTACAATAACCAAGGGTTCGGGGAACAGTAGCGGTAGTTCGGTTTGTCTTTCTTTATAGTAGCCTTCGGGGTCAATGACCACTCGTTCGCTGTACGCGGCAAACGCCTCTATGACGCCTGCAAAGGAGCCGTAATGCATCACCAAAAGCTCACACAGATAACCGCTAAATCCGCCTACTTTGATTTCGGCGCCATACACTCCGATGCCCTGCATGAACCGCTTAAGCAACCGCACCTCGCCATGAAGCGGCTCCGAGAGGTGAGTTTTGATGTAGTCAGTGTGATACGGTGTGCGGTCAGTTGCGCTTTGCCACTCTCCACGTGCCGCATCGTAACAGGGAACGATATCTACGCGGTAATCGTCAACGATGATTTCAAGGTAAGGATGTTCTGCGAAGCGTTCGAGTTGTTCAGCGTCTCCTGCGGCTTTTTTGGCGATTTTTAAGCCGACTTCACCGAGGTTTTTGCGGGGAATGCTTTTGGGTAGTCGGATGAAGATGTCGATGTCGGGGTTTTCGTTAAGGTAAGTGTCTTTGGCTACGGAACCTTCCACGCGCACCTTTGCGGGCACCCCTTCGGTTTGGCAAGCCTCTATGATTTGTTGCTGAAGTCGGCGGCTTAATGCGTCAACCCTTTGGCGTTCCTCTGGTGTGGGCGTTATTTTTTTGAGGATTTGTTGGGTGACGCTCTCCATCCGATTCGCCTGGCTTTATGGGCAGTATTCTTTAAGCGTAGTGTAGGTGGGGCCGCGGGGTGTCAGTTCGCTTTTTTTAAGCCGCAGACAGTCTGCTCTGATGACGCCGAAGTCATAGTCTTCTTGGCGTTGCACCAAATCGACGAGTCTCTGTTTGTTTGCGCCTGACCGTACCCGCGCGATGGTTAAGTGCGGGCTAAAACCGTTGGGGTCGGGTGCGAATCCTAAATCGTGAATTTGGGGCTCGAGTTGCTCAAAGATGCTTCTGAGTTGTTCGGCTCCATCTTTGATGCCTGCCCAGACCACTCGGGGATAATTGAGTGTCGGGAAGACTCCTAAACCGTTTAGTCGGATGGTGAATGGGCTGAATTTTATGTTTTTCATGGCTGCATAAACTTTCTCCACCATCTCGGGGCTGATGGCTCCCAAGAAACGAACAGTTACATGAATATTGACGGGTTCTACGAGTTTTAGGTCAGCGTTGGTCTGAATAAGAAGGCGCTGTGCCGCGGCGATCCTGCTCATAACGCTGTCGTTTTGGATGTCGAAAGCTATGAAGCTCCTAATTTGTTCGGACATATTTGATTTAACTCTCTTCAATATCTAAAAAAACAGAGACGATACATAAATGCTTTCATGAGCCAAGTTAAGTGTATCTTGCTATTTTTCTGCAAAAATTAGCGCGCTTGCTGGCTCTGATAACTCTTTCGAGGTACCCCCTCTTTATTTAACGTAGATTTCAAGGGTTTCTGATTTGTTTAGATGCTTACCGGTTTACCCTGTTAGAGAATTTGCAAGAAAGTCTGAGGCTGTAGTTTATTGTTTTATGAACCAGCAGTCGCTGTAGCGTTGAACTCGGAAGCTGCATCCACATTTTGGGCAATAGAATAGCGCCACATAAAACATGGTGTTCTTGATTTCTCGGCAAGGGACAGTTACGGTATGCCCGCATTCAGGACAAACGGTCATCCAACATCACGTCTGAAATAGATGACTCATACACAACCTCACACCCAAATAAGAAAGAATGTTGTTTCAGCAAAGCAACAACAAATTGCTTTAAAATAGCAAAATTGCTTTAACAGAGCAACTTTTGGAAGTGGCTGCTGCCAATCACTTTTTCTTAAGCCAAGAATCCCGATAACGCTGAACCTTAAATTCGCAGCCGCATTTAGGACAAACGAAGATCGCCGCATAAAATACGACGTTCTCTATCTCTCGCAAGGGTTTGTCTACGGCATTACCGCAGTTTGGGCAGACAGCCATCCAGCACCACATTTGGAGGGTCATACTTCAACCACTACACTATATGAATTGATGTTGTCTCACCCGTGATACAACAAATTGCTTAATAGGGGCAAAATTGCCTTTTTTGAGCAATTTTGTGTTTCTTGCTGAAAGGTTACACATGTCCCACATTATTCAAACGTTAGAACCCCTTTGCTATCAATTGGTATATGTAATACCGAAATTTACGGTTTGAAGGCGTTAGCTTTAATATTTTAGTGTTGTTTCCTGTCTGTTTGTCTTAAGGTGAAAGTGTAAATGGGTAAAATCAGCGTAAACCAATTAGCTTGGCAAAAAGCCCAGAAATTCCTCGATAACCCCGACCTATACGGCGTCGCCATCAGCAAGTCCTCGGCGGGCGCAACCATCATTGATGCAGGCGTCAAAGCCCCCGGCGGATTTGCGGCAGGCAAACTCTTCACTGAACTCTGCTTAGGCGCTGCTGCCACAGTAGAGTTGGGCTTCAAAAGCTACGGCGACTACACGTTCCCATCCGTAACAATCACATCTGACCACCCCGCAGTAGCCATGTTAGGCAGCCAATTCGCTGGCTGGCGAATCAAAGACGGCGACCAAATCGCCATCGGCTCCGGACCTGCACGTGCAATCGCACTCAAACCAAAAGAAGTCTACGAAGAAATAGACTACATCGACCAATCTGACAAAGCAGTCATCACATTGGAAAGCAATGTTCTACCCTCCGACGTATTAATAGAGAAAGTCCTCAAAAACTGCAGCAACGTTTCCGCCCAAAACTTAATTGTAGTTGTTGCTCCAACCGCAAGCGTCGCTGGCTTAACGCAAGTTACAGGACGCGTCGTCGAGGTTGGTATTCACAAACTCAAAACACTCGGACTCGACCCCAAAGTCATCCGCTACGCCACGGGTTATGCGCCCATCCCGCCAGTCGGACCAGACTTCGAAGTCGCAATGGCAAGAACCAACGATGTCATCCTATACGGCGGAACCGTCTACTTAACCGTCGATTACGACGATGAAGCCAAACTCCAGCAACTAGTAAAAGATGCCCCCTCAATCAACTCCAAAGACTACGGCAAACCGTTCCTACAAATCTTCTTAGATGCCGGTAAAGACTTTTACAAAATCGACGGCGGACTATTTGCCCCCGCGGTGCTCATGATTAATAACGCTAAAACTGGCCGAACCTTCAAGGCAGGGCAAATAAATCCTAAGGTGCTTGCGCAAGCCTTAGGCTTCTAAATTTTTTTTATATCTTTTTGTTTTTTAGATAGAAACTGGGGGAAGTTGTTGTTTGGGTTTTTCGGTGAAGAAGTGGTTTCGGACGTAGCAGCTAAAGCCAGTGTTTCTTAGCAATGCAACCATGATGATGCTCATTATGCCTACTTCGATGAGTGCTTTGACGATGATGGTTGAGTAGATTGCGGTTCCCGTGGTTATGTCTTGTGTTACCAGCATGAAGTAGCCCCACGTGAAGAGCGCTTCAGGTATGTACGCGATAAATGTGACGGGGATAGCAAACAGAGGTGAATGTTTGTTTTCTTTAAATCCCATTGCGTTGCTAAGTAAACCGGCGCTCATGCCTGTGAGGGCTTTGCCGAAGGGTAAACCGATGAGACCCAATACGCCACCCGAACCCATTGGACCAAATACTATGCCGGGGACGATGCCGGCGATTAGGCCTGTTATGAAGCCGATTTTGGGTCCGCCGTAGTAGCCTGCGACCAGTACGCCGATTAGGCTGAGGTCAACGGCGAGGGAGGGGGCGAGTGGGGCGACGGTGTATGATATGGCGAATAGGGCGGTTCCAAGTGCGCCCATCATTACTGCGAAGGTGAGGTTTTTGGTGTTCATGGTTGAGTCCTTGGTTGGTTATTTTCCTTCGCTAACTATTTAAGAGTAACTACTCAAAAACGAGTATGATTTGTTCTTCCCGTTTTTAACCCAAAATTAAAAAACAACCAAAACAACCTACTACCAGTGATTGCCTTGTCGGAAACACCCACCCAGTTCACAAGTTCGCAAGAAGCCAAACGCTGGCTCGAAACCCAAACCAACACTACACTAACACCCGTACGCAACCAAGCCAAACAACTCCGCGACGAAATGAACTTCGCCATCCAAGGCATAGGCGAAATCAGCAAACAACTCTTCGACACCAGCAGCAAAGAAATCGAAAAACGCAACATGAAAGTCTACAACCGCGCCCGCGCACTAAACAAACTCGCCCGCCTCTTCATGGACAGATTCAAAAAACTTCCCGCACCCGACGACATCTCCTACGACCAACTCTGCAAATACGCACAGGAAACCCAAAAGGTGCTCATGGTCACCGACATCGACATCAAAAACTGGTTCCCCCGCATCAGCCCCTTCTTCATCATGGACCGACGCAAATTCCTCGCCGTATACGAAAAAGCCAAACAAACCTACAACACCCTAAACGATTTCATAAACAAAGAATACGTCAAAACCAAAACCCTGCAAGAAACGTTCCAACTCCTCAACGAAATTCAAACCATAGAAAAACAACTAAACACCATAGTCGAAGACAAAGAACAAATCCGCAACGAACGCTTACCCATCGAACAAGAAATAAGCGAGTTAGAAGCAAAAATCGACGCGCTCACAAGCCGCGGTCCCATCGATAAACTTAACCTGGTCAACTCCGAAATCGAAGAGTTAAGCAACGAACTCAAATATACACTACGCCATTTGCAAAAACCCTTTATTAAGATGCAGGCGTTGGCGACTTCCGGTGGTGGAGCAGGCATAACCCCAGACGAGCTAACCAAAATCAACCAATATCTCGACACACCCTTTGAAGCGTTGGTTATAGAACCCGAGGGGTATCCAGTGTTAAAGGAGATACTTGAAAAACTCGAAGTCATGCTAACCGAGGACAAGTTAAAGCTCAAACCAGACAAGGCACGTAAAGCTGACCAATCCATCAAAGAAATTCTCCACAACAACTCCCTAGCACAGCTACAGGTGCGCTGCCTAGAAATGGCCAACACCCGCAACCAACTCGTGGAGTCATCGAAGATGGATGAGATAAAACAGCATCTTAGCCAGTTCCAAGAACAAGTTGACCAGCTAAAAGCACGCAAAACCAGCGTCGAAACCCACGAAACCGTCAAAGTCAACACCTATAACGAAACCGTAGACCGCATAAGCACCCTTAAACGCACCATAGAAAAAAACGTTGCATCCTCTCTTAACCTAAAAATCCAACTTCTCTAAGAGGCAAAATTTTTGGATGTGGATAGTCTTGTTAGCGGAGCCAAAGCGGCGGCGACCCCCGATTTTGTAGAGCTAACTCAGAAAGTGACGCATCAGCTCCTAAAAGAACGAAAGGGCGTCCGAAAAGGATTGGTGCAGTTGAAGCCAGAAGGCAGCGGCATAGTGATTGGCGACTTACACGGCGACCTCAAAAGCCTCCAAACCATTCTCCAAAAAAGCAGCGCCACAGAAAAACTGCAATCCAAAGAGGCAACGATGGTGTTTTTGGGCGACTACGGCGACCGCGGCAGACACTCAGCCGAAGTCTACCATATCGTGCTAAGCCTCAAAGTCGCATATCCTGATCAGGTTGTACTGCTGCGAGGCAACCATGAAGCCCCGAGGGGCATGATGGCTTCTCCGCATGATCTGCCCTACGAATTTCGGCGACACTTTGACGACGACTGGGAACAAGCCTACGACGCCCTCTGGGAACTATGGGCAGAACTGGCAAACGCGGTGCTGGTAGAGGGACAATACTTGATGGTGCATGGCGGTGTGTCCCCAAAAATTCGTAGTATCCAAGACCTTGCAGACCCAAAGGGTACGATGCTGGTGGATTTGCTCTGGAGCGACCCTGACGATTCGCTGCGGGGTATAGAGGCGTCGCCTAGGGGATTTGGGCACTTGTTCGGGGCGGATGTTACCCAAACCGTTCTGGAGACTCTGAATGTAGGTATGCTGATTCGGGGACACCAACCAAACCAACGAGGCTACCAACTAAACCATGGCGGCAGGGTGTTAACGTTGTTTTCCTGCAAAGGCGCCCCCTACCACAACCGATACGGCTCGTACCTAGAGGTACCGCTTGCCAAAAAGTATCCTGACTCAGGCGAGTTTGTGGCATGTTGCGTTAGGCGATTTTAGGTTTGTTGGGTTTGTTTTGTTTTCCTTGATACACCAAAAAAACCCCAGTTAGGGCGGCGGCGGAAACGAGGACGACTGCAGCAACTATAAGCAAAGTAGAGTGTCCGTTGGCTGTTAGGGGTTCGTCGGATTCAGTTGTGGGCTGCGGCGTCGAAGATGCGGTGTAGGTGTCCCAGTAGAGGAGTTGCTGGTATCCGTTGTTGCCGCTTGCTAACCCGTCATCATAGATAATGTCGAGTTTATCGCCGTACTGCTCGATTAGGTTGCTAACGGTGATGCTAATGTTATATGCGAATTCGTCAGGTGCCCAGAGTCCCCAGATGTGGTCGTTTGGTCCGCGGAAGCCAAACCCGTAATCTTTAGGCAACACAAAGGCTGTGCGTTCGCTTTTGGGTGTAGTTTTGGGGGGATGCGTTTGTTGGTAGGTCCAGAAGCGTTGGATGGCGTCGAGGTGTTCTTGCTGCAGGATTCCCCCTGTCCAGCCTTCGTTGCCGTCAAAGATGAGGATGTATTTGGCGCCGTTGTCATAGGCTAAGACCATATCATTGTAGAGTTCTTCTCCTGACTCGATGTATGGTGGTTGGGTGTAGGTCCAGGTGATTATCATGCCCCAATCCTTGTTTTGGGCTTCTGCCGCGCCTCGGCACGTAGCTATGTTAATGTGGCGGCTATAGTTCCAGCCGAACTCCGCAAAAACAGTGTCAAACACTTTATAATCAAACCAATAAAGACCGTAATCGGATGTGTAGGCTTTGTAGCCGTATTTTTCGGTCTGTGAGTTACCTACCCTCATGGAGAGTTGGTGCACAAAATCTTCTGCGGCGGCTTCTAAGCTGGAGTTGTCGCTGGTTAGCGCGGATTCTCGTTTGTCAAGCTGTTTGCCGCCGACCTCATCCATCCAATAGAATCCGAGCAATTTGTCGCCAAAAGTGCTATTGGTGTTTGCATACCATTGTTGGCGCTCAGAGTCAAAGAAGAAACCTGTGGGTATGCTCATAAGGTACATGCCTTTGTCGTAAGCGTATTGGAAAGTGTCGGTTAAGGATTGGGGGTACCATGTTATGCGTGTGGTTCCGACGCAGAAGAGGTTGGTGTAGCCGCTGACTTGGTCAATCATTGCTTTGGCTTCGGGGACGTCACCATACGATATGTCGATGCCTACGTACACGTTTGGCTCGGTCTCGGCTTGGGCGCCGACGTTAAAGTTATCGCCTGCAACGACCCCCACGAGTAATGTGGTAAGTATAATCAGAGTGAGACGCAATTTGCCCATACCCACAATTCTGATATGGTAACATAATACTCTTTCTCAAAATTCCAGCCCCAAGCCCTTATCGAATAAACAAACAATATATGGCAAAATGATTTTAAAAAAAAGCCTATTTTCAACTCACTAGTTGCCTATCACAGTGTAGACCAGCAGAGCATGGTTTTTGTCGACCACAAAACATTTTGTCAGTTTAAGTTTAACCTTGTTTTTAACGTTTCTAAACAGGTTAACAGCTTTTTTACCAACAATCTCGGGGGCAATCAGCAGTTGTACCTCATTGACCAGCCCTGCCTCCAAAAGAACCCCCGATAAGGCACCGCCAGAATCCGTGATAACCGTTTCCATGCCATAACGGCTGTTTAGCTGCTCTAGCGCCAAGCGATAGTCAACATGGTCTTCGCCTGCCATTATGAAGTCGTAGTGCCGCGCCGTCAAATAATCAAGATATGTTTGGGGGGTGGTTTTGGAGACGAGGACGATGATGTCTTTGGCGTAGCCTGATTTGCGGTGGACATGCATGAGGTCTTGGAGTTTGCCTTGGCTGTCAGCGATTACCCAGAAGAGGCGTGTGTCATCGGTTGCTCTGACGGGTTTGTTGAAGTCGCTGGCTTCTTCAGGTAGGACCTCTTTGTTAAAGAGGGTAATCCCGCTTTTTGCAGTGTCAGAACCCACCAGCAACGCATCCGCAGCCAGCTTGCCCAGCAACTGGTAATGCAAACCAATGTCTACGTCGAAATCCTTAATTGCGCCGTCTACGCTAACAGAATTATACAAAACCACTTTTGGCAACATACCCATACTTTGGAGAGCTCGATATTTCAAGCTTATTGAGCAAGTTAGCGTCTAATTGAGCCATAAAAGCGCATAAAATGATGAAAAATACACAATTTATCCGTCAAAAAAATGAGGGGTAGGCGTGCAGGAAGTAAACGCAATCCAAATAATCAATTTAACCAAAACCTACAAAACCAGACCACCCACTGCCTCACGTTGGAACCTCAAAAAAACAGTCCACATAAACGCCATAGACAACCTCAACCTAAACATCAAACGCGGCGAACTCTTCGGGCTCTTGGGACCTAACGGCGCAGGCAAAACCACCCTCGTCAAAATGCTCTGCACTCTCCTACCCCCCGACTCGGGAACCGCCCTCATCAATGGCTACAACATAAAAAGTCAACCCATGAAAGTCAAACAGTCTTTGGGCACACTTTTTAGCGTCGGGGAGCGCGGGTTTTTTTGGCGCCTAACAGGGTACCGTAACCTCGAATTCTTCGCCGCCATCTACAATGTGCCCCGCCACAGACGCCGCGAACGCATCCTAGACGTCCTCAAGTTGGTGGGCTTAGAAAACAGCGCCTTTGACCTCTATCAACGCTACAGCGGCGGCATGAAACGAAAACTCTCCTTGGCACGTACGCTTCTTCCCGACCCAGCAGTTCTGCTCCTCGACGAACCCACCACTGGCTTAGACGCCATTTCAGCCCGCAACGTACGTGAATTCGTAAAGAATACCGTCAACAAAGAAACAGGAAAAACCGTGCTCTACACAACCCACTACATCGAGGAAGCAGCGCAGATATGCGACAGAATCGGCATCCTCAGCCACGGTCACCTCATAGCCTGCGATACCCCTGCCGCGCTAATTGAGAAAATTAAGCAAGAAGAACGCATATTCCTCGTCCTTGAGGCAGTTACACCTCAACAGGTTGAAGCTATAAGTGGGCTTCAAGGCGTGACAGGACTCGTGGAACATAGCGAGAACGTCCTGCCCGGCCAGACGGGCGTGCGCATCAAACTACGCAACATAGACCAGTTGCCGGTGCTGTTTGGGTTTTTGTTTGAGCAAAAAATTAAGCTTGTTAACTTTCGACGGGTTGAACCCACGCTTGAAGATGCATTTATCGAGCTTACGCGGAGGTCTTAGAGGTGGGATTTGGGGCGGAACTTGAAAAAATCTGGTACTTCATGAAACGGGACATGATTAGCTTCTCCACCTACAAAACCAACATCGCCATCCTCATCCTAACCGCGCTCTTCGGCGCGTTGTCCTTTGCCTTTTTGGGCACCAGCGCAACAAGCCAGACCGTTATGGACCTGTATGGCATGAACTTCACCACGTACCTCATCATCGGCGTGGCGTTTAGCACCTACCTCAACCAGGCATTGACTTTGGTGCAGAAAACCATTAATCCCTGGGCGCTCGAAGAGGTGCTGGTCTCCCCCACGCGCCTCTCCACATTCATCATCGGCAGTTCGATTTGGGGATTCGTTTGGAGCACCGCCGTCGTCATAGTCTACCTTGCCATCGGTGTGCTGGTCTTTGGAGTAAACCTAAGCGTCAACATTGTGGGGACCCTACTTGTTTTGGCGCTCGGCATCGGAACCTTCCTCGGTTTCAGCATGATAGGCGCAGGTATCCTCATTGTAACCAAACAAGGCGACCCTGTAACCGCATTCATAACCCTCGCCACCAGCCTCTTTGGCAATGTGCTGTTTCCACCGCAGATTATGCCGCCTTTTCTGCAAGCCATCGCCTACATCATACCCCAATACTACTTCTTCACCTCAATACGACTCATGCTCACAGGCTCAACAATTGGCGCAGTGCTGCCGTACATTCTGATTTTGGCGCTGGAATGCGCAATCATTGTGCCTTTGGGGTATGGGGTGTATGCTTGGTGTCTGAAAACAGCGCGAAAAAACGGAACCCTCTCATGGTTCTAAGTCTGCGTCGGCTATGGCTGTTTTTGTTTTTTGTTGAGGATTGTTTGGAAGTTTAGTTCGAAGGCTGCGGTGGGGTTTTCTAGTTTCCATGCTTCCAGCACTGCGGGGCTGATTTCGCCAACCAAGCCGACTTCGACGTCGCCGACGAGGATTTTGCCGACACGTCCTTCTATGAAGCTGGGGTCAGTGTTTTCTTTTATGGTCCATTGTACGCCCATGTTGGTCATGAATGAGTCCAATGCGGATTTGATTTCGGTAAAGTTGGCGTTGGGGTGGCTAGTAGCGGCTGCGAGCCAGTCTTCGTCGCGTGTCCTCGTCTCTGCTTCAGAGTCGGGTATGGTGACCTTGCTAAGTTCAAAGATTTTCTGAGGAAACTCTACGGATTGGTTAATGCTGAGAAACTCCATGAGGCTGGGTAGGAGCCTGTTTCGTAGGCAGGTCATGGTGACGACTTTGGGGTTAGCCAACTCAACAAACGGCGTGGGCTCTGCGTTCATTTTTGTGAAGAGCTCCTCGGGGTTGGTTAGTGTGGTATTGAGTGTTTCTTGATAACCCAAACCCACCATAAGGTCACGGGCGACGTTTATGAGGCGTTGGCTGGGTTTCGCCTGCCCAGTAGTGGCGAGTTCACGCCAGACGGGTTCGATGTTGTTGTAGCCATAGGCGACGGCAACGTCTTCGATTATGTCCACGGCGTGCATGACGTCGACGCGATAACAGGGCACCAAGACGTTGAGGCAGTCGCCCTCGACTTTTTCGGTGTCTAAACCCGCAACCAGTAGCAACTCGCGGATTTTTTCTACTGACAAATCTAATCCAAGGAGACTATTGGTCTCTTGTACGCTGAGTTGATATCGGCGGTTGCAGAAATCTGGGGTTTGCACGGTTGCTTGGGTGTAGAATTTGCCTTGGGGGTAGTGGATGGTTGCTCCAAACGCTTCTCCGCCTCGGTCTATGAGCGCCAACACTACAAGGTCTAGGACGTCCAGCACAGTTTTGTGCAGTGTACCTGTGACTTCGACGAGGAGGTTGCGGGAGTCTTCGGTGATTTTGCCCAAATCGCAGGAATTAATGATAGGCGGGAAGGAGAGGACTTTGCCTTCGCTGTCAAAAAGCATTGGGTAGAGCGGGTTACGTTTCACGATGTGCCCGTATTCGAGGCCTTTAGGATGCCGCTCCAGAACCTCATCAAGTCCCATTTGCTCAGTAAAGCCCAACGGCACAAACCGCACGTCGCTTGGGTTGACGGCTTTGTATTGGATTGGGGGTTTGATGAGGTCGAGGTTGTAGATGCCGATGCTGGTTTTGCGGCGGCTTCGACCATGAGTTTGGTCAAGTTTGTCTTGTAGGTGCATGATACCTTTGATGACTTCGTCGCTTAGATGGATGCCCTTGACGACGGCGCAGCAGATGAAGGGACGAATGTTGTGCAGGTCATCGTCCACGTAAACATCAATAACAGATTTGCCCACCTTGTAGGGTTTGATGCCTTTGGCCTTGCCGATGTAACCTTGAAGGGCGCGGCTTAGTCCCTCAACGCTCCAGAGATCGGCGCGTGCGGTATCTTTCATCTCTACGGTTACGGTGCCTTCTTTGGGGTCATGACCCTTCACTTCAGCTTTCACGAAGGCTAAGATATCGTCGAGTTTTTCCATGTCGCCATTAAGCTGCACGCCGAGTAAGCTTTCAAGTTCTTTGTAGTCAACGTCGATTGTGGGCATTTAGGTCACCTGTTTACTCCTAAGCCAAGCAAGATCTTGGCTAAAAATCATCCGAATATCCTCTATCCCCGCGCGCATCATAAACAGACGGTCTACGCCTAGTCCCCACGCGATGACGGGTTCCTTAACGCCTAAGGGTTGGGTGACTTCAGGACGGAATATGCCTGAACCGCCAAATTCTATCCAGCCATACCCCTCCTTGTAGGCGGAGAGTTCAACGCTGGGTTCAGTAAATGGGAAGTAGTCGGGTTTGAAACGCACTTTGTCGGCACCAGCGATTTCACGCGCGAATTTGCCAAGTACCCCTAAGAGGTCTTTTAAATTTAGGTTTTGATCGATGATGATGCCTTCAACTTGGTTGAATTCGCTAAGATGCGTGCGGTCGGTGATTTCGGGGCGATACACGCGGGCTATGCTGAAGTGTCGGCTTGGCACAGCGTAGCGGTGTGCTTCGAGCGTGCGGGCGCTAAGACATGTGCCGTGGCCTCGCAAGATAAGGCGTCGGGCGGCGTCAAGGCTCCATTTGTAACCCCAGCCCGTAGAGCCTGTTGCGTCGCCGTTCTCGTGAGTTGTCTTGACGTGTTCGGCGGCTTTTTTATGTTCGTTTATATCACCGAGCGGGGGGTCTTTTATGTAGTAAATGTCGCTATCTTCCCGTGCGGGATGGTCCTGTGGCACGTAGAGCGTGTCAAAGTTGAAGAAGCTGGTTTCCACCGCTGTTCCCGTCATCTCCTGAAAACCCAACTGGACAAGTTTTTCGCGGACTTCATCGAGGAATTGAAGGTAGGGATGTTTTTTGCCGCCGTAGGTTTTGGCGACGGGTGCTTCTATGTTGTATTTTTGGATGCGGATGTTTCGCCATTTGCCTGTAATTATTAGTTCTGGGGTGAGTTGGGTGACTTCTGGAGGTGCGGTGGTTGCTTCAGAAGCGGCTATTTTGCCTTCTTCGGTAATTTGGAGTACACGGCTGGTTTTGGGTTCTATGGTTACGAGCTTACGCTTTTTAAGCTGCTCAGCGGCGTCCTTGAGGTCTTTGCTTAAATCATCAAGCGCCGTTGTTTCTTTGTTGTAGAGGTATTTGAGGAGTGTTTCGTCGCAACCCTCGGGAATTACGGTTTGATGAAGTAGAGTTTCGGAGATGTTTAGGGTGTTTGTTTGGGAGTTTAAGAGGGCCCATTTTTTGCGTATAACCCAGCCTAAAGCAATCTGAATAAACTGCTGCTGAATCCCCGCCTTCTCAGCGGCTTGGCGCAGGTCTGCGGAACCGCCCATTTCTGCCGTTGCCAGTATCAGTTTTCGTTCGGGGAGACCGTTTTGGGCGTAGGTTTGGCCTTCGGGGGTGAGTTTGATGAGATTTTGGGTATCGGCATGTATGGTTAGCAGGTTTTTTTCTTGCAGCGTTAGTCCAGAGCGCATAACGGCGGCGTCGGGAAATTGGCATGCTTCCATGAGTTGTTCGACTGAGGCTTTGCCGTTTAATTTTTGTAGGCTGGTGAGGAGTTGTTGTTCTTGCGCTCGGAGTTCAACCATAACATGTAACCTTCGTGGTACCAGTGTGAATGTTGTTAAGTGTAGTTTGTGGGTCACCAATAAAAGTGTGCTGATTCAGCAACACCTTACACGTTGAGGGCTGTTAGTGTTCTGCTAAAAGTGTCTATACCGAAAAATTCACACACACCATTTTATGACTAAAACCGCCAGTAAATTTGTGCTCACTTAAACCTGTAACTTGCCTAAAAACCGAGGAGAACTATGAACATCTACGCTATAGTATCCCTATGTGCCAGCGCAATCTCCATCGCTTTAGGGTTAAGTGTGTACTTTCTCAACCGAAAAGCCACCCTGAACAAACTTTTCTTGTTGACTATGGCTGCAAATGCGTATTGGGCGTTTTGCCAATTAATGATCTCTCAAGCTCACACTGTGGCTGATGCGTTTTTGTGGACTAAGGTTCTTTCATTTTGGCCGTTTCTGGTTGCGCTAATGCTGCACTTCACATTGGTCTTCACAGAAAGCGACTTTTCAAGACATAGACTAAGTTATCTAGCCATTTATTTGCCCGCGGTAGTGTTCTCTTTAATTGATTTGACCGCTGGCGGGATTACAGCAACTCCTGTGCTTGAGCCCTGGGGATACTCAGCTCCTTTCCAGTCGTCAATTGTGTCTGCCATTGGCGCTCTGTGGGCATGCACACTGGGTTTACTAATGGTTTTTCTCTTTATCAATTATCACAGAAATGTCTTAGATAAAACTCGCAAGAAACAAACTGAATTCGTAGCCCTAGGATTCTGTATTCCCATAATCACATCAATAGTAACAGACTCCTTCATTGCCCTTTTGGGAATATCTTTTCCGGTACTTGGTCACATTGCAGGAAGCGCAACTGCCTTTTTTGTTCTCTATGCAATGTCTAAATACAGCCTTTTCACCTTTAGGTCAGAATTCGCGGCAGAACACGTATTCTCAACAATGCCCGACGCCATCATACTCGTCAATCTGAAGGGCACTATTATCAAAATCAACCCTTCCCTCACGGAACTCTGCGGTTATACTGAAAAAGAAATCCTTGGTCAATCCGTAAGTTCAATGCTGTATAAAGCTACGGTCCGGGATAAAGATAACGCGCGGCCAGAAATTATTGCGCATTTGAAGATAAAGCGGGAAATAAAGAACCGAGAAATAACCTTCACCACAAAGGCGGGGGAACGGAAATCGGGGATGGTTTCTTGCTCGATGGTTACCGACAGCAACGGTCAAGACGTCGGGGCTTCCTTTGTGTTGCATGACATTACTGACCACAAGGAGATGGAACAGAAACTTCTTAACACGGAAAGACTGGCATCGATTGGAGAATTAGCGGGTATTTTAGGTCATGACATGCGCAACCCGTTGTCAGGGATCAGGGGAGCAACCTATTTTCTTAAAAAGAAATACGTCAACGCCCACATTCTTGATGAAGAAGACGAAGCCATGTTTGAAAGCATCGATAAAAGCATTGTTTACGCGAATAAAATCATCACTGACCTCGTTGATTATTCAAGCGAAATCCAACTGGACCTAAAAACAACCACGCCTCGAAACCTTGTCAGAGACGCCTTAATCTACAACGAAATTCCACAAGACGTAACTGTAGAAAACCACACCCAAGACGTACCGACGCTACGGGTGGATGAGAGCCGTATCTGCCGGGGCTTTGCTAACATCATAAAAAACGCCTTTGACGCCATGCCCGAAGGTGGCACACTAGAAATTGCGTCGCAGCAAATTGGGGAATCAGTGGTTTTCACGTTTAAGGACACTGGTCATGGGATGACCGCGGAGACGCTCTCAAAGTTGTGGGGACCGTTGTTTACGACGAAGGCTAAGGGGATGGGTTTTGGGTTAGCGATTTGTAAACGCAACGTTGAAGCCCACAACGGTACAGTCCGCGCCGAAAGCGTACCCAGCTTAGGAACCACAATCCAAATCCAGTTGCCCATACAGCCCAAAGACCCCCAAAAAGCAAAGTAAACTATCCGCTAAGATTCATGGAGCTAAAAAAAGGAAAATGAGCTAGCTGGCTCTAAGCTAGCAGAGATTTCTGTTTTTGCCGTTTGAAGAGAACAAAGATGGACAGCGCCGCAAACATGCTTATGAGAGCTGTGGCAAAGGGTGTCTCGGGAACGACGAAGTAGCCTCCGTTGACTGCTACTCCGCCTGGATCGGAAATTACCCCATTGGCCAAGCCGTCTGAGTCCCCTAGGCCGCCGTCAGTTAAGACTATATAGATGACATTGTCGCCGTTGTCGCTGCCGATGGGTATTTGGATCCACTGGTTGTTTTGGTATTTCCAGTATTGTGAACCTACGGGTACGTTGTTTGGCAAAGTTATTTCGACAGTTACGGATTGTCCGGGTGTTAGCCCTTCAATGTTGTAGGAGAAGAAGCCATGTGGGAAATCCATGCTTGGTTTACCTGTCTCGGGTAAAGAGTCTTCTGAGACTGCGGTGAGGCTTGTTATTTCTCCAACGCTTGTGGTTAGGGCCGCGATTCCTGTTCCAGTGGCCGTTGATATTGTTTCACGGTCACATAGGCTTGCGTATTTTAGGTAGCTGTGGTCCCAGTCAAAGTAACTTATGTGTGGCTTATTCGAAGAATCAATTGCTATCGAGTTGAACATCCCGACATTTCCAGTTGAATCAACAACTGTTTTAGTCCATGTGGTGCCCGTATTGGTGGCATATTTCAAATCATCGTTGTACGAATCATAGTAACTGATATGCGGTCTATCTGCCGAATCGATGGCAAGCGAAATGTACCAACCAACATTCTTACCACTGCCAGGGTTGTCCACTGTTTCGGTCGTCCAGCCTGTTGCAGTTTTGTTGGCGTATTTTAAGCAAGCTGTGGAGCCTTCCGTGAAGTAGTAGGCTATGTGTGGATTATCGTATGAGTCTATGGCTATGCCAGAGTATAGGCCTGCTGAATAGCCCGTATCGTCTACTGTTTCAATCATCCATCCTGTGGATGTTTTGGTGGCATACTTCAAAGCCCTGCCGGTTTGGTCAAAGTAGCTTATGTGTGGATTACCTGATGAGTCTAACGCAAGCGAGTTACTAGACATAACATTGGTGTCAACGTTCTCAATGGTCCATCCGCCGCCTAATTTAGTTGCATATTTCAAGACGCTGTCGGTATTGTTTAGAAAGACCACGTGTGGGCTTCCGCTTGAATCCAACTTAAGTGATGTATACATTAGGCTGCCGCGTGCAGCGATTGTCTCATGGTGCCAACCTGAGCCAGTTTTTGTTACATAAGAGATGTTAGTTGAAGGCGAACTCATGACATAGGTTATGTGGGGATTTCCAGCAGCGTCTAACGCAATAGACGAGTCTTCACCTACAACCTTGAGGTAATCAACTGTTTCAATCGTCCAACTACTGCCTGTTTTTTTTGCGTATAACAAATCATGTGGATCGTTACAGTAGCTGATGTGTGGGTCACCATTTGAGTCCAATGCAAGTGACGTGGCGGAACTAACAACATCTGAAGTTGAGTCCGCAGTTTCAATAACCCAAACTGGTGCTGCTTGCACAGATGGCACAAGACAAACAAGTAACAGAAGCAGACAAGATAGGAGTAGCATGCTTTTTGGCAATTTGGTTTTTCTTTGTGACATAACAACCTTTTCCTTATAGAGGCTTATCGCTTGCTCTCAATATTTAACGGTTTGCATTTCTGATGCAATAATACTTTTTGAATTGTTAAAAAAATAAAAATTTCGTCAGATAGCGCTTATAAAACAAACTATTGAAGTGAGAAGTTAATAATTTGTGCACAAAGAAAAATTGAGTATTCGAGTTATATTAAAAAAGAAAAAAGAAGAAGGGGCAGACTTGGGTTACTTTACTTTGTAGTCGTTTGAGTCGACGACGTTGTCGCCTTCTGGTCCTTGAGGTCCAGATTCTCCGCCTGGGGGCATGGTGGGTCCCGCGCCGCCTTGGGGTCCGGGGCCTGTTTGGCCTTGGGCCTGTTGCTGTTTGGCTGCTTCTGCGGCTGCTTGCTGATAGACTTTGGTTCCGACTTCTTGGAGCACCTTTTGTAGCGCGTCAGATTTGGCTTTCACTTGTGCCATGTCATTGCTTGCCAGGGCGTTTTTAAGTTCGGTAACTGCTGCGTCGATTTTGCCTGTTTCCTCTGCCGAGAGTTTGCCTGCAAGATCTTGCTTTGTGCGTTCAGCAGTGTAGACGAGGCTGTCGGCGGTGTTGCGGGTTTCGGCTTCTTCTCTCTTCTTGCGGTCTTGCTCAGCAAATTGCTCTGCGTCTTTGATGAGTCGGTCTTTTTCTTCTTTAGAGAGTTTAGTGGATGCGGTTATGGTGATTTTGGATTCTTTGCCTGTGCCGCGATCTTTGGCGGTTACGTTTAGGATGCCGTTTGCGTCAATGTCAAAGGTAACCTCGATTTGAGGTACACCTCTAGGTGCGGGGGGTAGGTCTACGAGGTTAAACATGCCTAAAGACACGTTATCGCTTGCCATGGCGCGTTCGCCTTGTAGTACGTGGATGGTGACTGCGGTTTGGAAGTCGGCTGCGGTGGTGAAGACTTGGCTGCGTTTGGTGGGTATGGTGGTGTTTTTCTCGATGACTTTGGTCATGACGCTGCCCATAGTTTCAACGCCTAGACTAAGGGGGGTAACGTCGAGGAGCAAGAGGTCAGTGACTTCGCCTGTGACGACTCCGCCTTGGATGGCTGCGCCGATAGCGACGGATTCCATAGGGTCAATTCCACGTTCAGGGGCTTTGCCAAGGAGCTGCTCTACGAAGCGTTGAACCATTGGCATGCGGGTCATGCCGCCGATGAGGATGATTTTGTCGACCTGTTGGGGTGTGAGTTTAGCGTCTTCAAGCGCCTTGAGTAAGGTTGGTCTTGTTCTCTCAACGATGGGTTGGGCGAGGGCTTCGAGTTTGGTTCGGGTAAGTGTCATGTGTAGGTGTTTGGGTCCTGAGGCATTTGCGGTTAAGAAGGGTAAGTCGATGTCGGTGCTCATCAAGGTTGATAGTTCGATTTTAGCTTTTTCTGCCGCGTCTTTGAGCCGTGACATAGCCATGCGGTCGTTGGAGATGTCTACGCCAGTTTGGCGTTTAAATTCCTCTACGAGGTAGCCTACGACTGCTTTGTCCACGTCGGTTCCGCCGAGTTGGGTGTCGCCGCTTGTGGATAGTACTTGGAAGACTCCTTTGCCGAAATCCATGAGGGTTACGTCATGGGTGCCTCCGCCGAAGCTGAAGACGAGGATTTTCATTTCATGCTGTAGTTTGTCGATGCCATAGGCGAGGCAGGCTGCGGTGGGTTCGTTGATGATGCGCATGACTTGGAAGCCTGCGATTTCGCCAGCGTCTTTAGTTGCCTGTCTTTGGTTGTCGTTGAAGTGGGCTGGGACGGTGATGACGGCTTTGTTTATGGTGCCTCCGAGGTAGGTTTCTGCGTCTTTTTTGATTTTTTGTAGTATGAATGCTGAGATTTGTTGGGGGCTGTATTCTTTGCCATAGGCGGATACCTTGACGTCTTGGCCCATTTTGCGTTTTATTTCAAAGAAGGTGCCCTCTGAGTTGGTGGTTGCTTGGCGTTTAGCGGGTTCACCGACGAGGAGCTGTCCATCTTTTGTGAAGGCAACGACGGATGGGAACATTTTTCCAGCCATCGTTGGTCCCTCCGCGCTGGGGATAACGGTTGAGTGTCCCCCCTCATAGATGGCGGCTGCCGAGTTGGTTGTTCCCAAATCGATTCCTAATATTTTTTCATTTGTTTTTTGGTTACTCAATTTTGTTTTTCCTCCGTTTGATTACTTTGATTTTTTGGTTTTACGGAAACTTTGACGATGCTTGGTCGAATCACACGGTCCCTCATTTGGTATCCTTTACGGATCTGTTCCATGACTGTGGATTCGTCTTTATCGTCACATTCCACAACACATATGGCGTTGTGGAGTTTGGGGTCAAAGCATTTGCCTTCTGGGTTAGGAATCTCGCTGACTCCTTCCTGCTCAAGAACTTTCCGTAATTTCTTGAGAGTCATTTCGACCCCTTGTATGAGGCACTGCGTAGAAGGCGAATCAGAGCCGTTTTTTGTGGCTAATTCTAACTCATCCACGACATCAAGCAACTCCAACACTATGCGTTCGTTGCAGTGACTTCGGATTTGTTCAGCTTCACGTTCAAAGCGTTTCTTTGCGTTTTCGTAGTCTGCCTGCATATATTTTAGCCGAGTCAGATAATCTTGGGAACGCTTCTTCTCACATTCAAGAAGCTGCTCAAAACTATCTGGCGCGGGCACTTGGTCTTCAACCATGTCACATTTGCCCTCCAGTTCCAGTTATAACAGAACAAACCCGTCGGGGAATTAAAATTTGTTCTGTGGCGGAACTGCATTTTTTACGTAACCTTTGGGAGGGGGATGGATTTTTTGCATATATTGTGGTTTTTGCTGGAGTATTTTTTGTGGTGGGCATTGTTTTTCCTCGGTTTATCTTATGTAGACGTGGTGTTTGGTTTCTGCTTGGGCGGCGTCGGGTTGTGGTTCCTCTTGGGGCGGTTGGGGTGATAGTTCGGGGTTTTGGGGTTGTTTGAGGGCTTGGGTTACAGATTTGTTGTATTGTTCGATGAGTTTGCGTATGACGATTTCGGCGAATTGGTCTCCGACAGCGTCTTCTTTTAGTTCGTTGCTGAACGCGTATTTCTTGAAGACTTCGAAGACTTCGTTTTTGTTCATGGTAAAGGTGGGGTTGTTGGGTTCGTTTAGGGCGCTGGCCATGACTTTGTGTCCGAGTTCGAGAAAGATGTTGACGAGTGTGGTGTAGTCTATGTCGAAGGGGTCGTCTCCTGTTAGGAAGAGGCCTTTGGTGAGTAGGATTTTTTTGTCGTTTTCTGGGGTTACGGTTAAACTTCTACGCACTCATATTCACCTGTGTACGCGTGCTCATGCACGCTTCACCTTAAGCACACCTGTGCATGCTCGCTTAAAAATATATTGCCTAAAAAATATGCATAAAACCATGAACAAACTACAATAAAAAAAACCATGCTGCCCAACCTCACCATCTAGTATGGCTGCATCTTATGAGGTGTTGTTTGCTAGGATACTTTTTTGACCTCTGGCGTTTTCTAAGTCAAATGCTTTCCGTAATAAATTATTATGTAAATTTTAGTTTTCCATTTGCTCCTACTTGAATTTACATTGGCTTATTTTTTTGGGAATTTTTACGGAAAAATGTATATCTCTGTATTTAGTAACATGTCAGTGATGCCCTCAGCGGAGCGATTGTACCTTTGAAAACAATGGTAGAGTTCAGGTGGCATGGACGAGGGGGGCAGGGAGCTTGGACCGCAAGTGACCTGCTGGCACGTACCGCCCTCGAAACAGGCAAATACATCCAATCCTTCCCCGAGTTTGGAACTGAACGCATGGGTGCACCCGTAACTGCCTTCACCCGCATCAGCACCGAACCCATAAGGCTGCATTGCGGAGTTTACTACCCTGATGTTGTAATTGTTTTAGATAACACGCTAATCAAGAATTTACCAGTGACTGCGGGGCTAAAACACAATGGCGGCTGCTTAATCATCAACTCAAATAAAGACCCCGCGGTCTTAAAAGAAGCCCTCGGAGTCAACAAAGGAAAAGTCTGGACCGTTCCAGCAACCGAAATTGCCCTAAAAATCCTCGGCGTCCCCATCACTAACACCGCATTGTTGGCTGTTGTTGCCAAAGCAACCAACATTGTCACGCTCGAGGGCATGGAAAAAACGCTGCACAAACGTTTCCGAGTTGACTTGGCGGAGAAAAACTTTTCAGTCATCCAAGAAGCCTACACGCAGGCAAAAAGGGACGAGTAAAGCGGCGGGGTAGTCAAGAACCTTTAGCTTGGATTCGTCAAGAAGCCTTCCCTTATGCATGCCCAAGGAAGCTGCAATTCTTGTATGGTTTTGTGCGGTCGCTGCATGCCGCCACACGCAAAATCAACCGAAACCATGCAGGATGTGAAGGAACACGCCGCACCCCACACCATAACAGACGCAGAAAAACAATGCAGCAACAAAACAGGGCTTAAACCTTTGGCAGTCTTGTGGCACCCCGTAAACCGCTACACCCACACAAAGAGAGAAACCAAAAAAAGAGAAAGAAAGCCAGCTAAGTTTTCAGCTGCTTTTTGACAACGTCCAGCGCTGCCGCCACTGCATCCGCGAGTTTTTGGCATTGAGTGCCGCCGCCCTGCGCAAAGTTAGGTCTTCCGCCGCCTCCGCCTCCCATAATCGGCGCTGCTTCTTTGACGACGTTGCCTGCGTGGACGCCTTTTTGCACAGCAGCCTCTCCAGCCATAACCATAAGCCGACAGCTTTTCCCATCACAGCCATAATACAGCGTGACAGCTGCGGGGTTGCGTTTGAGTACTTCTGAGGCGGTCTGAACCATGCGATTAGTATCGACGCAATCTCCGAAATCCCGCTTGACGAGGGCTACTCCGTTGATTTCAACTGCGGCTTCTGCTGCTTGAGCTTGGCCGAGGTCGCTTTCTTTAGCTGCGAGTTCTTTTAGTAGGCGTTTGTTTTCGCTTCGGGCGTCTTTGAGTTCGCAGAGCATTTTTTCGGCGGTTTTATCGAGCTTGTCGATTGGTGCGCTGAGGGTTTCGCTGACTTTCCAAAGCAGACTTTCTTGATCCTGCACCGCTTTGAGCGCCTTTAAGCCGACCGCGTAGCCCAATCGTTCAACGCCATCTTGAACACGCTCTGTATAGACGATTTTGACCAATCCGACCTCGCTGGTGCTGCCAAGGTGAGTGCCCGCGCAGGCTTCCACATCCCAATCGCCGGTTTTAACGACGCGGATGTCTTTGCCTGGGACGGCGCCGCCTTGATAGAGTCGGAATCCGTAGAGTTTCTCAGCTTCGTTGCGGGGGTACCATTTGGTTTCGATTTTCATGTTGGCGGCGATGGCTTGGTTTGCTTGGGTTTCGATTTTGTGGATTTCTTCTTGGCTTAATCTGCGGTAGTGGGATATGTCGAGGCGTGAGGTTTCTAGCCCTTTTTGGGTGCCGCTTTGCCAGACATGTTCGCCCAGTACGCGTCGAGCTGCGCCGTTAATTAGGTGCGTGACGGTGTGAGCTTTCATGAGACTGTATCGTCGTTCCCAATCCAGTATGCCATGCACGGTGGAGCCTTCTTTGAATGTTGCGGGGGTTTTTAGTTTATGGACTATAACTTTGCCGATTTTCTGAACATCCACAACGTCGTAGGCAGTGTGGTCGTAGACCAGTTTGCCTAGGTCGTTGGGTTGGCCGCCGCCTTCAGGATAGAAGCAGGTACTGCCCAGCACGACGTAGATGCCTCCGACGATTTTGAGGACTGTAGCGTTAAATTCACGCTGATAAACGTCAGTGTAGTAGAGAGGTTCGGTTTGGGGAAGTTGCTCGACGACTTCTTCAATCGTCTTCTCTGCTTTTGCCTCTTCTTCCTCAACAGGTTTAGATGCCGCCATGTGACGATTCGCTATTAGTGCATAGAAGTTTTCTGGGACATCAACTTCGACGCCTTCTTTTTCTGCGGCTTGTTTGACGATTTCTGGGGGTAATCCGTGGCTGTCATAGAGTTCGGCAAGCAGGTCGTTGGAGAGTTTGCCTGTGCCTTTGGATTTAAGGTCCGTTGCGATGCGTTTAACCATGCCTTCTCCGCGGTTGAGGGTTTCTACGAATTTTTCTTCTTCGACTTTGAGCATTTCGATGATTTCGTTTTGCATTTCTTTTATGTGAGGGAAGTCTTTTGCCCAGTAGTCTGCTTGCATGTCGATGATGTCGTAGAGTTTGGCGGGTTCAATGTTGAGGGTGCGCATGAGGCGGTAGACGCGTCGGAAGAGGAGCCTTGCGAGGTAGCCTTCTTGGATGTTTGAGGGCACCACGCCTTCAGATAGCATGAAGCTAAGGGTTTTGGTGTGGTCGGTGACTGCCCACGCGTTTTCGATCGGGACCAAGACCTTCTCGAGTGTCGCGAGGTCTATGCCAGTTAGTTCGGAGACGCGTCGACGGGCAACCATACGGTTAGCTCGTTTATCCACGCTGACCAGCCCAGAGTACTTTGCGACTTGAAACAAGAAGTCGTTATCTATGTTAGTTATGCCTGCCATGCTCATGACTTTGTCAAGCAGGTTACCGTAGATGGCTTGAAATAGGCTTGGGACGCCTTGGCTAATCCATGTGAAGCGGTCAATGCCATAGCCTGTGTCGACTGTACGGATAGGCAACTCTACGAAGTCGTCGCCGACTACTTTGTATTGCATAAAGACAAGGGTACCAACTTCGAGTCCGCGGCAGATGCATTCCACATCGGGACCAGCGTTGCCGCCGCCTACCCAGACGCCTTCTTTGTAAATGACTTCTTCAGATTTAATGCCCAGACACTCGGTTGCGAAGCGGTGGTGGAAGCGTACCGTGTCGTCTTTCCAGTAAACTTCTTTATCAGGGTAATTGAAAGCGTGGGCGCCTCCCATCTCGAAAATGGTTAAGTGCCTGCCAAAAGTTGGACCCGTGTTTGATATGTCCGTTAGCCTAATGGATGGCTGTGAAATCACCAAGGGGTTCGCTGGTGGAGGTGCAATGCCTTCGGTGACATAGGGCTGGAAGTCGATTATGCTGGCGTGTGTTAGGTAGATGTCTTTGCGCCAGCGGGCCACAACTGGGTAGGGTTTTATGCGGGTGTGGCCGTTTTTTTCAAAGAAGCTCAGGAACGCTTCGCGCATTTCGCTGAGAGTGAATTTTTTGGATGTGGCGGGGTTGCCAAGGAAGCTGTAGCAGCCGCATTCGTCGCTGCCTGATTCGCCGCAGGTTTCCTGCTCTGCGTTTTGCGTCCAGAACCATTCGCCGCATTTTGGGCAATGTTTACGTATGAAGCCTTCTTGTTTGAAGAAGGGAAGCTGGTAGGCTTCTGCTGGGAACGTTTTTTCAACCATGTGAGCTTGCCTCTAGTCGTTGGAGTTTGATTTGTTGTGAAAGGGGTTTATGGGGTTGTCGGATTTAAAGACTTTCAATAACTTTTTCGAATGCAAGTCGATAGAAATCAAACTTGAGAATATATCCTGAATCGTTTGTGTGCTGTTCTTTTAATTAGTTTAATATACAAAGATTGTTGATAACTGCTTTGAGTTAAAATGAAACAAAAAACTGTAATAGCTGTCGCCACCACGTTAATCGTAGTGATTTTGGTGCTTGTCGGCGCCTCCCAGATTGATTGGGCTCCCCAAAAAGACTCCAGCCCTACCGCAACCCCTTCTGCCTCTCCTGCTCCTACTGCTGAAGTTACGCCTACACCAACGGCTACCCCCGTAGAGACCATTGCCTTCAAATCAGTGAGCGTCGACAGTAGCAGTGCTTTGTCGGTTGAAGCCTACTCAGAGTCTGAGCAAGAAATAATTGTGACGCAGTTGACGCTCAAGGACGCAGACGGAAAAACCCTAGCAACCGACACGACAGTCCAAAGCATCCTTCCCGCGGATGGAACCGTAAAAAAACTCACAATCAACCAAAACAATGTTGCGCTCTCTTATGGGGGAGGCTACTCGTTAACGCTCACCACAAGTAATGGTAACAGTTTCACGTCGCCTCAAACCTTATCAGGATATTTCAATTAATTGGAATTATTGTGGTTCAACAGCGGTGGGTTTGCGCCTGATAATCTTAGCAAACTTTTTTTCTAGCTCTTTTTCGTAGTCGATGTCCCATTGTTTAACCAATGCTGCAAGTATTCGCTCGTTATTGCCTGTGCTGGCGATTTCTTTTACTGCAGGTGTATTCAGGACGCAACGGGTACACATAGTCGGATACTTGCCATTGCCTTTGATGGAGTACTCAGAAAGAAAACGACCGCAAATAGAGCATTTCACGTTGCTTAATTTCCCGATTTCTATCGGCGTTATTTTACTCTTCACGGTCACTTTCCCTATTCTCCTCTCATAGGATATTCTCTCAAAGAACCTTCTGCCCACCGTAATAAGCCTCACTCACTTATAGTGAGTCAAAAAACCACAAATCTTGTCTGTTAACGGCAGCTTATGGCAAATGCCACTCATTAATCAGACGAGGTGTGTTGTTGCAGCTTTTTTCCTGTCCATAACGCCGCAAAGGTTTAGTCAAGTGGCGCTGGCTCCGAGTAGAAGGTACATATAGTCCAGGTTTAAGGGTTCGGGGTAGCGGCACCTCGGTTTTTTTAAGTTCGGTATATCTGCCGCCACAGCGGTCGCAGCGGAAGCCTTGGTTTTTGCCCATGGATTTGAGGCGTTTCCCACAGTTAGGGCACAGCGGGTTTGAGGCGACTGTTTGCTGTTTTAGGGTGAGGATACGGATTTTTTCAAGGTTAATTGTCTGGGGTTTAGTAGCGGTGGCTTTGTGGACGGCACCCGTTACTTCTAAGGTATCGCCGATTTGGAGTTCTCGCGCAATTTTTCGGAGGTCGCCCGTTGGTTCGTAGGCGGCACAGTCAACTTCCTCTGTTGCGTCTTTGATGCTAAAGATTACATGGCGGACTGGAACAATTCGGGGAGGTTTAGATACAGTTCCTTTGACGATAACGCTACAATAGGGGGCAAGCTCTGAGAGAGTTGGCAGGGGGGTGAGGTGGGCGTCGGTGCCTTGGTTGCTGCGGAAAATTACCCAGCGCTCCACGGGTTCTTGAGGCTTCACTATACCAAAGGCTTTCTTCACGATATCTGCGGATTCGCCTCGGATTCCAAAGAGAATTGGGTCAGGTCCTCGCGGAGTAATGATAACACGACCTTTCTCTGTGTCAACATTATTGAACGTGTATGGCGTGGTCTGTTTGTCCATCTCAAAAATCGATGCTTCATCGACGCGACGTTTCGTGCCCAAGTTTTCGGGGGTACGATAAGCGATGAGTTCGTAAGTGTAGTCGCCTTCGAGAGTTTCGCCGATGGCTGCCAATGCGCCAATGATGCCCCGGCAGGTGTTGTATCCACAAGCTTCCGCGCCCAAACGTTTGATGAGCGCCATAGCTTCTTTGAGTTTGATAACGGTGGTTTCAGTTTTTTTGGCGTATGCTTTTAGTTCCGCGGGAATTTCATCCTGTTGGTAAATGACGATTCCCGGGTCGGTGCCCCTCATTTTTACGGCGGCATGTTGTTCCCAGAAGTTGTAGGCTGTTTCTTTAATGGCTTCTTCGTCTTGGGGATTGTAGGCGAAGCTTAGGCATAAAGCTCCGTTGCCACGGGTTTTCCAAGGAACGTTGGGGTTTAGTCTGATAAGTCGTGGATAATCAAGAAATTTAACGTGGAACGGTTCGAGTTTTTCGATTAGGCAAGCGGTAAGATAGGTAGTGCAGCCGCCTTTAGTTGAGTCTGTGTCGTCGAGTCCAATATGCATTGTATGATGGCTTGTCAAGGGTGGCTGCTCCTAAGATATTAAGAAAGAAGGGTACGGGGGGACTAAAAAAATTTTGTGGGCCTTATTGGATAAGCGGTGTTTCTTCCAATAAGCCGTCTCGCAGAGTGGATGTTTCGTCGTGGATTAGCATAGTTAGTTTTGAGTTTATATGGCTGATGTTTCCGATGTTTTTGGTGATTATGTGGGTTAATTTTTCGATGCTTTCTGCTTCAACGGTCGCGATAATATCATAGACGCCCCAAAGGCAATGGACTTCGGTTACGCCTTCAACTTTTTCTATTGCGCTCAAAACTTCGTCTTCTGATCCAATCTCAGTGTTCAAAAGAACGTAGGCTGTTGGCATTATTTATCTTTCAACTCCTTTCATTTGGTCGGATTGGGTTGGCTTTAGAGGTTGGAGTGCTCTTCCTGCTTTAAGGGATACACGAAAAAACATGCATTTTTCCAAGCCTCCTCTGCCAACCAACAAAAAGTTCGGTGCTTCTACGGGTAGAGTCACCTCTGCCTGCGGGTTGGGTATTATGTCGCATGCAGATTTTTTTTGAGTTTGGACTCATTTGGCTCTACCTCTATGACGCACAGGACTCACTACTCCTTTGCAAAAAATTTAAAATTATGTGACTGTATCGGCACAGTCACAACTTGTTTAGCGTTAAGAGGCTAAGCTGAACTTTGCCTAATATAGTGGCCTCGTGCGTGTGCGTCAAGTTCTTTCCCATTCTGAAAGTTGTTGCCACACCAAGGGCATCTAAACTGTTTTTCCATAGTTATCACAGTTACTCTGTGGGTTTTGTTAAAAATTCTTATGAACTAAAAATCAATATTAGCCGTTTTTTGAAAGAAAAAAGAAAGTTTAGACTTTGTCCTCTACAACAATCATGGTGAGTGTTGAGCGGACTTTGTCAAGGCGCCTTACACGCCAAGTTACGATTTCTTTTAGTCTATCCATGGTGTCGGCTTTAACTCGTGCTACGATGTCATATACTCCATAAACAGCTGACGATTCCTCGACACCCTCAACTTTTTTGAGTTCATTTAAAACGTCTGATTCTGAGCCTATCTCAGTGTTTATCAACACAAACGCTGTGGGCATAAAGATCCTCTATGTAATTGAATTAGGGAGACTGCATTAAAATCTTTCCTAACAGAAAAAACCCGCAAAATGAACAGGAAAGTAAAAAATGCTCCCTATATTCAAGAGAAAAATTCACTGCTTGCCTGCTTGTTTGATTGGCTTTCTTTTAAGTATGCCTAACCCTGCATATTGCAACGCCGCATAAGAAACAATCAGTCTAAACCACAAATTCACTACGCGCGCCAACAAAGTTACCGCAAGTCCTAAAGACGCCGGCACGATACCTAACGCCTCAAACGACGTGGCCATTATTATTTCTGGAAAACCAAAAAACGTTACCCCGACAGTTTGTAGTGTTCCGGTTAAGGTGAAAACGATCAAGATTACGTTAACAGGTACCGCTTGACCTAACGCTAAAAAGGCAAAGGCCAACACGGAAACTTCACAAACAAAAGCAATAATTGAGGTGATGATGGGGCAGATGAGTTGGCGTGGGTTAGCTTTTAGTTGCTCGATGTCTCGGTGAAACTTACTCAGCCAGTCTTCCGCTTTTTCTTTAAAGCTTTGCGGGTTCCAACTCTTACGGAAAATCAACACAATCCGTATGGCCCATTTTAGAAGGGTTTGTGTGGCGGAAGGCTTAACGCTGATGTAGTAGACCATCGACAAAGTCAAAGCTGAAAGCCCCAAGACCAGACCAATCAGGAAAGTGACAAGTGGTGGCAATGAATAACTAACCAGCACTGAAGTTAACCCGACTGCCATCGCAACAACGCTCAGGGTCATGACGAAGATTTTTTGTCCAACCACGGAGGCACCGATTCGTTCTGCGTCTACTTTTGTGTCTTTGGAGAGGAGATAGGTTTTGGATATCTCCGCGGACCATCCCAGTTGAGGGACTGTGGCTTCAAAGAAGAGGCCGACCCATGTGTAGAGGAGGGCTTTGCGTTTGGATACGTCTATGGAGAGGTTTGTTAGGAGGTTTTGCCAGACCAGCGACGAGAAAAGAACGTAGAGGCTGTAGGCGATAAACGCGCCGGCGAAGTAAACGAGGTTGGTTTGGGCAAGAATCTCAATTAGTTGGGCGGGGTTGATGTAGAAGTAGAAGTAGGCTACGAATGCAATTAACCCCACGATTAAAAGGATGATGACTGCTTGCTGGCGTGTGGGTGCTTTTAGCTGTTTCATGGGGTTTGCCTTGCTTAACCTTCAGTGCCTAGGCATTTAAGGGTTATAGCAAAAAGGCTCCACAAGGATAAGTTGAGGCTTATTCTTCCATCATGATGAGTGTTAGCGTTGAACGAACTCTGTTTAGGGTTCGGATTTTGCGGGTTACTGTGTCTTTGAGTTTCTCCATGGAGTCTGCTTTTATCTTGGTGATTATGTCGTAAACGCCATAGGAGAAGTAGGCTTCTTGGATGCCTTCGACCTGTTTTAGTTGGTTGACTACTTCTTCTTCGGCTCCAGATTCTACGTTGATTAATACGAAGGCTTGTGGCATTTTATGTCTCGTTTAGTATATGCTGCCTTTAATTAATATTTTATGCAGCAGATTTCTGTAGCTTTTCTGAAAGCGACCAAAAATTTTATGAGTCCACAGACATCTACAAGCGTATCGAGGATATGGCTTTGGTTTATTGCACAAAATGCGGAACATTAAACCCTGAAGTAGCAACGAATTGTTCAAACTGCGGTTCTCCCCTGTACGTAGATTGCAGAGTTAACTATCGACACGTGCATCGTCACTACCAAGGCGATTATCATTATCACCATCAGGGTGGCGGCATAGGGTTACTCATCGCGGGCTTAATCATAGTTTTCTTGGGTTTAGCAGCACTCACTGGAACCTTGGGTTTGTTCTGGGCGTATTTCTGGCCGCTGGTTTTGGTGGTGATTGGCATTTGGCTTTTGATTTGGGGACTTAGACGCAACCGCAAATATTCCATGTCTGCACCCCAATAATTGTATATTTTTTCTGTTTTAATGATGCTTAATTGCACGGTTTTTCAGCGTTGCACACAAAAGAGTTATATTAAGACTGCTTGAAAGGTAGTGGTTATAACGGGGAAAAAAATGGTTAAGTACATTTTCGTAACAGGCGGCGTGTTAAGCTCAGTTGGTAAAGGTATCTTAACTTCTTCAATCGGCAAAATGCTCCAAGCAAGAGGCTTAAAACCCACTGTCGTAAAAATCGACCCCTACGTTAACATTGACGCGGGAACAATGAATCCATACATGCACGGCGAAGTCTTCGTCACCGATGACGGAGGCGAAACAGACCTAGACTTGGGCTGGTATGAACGCTTCTTGGATCTCAGCCTCAAACAAAGCAACAATTTAACCACCGGAACCATCTACCGCAGCGTAATCGAAAAAGAACGTCACGGCGACTTTTTGGGCAGATGCGTCCAAATCGTCCCTCACGTCACTAACGAAATTAAAAATCGCATCAAAAACGCGGGTAAAGCCGTAAACGCCGACATCGTTTTAACCGAGGTTGGCGGCACGGTCGGCGACATTGAAGGCTTGCCTTTCTTGGAGGCTATTCGTCAGATGCGTGTCGAGGAAGGTTACGAAAACACCCTCTATGTGCATGTCGCGTTGGTACCCGTCTTGGATGTTACCGGCGAAATGAAAACTAAACCGCTCCAGCACAGCGTAAACGAACTGCGTCGCATCGGTATTCAACCTGACACCATCGTTGCCCGCAGCCCCGTCATGATTGATTCTGAGGCACTCCGCAAAATCGCCTTGTTCGGTACCATCCCCGAAGCAGCAGTCTTCTGCTCATACAACGCCGAAACTGTCTATCAAGTGCCACTCATCTTGGATAAGCAGGGCATGGGCGACTTTGTCTGTCAACGTCTTGGTCTTAAATATGAAACCAAAGACTTCAGCCAATGGCAAACATTCGTTGACGCCATGGTTCATCCAGAACATGAAGTTAAAATTGCGTTAGTTGGCAAATACGCAGGGTTAACTGATAGCTATGTTAGCATGACTGAAGCCCTGCGGCACGGCGGCGCGGCAAATAAAGCCAAAGTCTGCATATCCTATCTTGAAGCTGAAAAATACGAGCGTGAACCTCAATGTATTGAGGAACTCGCTGGTTATGACGGCGTCTTTGTTCCCTACGGCTTTGGTCCACGCGGCACTGAAGGCAAAATCGCCGCCGCAAAATATGCACGTGAACACGACATCCCCTTCTTAGGCATATGTTATGGCTTCCAGTTGGCTGTCATTGAATTTGCACGTAACGTCTGCGGTCTAAAAGATGCTAACAGCACTGAAATCAATCCTGACACTCCTTATCCCGTTATTGACTTGATGCCTGAGCAACGCGGTATCGAAGCTAAAGGCGCAACAATGCGGTTGGGTGCCCACAAAGTTATTCTTGAGAAGGGCAGCGTAGCCTACAATATGTTTGGATGTGAAGAAATCTATGAACGCCACCGCCACCGCTTCGAAGTCAACCTTGACTATATCGAAGTTCTCAAAAACAATGGCTTGCGCTTCACAGGCAAAAGCAGTGACGGCAGACGCATGGAAACCCTCGAGTACCTCAAGAATTACTTCTACTTTGCCAGCCAATTCCATGGTGAATTCAGAAGTCGACCTGGACGCCCCTCGCCTGAATATTTTGGTTTTATCCAAGCTTGCGTAAATAAGAAACTGGGCAAGCCCAAACTTTCCTTTTCTTAGTCTCTTTTTTAGTAAAAGCTATAATGTTCCGTTGACATGAGTGCTTAACGGATTGAATCATTATGTCAAACGAAGGAAAATGGGATTCAAGTACTTATTCGCAGAAAATGAAAGAAGACAAAAACGAGTTAACCGACCTGCAAAATCACCTAAACGAGTTAATGGTGCACTTCGTTATGCGTGCACTGCGCGTTTACCAATCTACAAGGCCTGAACCACTACGCCCCGGCGAAATCGCGTTGCTGGTCAAAAACGAATTAAACAATGTAGTCTACGATTTATCTCAACAAGCTAACCTCGAAGCCCTAGCGAAAATGGCAAAAGAAGAATGGGCAAAACAAACCCAAAAATAATTCTTTCTTTTTGTAAATTAGCCTCAAATTTCGACAGTCGATTTATTCGCCAATATTTGTATATTCTTTGTTTCTCTGTTTGTTTTTAGTGACGAAATTATGGACTTTGCGGATGTAATTACTTCGCGAAAAAGCATTCGAGACTATGCTAACAAGGCTGTAGAGGAAGAGAAGTTAACACAGATTTTAGAGGCGGCACGTTGGGCGCCTTCATGGGCAAACAGGCAATGCGCCAGATACATTGTTGTTAAAGACAAAGCCCGAATTGAAAAAATCTGTGGCAAATTTAGCTGGATAAAGCAGGCACCCGTTGTGATTGTGGCGTGTGCTGACCCTAAAGAGTCAGGTTTCCGCAACGGCATGGACTACTACCTCGTTGATGTTGGTATTGCGTTGCAGCAGTTGGTTTTGGCCGCCTCTAACCTTGGGTTAGGAACTTGCTGGATAGGTGCCTTCGATGAAGCGTCAGTTAAAGCGGCTCTTGGCGTTCCTGGCGATGTAAAGGTGGTGGCTTTGACGCCGTTGGGGTATCCTGCAGAAGATAGCGAAGCAAGTAGACGTGTCCGTGCAGCCGTGGGTGCTGATCAAAGAAAAAACCTAGAAGAGATTGTGCATAAGGAAAAATGGTGACCGTCTACAGCTTTTCTAATTCCTCGATTATTTTTTCTCTGAACCCGTTTTGTTTGAGGCTTTCTTTGAGGTAGTTTATGGTTGCTACAGGTGTGGGGTCTGCTTTGCGCAGCACAGCTAAGTAGACGCTGATGAAGTCGCCGATAACAATCGTGGACAGCATCTTTGCCAGCGGGCTTTTACCCTGCACTTTTAGCTCAAACATTATGAGCCCCTTTCGCTCTAAGATCTGTTGGGTTACATCGATTCTGTCGGCGATTTCAAAGGGTTCATTGTCGATGTCGCGAATGAGAATTACCGAGAAATACTTGCATTGTTCGTCGCGGCTTTCCCAGCCTACGATTTCGTTATGGTTTAATTCGGGGAAAAACTCCCATTTTGCGGCAGATTTGCTGTTTTCGTTGAATTGCTGCTTAAAGCGTTGGGCAACGCTGCGAAAAACGCCGAAGCCATAGACAACGGGGGCGGTTTCACCGATATAGTATGCGGTTGTTTTGGCAAAATTGTCTCGAGTTAGCTTTTCAGGACCGTTTTCGATGCTGATATGTTCCATAACCTCGATGGCTTCGTCTAATTCCTCAAGGGCACCTGCGATTAATCCTGCCTTTTGGAGATAAATTATCAGGGGAACAAACATGTAGGGCAAGGCTGCTCGGGGGGGCATGACGCCGGGAACCTGAATGGAGGGGATGCCACGTTTCTGGGCGTCTTTGAGTAAGACCCCACCGCTTGTAACGCAGAAAATCATGCATTTACGTTGCAAGGCATCAAGGTAGTTACTGAGGGTTTCTTCGGTGTCGCCTGAGTAACTAGTGATTAGTACCAGTGTTTTGTTATCTGCGTAGGCGGGGAGATGATATTCGCGGTTTACCTCGATGGGAACAGATAGCTTGTTTTTGCACCAGTCCTTTAGTAGGTCGCCGCCTATGGCTGAGCCGCCCATGCCTGCCACAATGATGTTGCTTGGTTTAGGATAATTGGTTGTTATTGACTCTGCTATATCTGCTGCTTTTCGGTAATGCTGTGCAGCGTGGATACAGTACTTTAGCATGTCACTTTTATCAGCGGATTTTATTTTTTCGGGGTCATCTAAAATGGGCGTGGACACAAAGTAATCCTCCATTAACCCGTATTTTTATATCTCTTCTCCACCTTTTAAGCACAACGTAGTAACTAAACTGACACACATACAGGAAACTATGATATGAGTAAAAAGAAAGTCTCAATAGCCATTCCCGCCTCCGTCATATCGGACACGCCGCATCTTCGAGAAAAAACAGGCAAAATCGGGTTAATCGGACGAGCAGCAGCAATTTTCCGCATAGACGAAATCATAGTTTACCCAGACGACGCCAGAGTAGATCAACGCCGCGACCTCGAACTAATGGCATTGTTGTTGAATTATTTGGAGACGCCTCAGTATTTGCGGAAGCGGATGTTTGCGTTGCAACCCAGCCTCGAATACGCAGGCATACTCCCCCCACTGCGTACACCTAACCATCCATCCAGCGGCAAAACCAAACACCTCCAACTCGGTGAATACCGCGAAGGACAGGTTTTCTCTGAAACAAAAGAAGGCTTAAGGGTAGATATCGGCGTTCAACAACCTGCTCTGCTGAGGCAAAGAGAATTCTCCATCGGTGACCGCTTAACTACACAGGTGGTAAACCTTGGCGAACATGTCGAAGTTCAAGTCGTTAACCGCGACGATGTACCTCAATATTGGGCATATAAAGTCCGCGTCGAGAAACGACCCTTTGGGCAAATAGTACAGGACAAGGACTTTGATTTGCGGATTGCCACCGCACGCATCGGCGACAACTTCAATGAGGTTGCAGGAAAAATCAACGCGAAATTGATGGGCAGCGAACGGGTGTTGGTCGGGTTTGGTGCTCCATCTCGGGGGCTACATGAAATTGTTGAAGACGAGGGCCTAAAGCTTGCGGAGCTGGTGGATTTTGTTGTTAACACGGTTCCCAATCAAGGCACTGTGACGGTTCGCACTGAAGAGGCGCTTTTGGCGACGCTTGCTGTTTTTAATTTGCAGCTAAGTTACTGAGTTGTGCGGGTGCCTTTATGGAGGGTTTTGGCTAAAGGCATAAATGTCGCGTTTGGTTATTGTGAAGTTTATGCCATCTCTAGATATTGCTATGCCAATTGCGCTTTTCCTTGTGGTAACGGTTGCTATGTTCCTCAACAAGAGAGTTGAAGGAAAACTTATGGCTACCGTTGAGCAGAAAGAATTCAAAAACCGCGACATCATCATGCTTGTCATATTCATGACCATAGTTATCTCCGTTATAGCGGTCACGTCGTTTGTGGCTCCGGAACAAATGTTCACAAACGTATTCATGCTGCTATTCTTGGGCTCCTACACTGTGTTGCTCTACACTTTTTCATACATATTCTCCAGCCTAACCAAGGTGCGGTCCCAAATTATCTCGGCTGGTTTCGGCGCGGCAGCAGTAATCGCGGGTGCAGCAAGCCTCACAGCGCCCCTCGCGGACTCTTTGAGCATCTATCGTGCGGTGGCATTCTTTGGTTTAGCCGCCTTCTGCTTTGGCTCAATAATCTATGAGCAAAGAAAAGCTCTTGCAAAGGCACGGTGGTATCTTGCAGTGCAGCCACCAGTTCTGTTCATACTTCTCTTCGCGTTTTTCAACGTATTCTATGGCGGTGCAGCTAACATTTGGACGCCGTATTTGATGGATGTTTTCGGCTTCACATTCGCCATCCTAATCATACTCTATTTGAGCTCGTTGTTTAGCTGGAAAACCGTGGGACTCTTCGCCATACTTTTAACAATCATGGACATAGTCCTAGTTATCGTAACACCTGTTATGATGACAACCGCAAACACGTTTACATCTATCGGGCTCCCTGTGCTTGTGTATCTACCTAACGTTCCGTTAATTATTGACCCTACAACACAGGCGATTCTTAACCGCGGCTTAGGACTTGGAGACTTCTTCTTCGCCGGCGTTTTGGCAATTCAGACCTTCAACAAATTTGGTAAAAAAACCGCCCTGATATCGGTTATCTCGATGTCGGTTGCGTTTGGCATATGGGAAGCCTTCCTGCGAGACATATTAAACATACTTGACCCGCTTATGGGACGTAGCATCGGCGGCTTCCCCGGAACCCTGATGATTCTCACAGGCTGGGCGCCTATCGTGGCTGTGGCGTTGCTTATGAATAGAAATAAGCCCGCTGAGGCTACGGTTGTTGTGCAGTCAAATCCTGTTCCTGAGGAGCAGGGTTTGCCTATCCAGTAACCGCTTTTTTGTTTTATTTTTTTAGTTTAGAGTTTATTGTGATGTAGCGTTTTAGCTACGTTTCTATGTGGGGTAAAATATGTTTTGGGGAAAAATTGGTTAAAAATAAGAAATGTGAGGCTAATTTACCCGAATAGGGCGCCTAATCCTTCTAGTGCTGCTTCTTCCTTGGCTTTTTCGTCTTCAGCTTTCTTCTTCTTGTCTTCTGCTGGAGCTGCTGCTGGCTTGGATTCTGCTGCTGCGGCTGCAACTGGAGCTGCTGCCATCATGGTTGGGGCTGCTTTGATTGCTTCATCAATGTTTACTTCGCTAAGTGAAGCTACGAGTGCTTTAACCTGGACTGCGTCAACAGTGAGTCCTGCTGCTTCGAGAACTTTTGTTACGGAATCTTCGTTTATTTCTTTACCTGCCTTGTGAAGGAGCATTGCTGCGTAAATGTTTTCCATACCTTTTCACCTCTTCATCCGAGTATTTTAACCTTTTTAGTTGGTCTGACCCGCCTCACATGGAGATTGGTCGTTACCTGAATTGGCGAAACGCTTCCGCCACATTGCCGTTTATGAGAATACTATATACCTTAAGAACCTTTCGTCCATGCATTTTAACACGTATCATCATAAAATTTAGCGGCGGCATCAACAAAAAATCTGTTGCGTCAACAACACTTATCTTTCGGGTGCACGTAGGCGATATCCATCGGTGAAACATTATGGGTAACATCACAGTCGCCGTCCTTGGCGCACAAGGTTACAGCGGAACCATAGCAAAGAAAGGTACATCCACAGACATCACTCTCTACGACCTAAAAAAAGGCGAAGCCACAGTCACCCTCATCGAACCTACCCGTTACCCCGAACGCCTCGCGCCGCTCTTCTACGCCTGCGCACTCGCCACCAAAGCCCTCGTAGTCGTGGACGAATTAAGTGCAGGTTTAGGCGAACAACTTGTTATGCTGCAATGTTCGGGCATCAAAAGCGGCTACTTCATTTTGCGAAATTATATTCCTAAAGAAAAAATCTTGCCCCTCATAAAAGGCACAAGCCTTGAAACCTTCGAATTCTTAGAAGACGACGCCAACATGTTGCGGGAGAAACTTTTAGCCGAAGCCGCCCAAATAAAACCCGCCGAGGACCAAACAATCGGAACCGTCCCCGTTGACCATGCCTTTAACGTGAAGGGAGTCGGCGTAGTCATCTTAGGCATAGTCATCAAAGGAAGCATCCAAAAACATGCCAACCTCAAAGTGTTGCCGGGCACAAAAACTGCACAGGTTCGCAGCATCCAAAAGCACGATGACGAATTTGAATCTGCAGGCTTGGGCGACCGTGTTGGGTTTGCTTTGAAGAACGTGGATGTTGAGGACCTTGACCGCGGCGCTGTCTTAACCAATGACCCCGAGGTGAAATCCTCCAACAAACTGCAGGCGCAAGCGACGCTTGTTAAGTATTGGCAGACTCCGCTAAAGGAGGGTATGGTTATGCATGTTGGGCATTGGGCGCAGTTTGTAACCGCCAAAGTGGATTCAGTATCTGACGCGGGTGACTGGCGAAAACCAACCGTAACATTTAGTCTTGATAAGCCTCTGGTTTATCAGCCTAAAGACCAAGCGGTGCTGATGTATCTTGAGGGCGCCAAGCTAAGAATTGCAGGAACCCTCGAGCTCTCTTAAACGCCCTTTCTCTTCATTTTCATACGTGTAAAGCAGTCCTTTTCATCTGTTAAAAATCCCTTCTCCGTTAATTTTTGTCTTGGTATAGCAGATTAAGGCTAAGTTAAGATGCCTCGAATTGGGCGAAGTGTTGAGGCAGACTGAATTGACCGTTGGGATACCCTAATCGAGGTCTTTGACGGTTTTTCTCATCTCCAAACGCGAAGTAAAAACTTGTGACTGTATCGATACAGTCACAAACTTCAGGCGAAATTACTGTTTCAAAAAATAAGATTTATTACAAAGCAGGTCGTGCTGCGCTTTTCGTGACCTACCCTGACCGCCAAAAAAGAACTCCAGGGTGCCAACGCAGCCCCAAACACGCGAACACCACTTAGCCTGCTTAGGGGAGTTCTTGAAGGCAAGCTGCTCTATCTTGTGCTCTTCTCTGTCGTCTACGGGGTGGTTTTCATCAACTACATCGACATAGCTTCTCCTGTCCCCAGCAACGGCTACCACCTCTGGCTGGTCATCATGTACTTTTTGCCTTTTGTCGGGTTCACATTGCTTAACCCCCGAAACTGGGAACTTACCTTAGGTTTAGGGTTGGTGGCGTCTTTGATGAATGATGTCTTCTATGGCGCCCTCAAATATTTAGCGGGGTCTCTGAGCATCGGCGTAAACACCTATTACAGCCTATGGTTAGTACCCCAGAACACTCTGCTGTTCACCCTGAATTTAGGTTTCACAACGGTCTCCGTGTTCAGTTGGATGATGGCTCTGTCTATTTACCTAAGAATTGCTGTGGTTGTGTTATTACTGTGGCACTGGAAACGTAGCATACGGGGAAAAACTATCTTGCCTATCGTAGGGTAAAATAGTTGTAGCATCCCTTATCTAGCAATAGTTTTTATGTTCGATTGAAGCATATTCGTTTAGGCGTTTTATAGTTTCAATCAATTTAGAAGGTTTTTGTATGAGCGATTCAAAAAGTTCGGGCGGCTACCGCGCGTTAGAAATCATTTTGGGGATAATTGCGTTAGCAGTGGGAATTTTAGCGTTGATTTATCCCGAAGGCATCATAGTTACAATCGTTGTTTTGTTCGCAATTGCTCTTCTGATAGTCGGTGTCCTTCGGCTGGCAACTGCAGCGTCTTCAGCACTTACAACGGCAAGTAGAAGCACCAACGCGGTTATTGGCATCTTGGCGATAATTGTTGCACTAATTATACTGTTTTTCCCAGGTCTTGCGACAGCCACAATTGTGATACTTCTGGGTATCGGTCTCTTTATTTACGCCATTGGGCGCATCGCAGTCGGCGGAACAGGCGTCAACCTATCAGGTGGTCTGCGAGCATTACTCATAGTGATGGGCATCTTGATCGCAGTCTTTGCAATAATCATAATTTTCTTCCCGATAATCGGAGTCTACACGTGGGCGTTCTTTGTATCTATCGTGTTCCTCTTAATCGGCATTGAAAGCTTAGCTTCAGGAATCATGGGCGTCCCTCTAATTTAGAGTCGCCCCAGCCTACCTATTTTGCCCACGCCAAATAAGAGAACAAGATAAAAAGAATACTGACGATAGCCATAAACGCGCCCAGTAGCCAACGATTTTTACCCGCTGTTTTTCCCATTTGTATTCCATACCAAGTTAACCAGGTTACGCCACAAATGTTAGAAAGTATCCACGCTAACACCTTATCGCTCAAAATCAGAAAGGGTAACGCCAACAAAACGCCGACGGTCATGTAGATGCCGATTATGGCTAGCCAGCCCATAATTTCGTTTTTGGTGAGAACTTTTACTTTTCCAAAATCAGCCCCTGAAACGTGGACAACGATTTCTTTGGCTATGGCTTCTTTGCCTGCGTCATCAAAGGTTGACAAGTAGGTGTCATTTAAGGTTGCTTTCACCACTTCTATAGTGCAGCCATTCCGAAGGGAGGCTTTCAACTTTAACAACTTATTCCGCATGTTATTACGTTCGATGGAACCAGAAAAAGCATAGATTAACCCATCAATTAAGCCCCAGCTTGCACAGGCGCCTAAATTTACCACGATTATGTAGGTAAATCCAGAATTGAGGTCTGTTAGGGCAACGTAGCCGTTTATGATTATGACCATGATGACGGCAAAAGCGATTTCGCCTGTGCGGTCGGTGTAGGAGAGATATCTTGAAGCCACAAAAACACCTAGATTATAGCGGTGTAGCCCTCTAGATAATGCTTATGGACAGCGCCCCGGTACAACGATATGAATAAAAAAGAAGCCAAAACGGGGTTAAAATCGTTTTTTAGGCAGTCAAAAAAGTTTGACGAAGCTTAGTCAAGGTTTCTTTACTGATAGCTTAATATGCGCAACCCCCTTAAGGGTTAAGTATGCCAACCCGAAACCCCATCCCCGCGTTGCTAATCACAGTTGTTTTAGCTGTCTCTTTTGTGTTAACTGCAATCCCTGTATCTGCAGTTTCCCCACCCCCCGTTCCCTCCTTTACAGTGCAATACATCGACCACTCCTACGATGTACCCCTAACATACACTACTTCAAAAGACCCCTACACAGGCGAGGAAATTAAGACTCCCCACGGCGGTTATCGCGTAACGAGCATAACCGTTGACGTTACTATACACCGTCAGAACATAAATCCGGGCCTCGATGAGGAAAACCACACTCTTAGCCTCTACTATAATGTCCGCGCTAAAGGGCATTTTGAAGATTGGTACGGAGACGACGGCGGCAGCCATGGCATGAGCGCAGTTGCAGCGTCCACTACAGGTGACACCGTGGTTTCGTTTGACGTCCAAAACTGGGGTATCAAACAAGGCGGACAAATAGACTTCCAAGTTGAAGCCATCTTCGGTTATACCGATTCAAGCGGCTCCTATTGTGGCTCAGCTAGTTTCCACACGGTTCAAGTAAGCGGCTGGAGCGGCACCCAAACCGTCACCTACGGCAACCCCATCAGCGCAACCCCCACACCCAACAATTGGAATCCGCCTACAGCAACACCCTACTATTCCTGGCCTGATCCCACAGCTACCCCCACTCAAAACCCGATTTTTCCCGATAACCAATTAGGCCAACTCTTCGGCGACTTATCTGAGGATCAAACAAGCCTCATTGTCGTGGCGATAGTTGCTTTAGTGGCTGTAGTCGGCGTGCTGATCTTGATGCGTAGAATCAACAAAAAATAACTTAGGCATATGCGTTTGCAATGCCTAATTAATCTACTTTTGTTCTAAGCGTTTCTGTCAAGAAAAGCTGCTGCACCAAAAAACACTTATCAAAGCAGGGAAACCCTAAAATTTGGGTCTGATGCATCCTTACAAAGTCCAAAAAACACTTATTCAACGGTAAGGCTGCATGGCGGAAAAACGAGACTACTATGAGGTTTTAGGCGTTGCAAAAAACGCGTCTAAAGACCAAATCAAAGACTCCTACAGGAAACTGGCGCTCCAATACCACCCTGACCGCAACAAAGCCCCTGATGCGGAAGAAAAATTCAAAGAAATCAGCGAGGCTTATGCGGTTCTTAGCGATGACCAGAAACGCCAAAAATACGATACTTTAGGTCACACTGGCTTTGACCAACAATACACTAGCGAGGATATTTTCCGTGGTGCAGATTTTGACTCGATTTTCCGTGACATGGGTTTTGGCGACTTATTCCGCACTATCTTTGGTGGCGGCGGTTTTGGTGGTTACGAGGAACGTAACCGGGGTCAAGATTTAGGGTTTGACCTTGAAATCAGCCTTGAAGAAGCCGCTAGAGGCGCGGAACGCGAGATTGAAATTCCCCGCACTGAACCCTGTGAAGTCTGTGGCGGGTCTGGCGCGGCGGCGGGCACAACAACCAAGACGTGTAGTCGTTGTGGCGGGGCGGGTCGTGTGCAGAATATGCATAAGGTAGGTTTTGCCACGTACATGCAGGTTGGCGCGTGCCCCACTTGTAAGGGGAAGGGCAAAATTATCGAGACGCCTTGCAGTAACTGTCGCGGGTCTGGCGTTATGCGTAAGCGGCGAAAAATTACCGTTAAAATACCTGCTGGCGTGGATGAGGGGTTGCAACTTCGGTTGCGCGGCGAGGGCGATTATGCTCCTAACGGCGGTGAACCCGGCGACCTCTATGTGCAGGTGCATGTTCGGCAAAATCCCTATTTCATCCGGGAGGGTGATGACCTCTGGCATGTGGCTGTCGTTAGTTATCCGCAGGCAGCTTTGGGTGCTGAAATCACTGTCCCAACTCTTGAGGGTCCGACTCCGATAAAAATCCGTCCTGGAACACAGGTCGGGGAAGTTGTGACACTGCGGGGTAAGGGGATGCCGCGTTTTCGCGGTTACGGTCGCGGTGATTTGTTGGTGCGCATAGGCATTTCGGTTCCTGATAAGTTGACGGGTCCACAGCGCGAGCTACTTGAGCAGTTGGCTAAGGAGTTCGGCTCGGATGTTTCTAAGAAGGGCAAATTCCGCCTCTGAAACCTCCGGTAGGCTTGGTTGCTTCTTTGCACGCAAACCTTAAAAGCGCTAACCTCGATAAAGGAGCACTAAGCAATTTTAAGAGAAGACCCCTATGGAATTTGACATAGTTGCCTCCCTAATAGGACTCATAGTAACCGTCATAGTGCTCGTAATCTTTGTGGTGCCCCCCCTCTGGCTTAGCGGCAGACTGCTTGCAGGCAAAAACAACGCCAAATTCACCGACGCATTTTGGATAGTGATGCTTGGCGCCGCCGTCATGTACCTCTTCAACGCCTTCGTGGCAAGCTTGGTCAGCGGAATCATCATGACACTGGTAGCTTACTTTGTGATGTTAGTGATTTGGCTCGGACTGGTGAAGCACTTCTTTGATTGCGGCTGGGTCAAAGCCTTCCTCATCAGCATCATAGCCCTCGTCGTCGCCATCGTCATCATGCTCGTCATCGGCTTCGTACTCGCATTAGTCGGCATCGCAACACAATGGCTACCCATACCCACACAATTCACAACCATCTAAACCCCACCCCTTTTTTGTAACCCTAATCAAGGGCATTCTACTGGATTTCAACATGCTAATGCGCTTGTTTTCAACCAATAGTGACCTACCCCTCTTAGGTTTCTGCATAGAACCTCTAATAGGATCCAAATATACCCGCTTAGCCCCTCCCCCTCTATCGTTTTCTGCATAGCTTGAATATTAGCATCCAAATAGGTTCGTGACCGCAAAAGGGCGCGTCAAGTCTATCGGACAAGGATCGATCAAGTTAATGTAGTTGAAAACCCCAAACTTGCCTTTTTTAGCTATTTTAGGGCGTATAGATTTGTTCACTTTTAAAATGTTAAATGGAAAAGAAACTGAACAGGAAACGGGGTTGGGGTTTATTGAGTTACTGAGTGGTACCAGCTGATGATGTATTCGGGCAGGTTTAAGCCGCGTTCAGCGAGTCTTTCCGCAAGTTTGACGGGGATTGGGCTTAGCACGTAGGCGGCGCGGGTGTAGAATCGTCTGGGGAAGTTGGGTTTAGGCTCTTCGGGAAGGATGATTTTGAGGTCAGCTTTTTTGGCAAGAGCGGAGTTTTTGTTTGCGGTTATAGCAAACACGGTGCCCGCGAATTTTTTGATGACATCAGCCCACAAGATGACAGGGCGGGTTTCGCCTGAGTAAGAGAGCAGGATTTCTAGGTCTCCTGCGCGTGGGTGAGGTGTGTTTACGCCGCGGGTTATGTAGACGTTGTCACCTAGGAAGCTTTTTATGTGGAATAATCTTACGCCAGTCATTTTGGCGATTTCGTTCGCGGTTCCTTTACCGCCTAAAAAGAGGTCTGTGCGTTTCTCAAGTAAGTCGACGAGTTGGGTGTAAGTATCGGAGTTAACGTGGGAGTCAATCATGTCACCCAATATTTTGAATTCTTCTTCACAAAGCGTAAAGATATCATCGACTTCAAGGTTGCGAAATATCCCTTCTATCATGCCGTTTAGGAGCTCCAGCGTACCAAGCTCAAAGATGTCACCCATCATGCCAGTTTCGTTATATTCAAAGCTCGGTTTGAGTTTGCCGCGGCCTTTAAGCTGCACAACTCGACCATATTTGGCAGTGATGTCCGCAAGGGGCGATTCATAAGAGGAAGTTAATAGCCCCATGGAGAAATTGTTGCTTTTCTTTTCTTCAATATATTTAGCAAGGTCCTGGGCCATGACAAGGGGGTCGTCGCTATATCCGCTACCACTATTCATGAGAAGCAAGGTTTTTTTGTAGCGGCGTTCGAGGTTCGCGGCAGCTTCATACATGTCTTTACCAGGAAAACCAGGGTCATCGGGTGTTAAGACAACTTTGTTACGCCCACCCGCCTGCGCCAGAGCAATTTGGCTTAGGGCAGCATTAAGAGAATACAATGAACGACCTGAGCCTCCACAGATGACGCAGTCCGCAGCCTTGAGTTCCTCATAGAGGTTGGCGAGTTCTTTGCGTTTAATGTTCATGATGTTTTCTTGGATTCGGTTAACGTATCCAATGCTGCTAATTTTACTTTTTATGGCTACGGCACCTTCCAATAAAAAGTGAGTTTAGAATATGCCATTTTATTCTTGCGTTTACCATATAGAAAAATCGCCAACTGTTAGATAAAGGTACAGTTAAGGTAAAACACGCAGTGACCTATTTCGAGGAGGGCAAAAACACTGAAAAAATGGTTCCTTCGCCCTCAACGCTTTGAACCTCAATTTTTCCACCGTGAGCATCTACAATACGCTTACAAATCGCTAAACCAATACCCATACCCTTGGCTTTGGTGGTAAAAAACGGCGTCCATAACTTCTCAAGCACCTCAGAGGGCATACCGGCTCCAGTGTCCGCAAAATCAATCTGGATGTAGTCTTTCACATGGGAACTGGTTATTGTAAGGGTTCCTCCTTCGTGCATTGCGTCTAGGGCATTGTTTATGAGGTTTGTGAAGACGCGCTCGATTTTGAGGTGGTCTACTAGGAGGGTTTGTTCGTCTTGGGTTTCATTAATGACCACAATGTTTAGGGGTAAAACAAACTTTGAGAGCGCTACATCGACTAGTTTTTTGGGGCTGGCAGGTACTTTTACTGGGCGAATTTCAGAGGAATAATCAAAGAGGTCCTGCACGATTTTGTCAGAGTAGCTAATGCAATCCTCAATTGTGTTAAGCATTGCTTGCCCATCATCACCCAACGTGTTGGCATACTTCTTTTTGAGGACGTAAACAGCGTTTTTGATGCCTGAGAGGGGATTGCGGAGGTCATGTGCAACCATGGTGGAAACCTCATTCATGCCTTCAAATTTCCGTTTCATCGTATTTCTAACCGCGTTGGTCAGGACTGTGACTTCTTCGACTGCGTGAACCAGACAGGGCGGCGGAGGATAATTTGTGTTTAGCGAGATTTTTTCGACGTATGCCGCCAATTTGGTCATGGGCTGCACGATTTCGCGTTCAAGCATAATCAGAATTAACGACCCAAAACAAATCGAAAAGACAACCGCCGCCACCAAAAAGACGTTCCCGACAAGTATACTTTGCTGATAGGCTTCTCGGGTTTGTGCAATGGTTAAAACGAAGGCGGGGTCAGCGTTGACGTCGTTGATTAGAGAGTAGGATAAGATTGTTTCTGGGTTTTTATATTCTTGGATGTAGGGTTGACTGCTCGATAAAAGAGAAGTGAGAAGTTGGTTGTTGCTTGGGTTATTTTGGAAATCAGAAAGTGTGGTTACACAAAAATTAACTTCAATCAAGTTGGCAAGTGTAGTGATTTCTTGGTCATCGAGGTATTTACCAAAGAGCACACCGCCCTTTGCTGGACCCAGCCCTTCACTGGTTACAACTGGGGCAATTGCGATTAGCATTGTTTTGTTGTCGATAACCATTAACCCTGAAGTTGCCTCAAGAGTATTTGGAAACTGCCAAAGGGTGGGGTATTCAGTGAGGGCCTGTTTGGTCACGTCGGAGGCGTCTATTTTTTGGAAGTGATAGAGGTCAAAAGATTGGCAATAGAGTAGGTCAGGGTTCTTGTCAGCGATGGCTATAAGGTTGACACCTAAGTTTTCAAAAGTAGACTCCATAAAGTTGTCCTCTGGGTAACCGCTGTATTCGCCCTCCACGTAGAGGCAAGTGTCATTCCAGAAGGCGTAGTCTTTTGCTTTGGCGATTAGGTCTGTGGTGCGGTAGTTTATTATGCCGTTTGCTTGGTTGAATTGTTCTCGGCATTCTTGGTCTTCAAGGACGCTAAAGCTGGGTTGAAGTATGAATGTTGTGATGACTTCAAGGGATACAAACATCATAAGGGAAAGAAACAGAACTGTGAGTACCGTTTTGCTACGTAGTTTCATTCCCAGTATTCTCCGGTCCTTTCGGAGAAAAAGTATCTATATAGAGAATATAAGGTGTATGAATTATTAATACAGCATTAAGAATTTAGAGACAAAAAAGAAAGGAAACTATTTGCGCGGTTTATTCTGAGGAAAATCTTTACACTCATAAATTCTCAATTGCCGCTGAGGCTCAATACGGCAGCGTTTACGGGCGTTTTTGCGTCTCAGAATAGGCGCAAACTGAAAGAAGGGACATTTAGAGCAAAGCGTACTCATCTTCTCGTCTCCTATCGGGTCATCATCCTTCTAAACACCGGTAGTGCAATAGCTATCATGACCACACCGAAAGCTATCAGGATTATAAGCTCGTTACTTATCTGCGGTACACCAGCGCCGAGCACCATAACTTTTCGCAACGCATCAGAAGCATAGGTTAGCGGCAGAAACTTGCTGATATCTTGCATGTACCAAGGCATCTGCTGTATCGGGAAGAATACCCCGGACAGGAACATCATCGGAAACATCAGCGTCATCATGAGCATCTGCGCGGTTTCCTGATCTTTGGTGAATGACGTGATGACTATGCCTAAACCAACGAAGCTAAACACGCCCAACAGCAACAGAGCAAATACTAAGAGTATGCTGCCCTGTATGGTGACTCCAAAGATGCCGATGGCTAACGCCAAGATGATGCAGCCTTGGATTAAGCCGCGGGCGGTCTGCGCCATTGTTTTACCCAGCAGTATGGAGAGGCGGTTTACGGGTGCAACCATCATGCCGTCCATGGTGCCGATTTCTTTTTCTTGACTAATCGCAACAGGCAACCCAGTCATAACACTCATCATAACAGTCATCGCCATAATGCCAGGCGCAATGAAATCAAAATAGCTGGGGTTGCCTGGAACCACGCCTACGCTTTGCACATTGAGGGGTTTAGCTATGGCAAGCGCAGTGGTTGCGTTGAGGGCGGGGTTAAGGGCTTGGATAGCTTGTTGCGACATGACCGTCCCCATATTTTCAAACACGCTCGATAAGACGCCTTGTATGGTGGCTGATATCTGCGGGTTCGACTGGTCAGTAATTATAATAACGGTGCCTTGCTGCCCTGTGAGGATGCATTCGCTAAAGTTACTGGGCAACACTATGCCTCCGCTAAGCTCACCCCGCTGCACCAGATCCCTAAGTTCATCTAAACTTGACGCGTTAGTTAACGTCATCATGCCGGTTTGGTCATTGATGCCTTGTAGCGTGGCAAAGAAGGTTTGGCTGGGTAAAGTTGAGCCGTTAAAGCCTGCGTCCTCGTTTACCATGGCGATGGGCATGTTGCTTATGCTTGCGCCGCCAGTGGGGTAAATGAAGCCAACCATCACCATCATGAACAGAGGCATTACAACTAAGAGGACAAGGCCTAGGCGGTTGCGGAAGAGTTCAAGCAGATCTTTCCATGCGATTCGGAAACTGTGTTTTAGGATTGTTTTCGCTGTCATTTTTCTCACCTTACTCTCCTTTGGGGTCTAAATTCTTTAGGTCCATGTTCCATGGGAATTTTTTGGTCAGCGTTATCCCTAACCTCGTGCCCCGTAATGTGGAGAAAAACGTCTTCTAGGGAGGGCTGCAGATTCGACATAGAAGTTATTTTGCCACTGCGTTTGCGCACGACATCAACGATTTTGTCGAATGCGTCTTCCCCATGTACAATTATGTGAAGCGCCATGGAAGTTTCTTGGTTAACCGCATCTACGCAGTCTATGGCTTTGATGGCTTCAATCATATCAGGGCTTAAGTTGGCTACTTCTAGCTTGATAATCATGGTGTCGGCGCCTGAAATTATCTTTTTGAGGTTCGTGGAAGTGTCAAGCGCGATGATTTTGCCGTGATCCACAATGGCGATGCGGTCACAGAGCAAATCCGCGTCAACCATCATGTGAGTGGTCAACACCACGGTGGTTCCGTTTTCTTGGTTGAGTTTCTTGATGAAGTCTCGGATTTCAACCGAGGATTGGGGGTCTAAGCCCAAGGTGGGTTCGTCGAGATAGAGCACTTGGGGCATGTTGAGTAATGCGCGGATGACGTTCATTCTTTGGCGCATGCCCGTGGAGAATGTGCCTACTTGGGCATCTTTGAATTTGGTTAATTGGACTAGTTCGAGTAATTCGTCGATGCGTTTGTTGAGGGTGTCTTTGGGGATGTTGAAGAGGTTGCCGAAGAAGTAGAGGTTTTCTTTGGCGGTTAAGCGGTTGTATATGATCATTTTTTCGCTGACTATGCCGATGAGTTGGCGGACTTTCATGTCGTCTTTGACGGTGTCGTAGCCGCCGATGGTTGCGGTGCCTTTGGTGGGGCGGGAAAGGGTGGAGAGCATGCGTAGGGTGGTGCTTTTGCCTGCGCCGTTGGGGCCTAAAAGTCCGAAGATTTCGCCTTTTTTGACTTGGAAGGAGATGTCGTCGACAGCGGTGAATTTGCCGAAGGTTTTGGTTAGGTTTTTTACTTCAATTATGTTGCCGTTGTCCATGGAGAGCACCACTTTCATACAAATATTATTTATCGCAATATATTGCATTAAAATATAAATATTACTCGGCACAATACTACATCTCAATGTCCTGCCCAGAAGAAAAAGAAACAGCAAACTGGATAAACGAAGCCCAAAAAGGCTACATACGAATAGGCGTCCTCATCTTACTAAACAAAAAACCCGCCCACGGCTACGAAATCATGAAAGAAATCAAAGACCGCACCAAAGGCTTCTGGAAACCAACCCCCGGCGGAGTCTATCCCGTGCTACGCAACCTTGAAAAAAGCGGGTACATCAAAGGCCGCTGGGAAACCCAAAAAAACCGCAACCTCAAAGTCTACACCATCACCCCACACGGTGAAGCCATCCTCAAACGCGCCATCATAAAACAAAGCGAAATCTTCACCAACATCGGCAATCTCTTTCGCGAATTCGCACGCGACGTACTCAACATAAAACCCCCAAACGATGTCGCTCCACCAATGCCCTCCTTGTTCTCACCGTTTTTTGAAGAAAAAACCAGCCCAGAAACCCTTGAAAGCCTCGAAGCCCAACGTCAACAAATAAAAGAAAAAATGAGTATGCTCCGCGAGCGACTCGGCGAAGTCAACCAAGAAATCGATAGACGCAAAAAACAAACTCCTTAAAACGCACCAGAAAACGTTCTTAGAAGCGCCAAAACTTTATATCAAGATTTGCCCTCAGAGCAGCAAAAGTGACTGATATGTCTGCTGAAAATGGCGCAGAAAAATTTGGTTTCCTCGTCAAATTAGCCCTTGAAAAAGGTGCAGTTGACGCTAAAATTATTCCAGCCAATAAAGTCGTCATAGAGGACCGCGTAACCCTAAAATGTAAAGTGGGCTGCACCAACTATGGCAAAACCCTCGCGTGCCCACCCTACACACCTACCGCTGAGGAGTTTCGCAAAATTGTTTCCGAATACAAGTATGCTATGTTCATGAAGTTCGCTTCAAACGCGACGGCTGAACCTGAAGTGCTCAAGAATCTCTCCGTAGCTGATTCTGACCCAACTGTCCCCAAAGAAATCAAGGAGAAAGCCGCTAAATTCTGGCAAGACTGGAAAGATGACAAACGCAGAATGCTCCAAAGCGTTGTGGACCTAGAAAAAGCAGCCATGAAAGAAGGCAACAGTTTAGCCATCTCATTTGTTTCAGGGCATTGCCAACTCTGCGAAAAGTGTAATCTTGAAACCAAAATCTGTCGGCATCCCGAGTTGGCAAGATGGTCTGAGGATGCAATAGGCGTTAACGTGAAGAAAACCGCAGCGAACGCGGGGATTACGTTTACTTTTCCGTTTGCGAAGACCCCTGAATCCTTTGCTCTACTCTTGATAGACTAAGGAACCCCTTTTCCTTTTACAGCTTAATGATTCGCGATTCGCGAAACTCTAAAATAACCAATCCAACAAAAAAGAACCGAAGCGCCATGAAACTTTTACTAGACGAAATGTACGCAGGCTTGAAAGAATACTTTGAAACCTTAGGCTATGACGTCTTAACCGCACAGGAAGCGGGGCTTAAAGGCGCCAAAGACCACGAAGTCGTCGAATACGCCGCCAAACACAACCTGCTACTTGTAACAGAAGACCAAAAACCCGCTGAACTAGCTGAACTATTAGGCGTAAAATGCGTATTTATCTCAAATTTAATGATTGCACAGTTAGTGGACCAAAAAATTAAGGCACTGCCGCCTTAGACGCAGATGTGACGAAGGTACTTATTCCATAAGTAGGCGGCTGCGTAGCCTGCGACTGCTCCAGTTGCGGGTCCCATAAAGAGCACCATTGCATCGAGCATAGGGCTTCGTTGAACAAACAGGCTCACATAAGAGATGCCTGCAGCGCTTAAGATCTCGGGAAAGGCGGCAAAAGCTGAGTAGCTGGTAACGGCTATTAAAAGCGTGCTGACTGCCATGGCTGCTATGAGGCGGTTTTGGTTTACGCCCATTCGGTTGCCTTGAATTTTGAAGAGATAGAGGAGCAAATCAACAAAGACGCCATAGAGGAAGGCAAACAAAAAAGTGAAGGGTCCCAGCGAGGGATTCCACAGGGCTGTGAGGAGACCGCCGACTGCCCCCACGTACATTGCGCCGACGTGGTGAATAAACAGTGCCGCTATTGCCAAAAGTACGGCTTGAACTACAATCATGAGGTAGTTCAGGGGCGGCGGCAGAAACACGTTAGCGACAAAGATGATTGCGCCGAATAACGCGATGATGAATAGTTGTTGTAGCCTCTGCATCCAAGTCCCCGTTGGCTATAGGAGTCATCGCCGCGTTTTAAAAACCTTAATCTTTCCAACGTCAAGCAAAAAAACAAAAAAGAAGGGGGAAGGGAGAGTTTTAGGGTCGTTTTCTTAGCAGCAGTACGCCTAGGACAACGCCGACCAAGATGATGGTGATTATGATTGCGATGACTGCGGGTATGAAGTACTGGTCAGCAACCGATACCGAGGATGTAGCGGCTGTGGGTGCAGGTGTTGATTGGTCAGTTACAGTGAGATAGGTTGAGGAGGCGGATGGACCGTAAGATTTGGAGCCTGCAAAGGTTGCAAGTATTTGGTAGGTGCCGGGGACGTCTGGCGTGAAGGGCACTGCGTAGTTGCCGTACATGTCACTGGTGGCTTCGCCGATTTCGCGGTAGTTGCCGTTGGGGTCAACTGTAGCTAAAGTCACGGGGACTCCTTTGGCGTCGACTGGTTCGGGTTGCTGCATGAATTTGTATTCCATCCAGGCCGTCATGTCTTCGTCGGAGATTGCGGGGGTGCCTTTGAGGGAGAAGTCTAAGATGTCGTTGGTGGTGCGTTTGCCGCTTGGGGTTTGGTCTGTTACGGTGCCCTGAATCAACACGGTTGAGCCAAGAGTTGAAGCAGGGTTGGCTGCGGTGACAGTGGTTGCGCTGGGACCTCTGCCGAAAGCGTAGATTTCGCCATCGTAATAGTTGAGACCGACTAGGATGCCATCAGCCATGTAGATGTTGGATTCGGTAGGTGACATTCTTGCGCCCCAGAACAGGATCTTCCAGATTTCTTCGCCAGAAGTAGCGTTGATACAGCGTAAGTTAGGTCCACGATAGAGGGGTTGAGTGGGAGAATGTTCACTGCCAACGAGGTAGAGTTTGTCGTCTGCAACAAGGTTTATGCCGATGGGGTAGTTGCCGCCGTAGGGGGATTCGTCGCCGACGCTTTTGGCTGCATATTGCCAGAGCAGTTCACCTGATTCTAAGTCGTAGGCGTAGACGACTCCGCCGTAGCCGTAGGTATAGAGGATGCCCTCGTACATGTTGTTGCCTGAACCGTAGTAGACGAATTGAGTTTGCGGCTCGGATGTCCACATTAGCTGGCCGGTTGAGAGGCTGTAACCATACCACTTGAGCAGGCTCTTGCAGTAGAAGACCATGCGGTCATATTCGGGGTAGACTCCCATGAGGCTTACTGAGGCGTTGTTGGCTGATGACGGTGGCGTGAAGGATGTCTTCCAGAGTTGTGTTCCGGCTTGACCGGGCACTAAGCTTAGGCACACCATTTGGCCTTTGACGGTTCCGCTTTCGTCAACGTATCCAGATGTTCCGATGATTATGCTTTCGTCTTGGCGAACTGAGTAGATGCTCCCTGTTTGGTTCACAACGGAATTTCGAGGACCCCAAACAGAATCGGTAGGTAGAGAAACGTTGAGTGAGAATCCTTGGGCTCCGTTATGCACTATTGTGTAGCTGAGTGCGGGGCCAGCACCAAAGGCGCCGCCCTGGGGTCGCCACTGCCAATAGGTGGTTCCTGATGTGCTGCCGAGTTCGCTTGGAATCGCAGAGCTGTTCCAGACTTGCAGATAATACTTTGGCGCCGCGTTTGTTCCAGCGTTAAATATGTTGTAGCGAAGTAGGCTGCCGTCTAATCCGTAAACCATGGTTCCGGCGGTGCTGACGTTTGCGATGAATGCAACGTGGCTAAAGGTGTAGCCGTCCATCATATCGTAAACTGTGCCGTTACCGTTACCCCAGACTGTGCTTGGACCGGTGGTTACGGTTCGGTAGAGGTAGGGGATGCCGCCGTGTTGGTTGGGGGATTCGTAGTTGTAGATTTGACCATAGGAGGGTATGGTGTCGTTGCTGAAGTAGATTTGTTCGCCCGTGTAGAGGTCTACTGCTTGCCATCCAAGGGCAGCGTGGCCAGTGTTTTGGTACTGATAGATCAATTTACCCTGTAAGATGATGGGGTTGCCGAAGTTGTAGCCTTGGTAGTGTGCGGTTTCAAAGCCCCAGTTGCCTTTGCCGTTGTCACTTTCGAACCGTGAATCCATTATGCCGCCAGCATAGTAGGGTTTTGTCCACAGAATATGTGCAGTTTCAGGTCCTTTGCCATATGAGAAGTATTGGGTGTTGCTTGTTACTGCGGCTCCGATTGCTCCTGTGGGGCCAGGTGAACCAGGAGGATAGGCTGCTGCAAAGAGACCAAACCAGTTGCCTGCTAGCGTGTACCATTCGCGGTTTGCGTCGTTTATGGGTCGAGTCCACCAGTCATCTGTGACGGGGCTTTCGACCCAGTTTTGGACTGCTTCTTCTTGTACAGTTAGAGTGATTGGGGCACTCCAAGCTGAGGTGAAGTAGGCTTGAACGTCAGCGACTGTTGAGTTTCGCCATTCGCCGGGGTAGTAAACTTGGATTGTGTAGTTGCCTGCGGTTTCAGGGACATAGAGTCCAAAAGTTGCGCCTACAGGGTCGGTGCGTGGCAGTTCAAGTTGTGTGTCGTTAGTTCCGTCAGGTTTCACGATGTTTACCATCATGTGGGCTTCCCATGCAGCGCGTCCGTTGGGTGCGGGGACTTTGCCTTCGGTTTCGCCGATGTCAGGGGGCATTGCTTGGGTCCATGCTACGATGAGGGCTTGTTGTCCTACTCCTACGGGGTTAGGTGAGACTCCGACGTAGAGGTAGGTTTGTGTTGAGGATACTGATGCTGATGCTTGGGGAAAAAAGGCGATTAGAGGTGTTGCAATGGATGCTAAAAGTATCAAGGTCATAAAAACAAAAAGGCTTTTCCTATTCATTTTGTTTTATTCCTTCTTGGAAGCGCTTGCTTCCTGTAAATCCTATTCAATTAGCATGTATTTATAATTAACCTGCAAATCTTTTGTCTGAATATGCTATTGAACGCTAAAACGTCGCGTCGGCTAAGTCTGGTTGCGGATCATATTTTAACGGAAAGTTATAAATTTCAAGACGCAATAATTAGGTTTAAATCAATATTTGACTTGTTGATGTAAAAAAGGGGAGCGTATCAGTTGAGCACACACGCAGAAGATCTAAAACTCAGGTTAATGACCATAGAGTTGTTACGAACCGCAAAATACAAACGAAACATCACCTACCGCGAATTAGCCTCCAAAACAGGCTTACCCGTAACCGTGCTAAGCCGCTACGCCAAAGGCCACGTCCTACCCAACACCACCCGCGCCAAACAACTCTGGCGAGTCCTAACCAAACTAGTCGGACTCGAAGCCGAACTCCGCAGCCGCATCAAATTCGACGAACGCGGGTACTTTGACAACACCGAAATCGTCGGAGACTACAACATCCTCCAACAAGCCGCTAACCATGCACTCGCCAACTTCGCCGGCAAACGCGTCACCAAAATCTTAACCGCAGCCGTTGATGGTGTCCCCCTCGCAACCATGGTTGCCAACGCCTTAGGCGTCAACCTTATCGTAGCTAAACGCAACAAAGAAGTCGGCGTCCGAGCCTTCCTAGAAGAAACTTACATCCTGGGACGAGACAGCGGCGTAACCGTAACGCTCTACATCCCCAAGGAATCCGTCAAGAAACGTGACAGCGTACTAATTGTTGATGACATGATTAAGAGCGGCGAAACCCAAGAAGCACTGGTAAACCTCGTCAAGAAATCCAAAGCTGAAGTTTCAGGCATCTTCTCGCTAATTGCAGTCGGCGAAGAATGGAAGAAACGCCTAAAGAGCGGCGAAGACAGCCCAGTCGAGGTTGTCACACACCTCAAATCCCCCTTTGACAACTCCAACTAAGGACACCCTTAAGTCAACCTTCTTCTTTTAGATGGCTTTCTTGCAGCGTCAATTCATTAGGCTACAGAAAACCTTTAACTAATCAGCCAACAACTAAACCGCACCACCGAGGCAACAGTTATGCGGATGATTAAATGGCAAAACGGCGTCGTAATAACCCCTGACCAAACCAAACTCCCCCTCCAAGAAGTCACTCTCGAACTCAAAACCGTCGAGCAAATGGCAGAAGCCATCAAAGTCCTACGCGTCCGAGGAGCCCCGCTTTTGGGAGCCGCAGCAGGCTTCGGTGTTGCCTTAGCCGCTTACCATTCAAACGCCAAAACCCCCAAAGCCCTTTTAGCGGAACTCGAAACCGCAGGCACATTCATCAAACGCCAACGCCCAACCGCGGTAAACCTGTTCTGGGGCGTCGACCGCGTCTTATCCAAAGCCAAAACCGTGCAAGGCGGCGTTGAGGAGATAAAAGCAGCCGTCATCGCAGAGGCGCAAGCAATCGCTGACGAAGATGCCGCCCAGAACCGCGCCATAGGCAAAAACGGCGCCGCCCTCATCGAAGACGGCGACACCATCCTAACCCACTGCAACGCAGGCGAATTAGCAACCGTCGAATACGGTACAGCCTTGGGTGTTATCCGCGCAGCATGGGAGGAAGGCAAAAAAATCAAGGTCATCGCTGATGAAACCCGTCCGCTTCTGCAGGGTGCACGACTCACAGCGTATGAGCTTAAACGCGACGGCATTCCAGTCACCTTAATCACGGATAACATGGCAGCCTACGTTATGAGCAAAGGTTTAATTCAAAAAGTCGTGGTAGGCGCAGATCGTATCACCCAAGACGCCGTGTTCAACAAAATCGGTACCTATGGCGTGGCGGTGTTGGCGCATGAACACAAAATTCCCTTCTACGTTGCGGCGCCCACATCCACGTTTGATTTGGCACATAAAGCCGCCGACATCACCGTCGAAGAACGCAAACCTGAAGAAGTTACGCATGTGGGTTGCCAGCAAACGGCACCAAACGGCATCGAAGTATTCAACCCCGCATTTGACCCTACCCCGCTAAAATATGTTACAGGCATCATTACAGAGAAGAAGGTCTACACCAAAAAGGACTTCACAAAGTTCAGCTCTAACTTCCCACTTTAAAGTCATACTTTTCTTGCAAAGATGCCGTATGTCTCTGAGCCCTCGTTTAGGGGTTCGCCTTTTAGGTTTTTGTAGATTTTTTCAACTCTAAATCCACACTGGCTCAATAGCTCGGAAAGCTCCTTTTTGTTGAACAGTCTGGTGTAGAGTCTGGTGACCTCCACGGAGCCATCTTCGCTTATGATTGTGTACTGTTGACCCAATGTTTTGGGGTTCTCGTAGAGGTAGGTGTTGGCAATTTCTAGGTAGGGTTTAGGGCTCCAAAACCCTTCGCCCTCAGAAATGGAGACCTGAGTGGATTCTGCTACTTTGAAGCTTTCAGATACCACATCAAAGACCAATACACCGTCGATTTTTAAGGCACTATTTATTCTCATCAACAGATTCTTTTGCTCAGTTGGGTTTAGCACGCAAAAGTCATAAAAAATCAGAGTAACAACATCAAATAACCCCCTAAAATCCAAGTCAAAATAATTCATCTGCGCAAAGTCTACGTTCGCATATGCGGGTTTAATGTTCTTGTTAGCGTACTCTATTGAACGCTTAGAAATGTCCACACCTGTTACATGTGCACCCGTTTTGGCAAATTCACCTACATACAATCCGGGTCCGCAGCCTAAGTCAAGCACCGCCTTTGCCGCGGTTAAACCTGTTTCACGAATTATGAAGGCTGATTCTGCTTGGAGGGTAGCTTTGGTTCGGCTGGCGGAGTCTACTTCAGGATTTAGATGAAGCTTCAACATCTGCAAAGAAACGTATTCGTCGTCCCAAAATTTTGATGTACCTTCCGTGTACAAAGGGGGCTTTGTTAGATAGGTTTTGAGGATTGCTAAATCGATTTTATTGTGTTCAATAATGCGCAATGGTAATCCCTTCAGAAAGGGTAAACTTGATTAATAAGTCCAGTGTAGCGAAGATTTTTACTTTATCAGTAGATCAGAAAAGTTTGTTTGTATTCTGGTTCTTGTGGAGGAAAAAACCAATCCATGCATACTCCCACATGCACACCGTGACGGCTTCAACATAGAAGCATGTTGGGCGTGTGGTAAAATACGGTTATGCCACACCCAAACAGACGCAGAAACAGGCTCCAAACCCAAAAAGCAACCCAAACCAACAGTTATCTTGTGGCGTGCCGTAAACCGCAGCACCCACACAAAGAGACAAACAAAATTTTGATCTACTGACAAATAAGGGAGGGGTAGGTGACTCTAACTGAGCAGATAAGTATACCACTGAACAACCGCAAAAATCTGCAGCTTGCTACCTACACAGCCTAGGCAGGGGTATCCACGAACTGTTTATATCAAACTAAAATCAGAATATTATTTTGGAGACACAAGTTATGAGCAATCTACCTTTCCATGTAACAGACGCGAATTTTGAACAAACAATCAATAGTAACAAGGTGGTTTTTGTTGACTTCTGGGCAACCTGGTGCGGTCCCTGCCGCGCTTTAGCCCCAACCATCGAGGAAGTCGCAAAAGAATACCAAGGCAAAGTACTCGTAGGAAAACTAGACGTAGACGAGAACCCCGCCACCGCCGAACGTTTCCAAGTCTTCAGCATTCCAACTATGATTCTGTTTGTCAATGGGCAGGAAACTGAGCGGATTGTCGGTTTGTGCCCCAAAAGCCGAATCACCGACACCTTAAACAAGCAACAGTAAGCCCCGTTTCCTGCTTAATGCCTACTCAGCGCGTTCTGCTCTGAGAACCAATCTTGGGAGGTGATTAAGTGGGAAAAATGGTAAAATCCATTGATATCGAAGCCTCCCCCGGGGAGGTTTTTAATTTCTTAATTGACTTTGAAAAAATGAACAAGGCACATGAAGGATTCACCAAAGCCGAATATACCTCAAAGGGTCCTGTTGGCCTTGGAACCACTGCACATTTTGTTGGCAAGCATGGCGGTACAGAAACACATTGGGATATGGCTATAACTGAATGGGTAGAAAATCAAAAAATCGTCTGGAGTACGGCGCCAGATAGTAAACAAAAACTGATAAACGTTTACAGCATTGAACCCGTTGGAGAAGGCGTCAGGCTGTCGCATGGTGGGGAATATGAGTTGCCCTATTCTGTTTTCGGAAAAATTGTCGACAAATTAAGCGTCAGCAAAGAAGTCGACAAAGAAGTAACCTTAGAGCTGGAGTACATCAAGAAAGCTGTTGAATATGGACAAGAGATGGAGTACACCGTAAACATTTAGAAACTAAACGCTACGGTTGGGAACTCTTCATTTTCTCATACATCTTCTCAAAAGTCCAGCGGATGCTCGACTTGAGTTCTTTTAGGCGTTCATCATCAACGTTTTTTATAATGATTTCACGCAGGGAATCGCCTTCGTGCACGACATTGTAGGAGAACATTTTATCCGTGGTTAACTGCCCCAGCCGCACCAACTCCTTGTCTTTCTCCTGCATCTTTGCAAAGACCTTCTCAACCAAGAAATTACCAAACGGCGGCGTATTCATGCTAAACTGCTTGGATTCGTCAGGCATCACATGGATGGTTTGCTTATCGAAATACATCAACGCCAACGGTTCCTCAGCCATGGTCTTAAGGGGGATGACGCTTTCGGATTCGGTATGCTGCTGTGTCGGCACAGACGCGGGTTTTTGGGCTTCCGCTTCAGGCTCTTCCTTGGGCAGCACAACCTCTTTGGGCATGGACTGCGGAACCTCTTTTATGTCGCCCCGTTTGAAACCCTTCTCAAGCAACATTTGATTCACCACTTCAAGGGTGGCTTGAACTTCGTGGGTTTCTGCGGAGAGTTTTTCAAGCTGGTCTTCGAGACGCTTCTTGAACGCGATTATAGCTTTCATTTTTTCAGGGTCTTGTGCCAAACAGTCCACCGCCAATATTTCTGCTGTATTCCTTATTCAGGTCGGGTTTCTTAAGCTTTAGGGGCTTCCCCGATTTTCTTAAGCTGCCCACGATACATCTCCACGATTTCCGCAGAGGAGGTAGCGTCTTCTGGCGCTTTGTCCGTACGATACTTACCAGTAAAACGTGGAAAACGAATAGCCAACCCGCTGCCCTTGCGGATGGAATCCATGGCAGCCATGTGAATGGGGCTCAAAGTTACTTCAGCGCCCAAAATCTCAAGCACCACAGCAGGCTCAAACCAAACGTCAGCTTCAAGCGTGGTTTGGACGCGGCTGTTTCGGCGGGGAATAACATGCTTCTGCAACATCTCATACAAAGTGGCAAGATCCTTGTCAGTGAAGCCCGTGCCACATTTCGTAACAGACTCAAAAGTATCATTCTCTGGGTTATAGGTTGCCAGCAGCAGCGCTCCGTAAGCGCCAACACGCTTCCCCCTACCATGAAAAGCGCCGACTACCACGAGGTCCACTGTGTCGGTCATTTCGCTTCGGTAATCCCGCTTAAACTTAATCCACAACCAACCCCTTGCACCCGCCTGATACACGGAGTCTTTGGCGATGGATTTGCACATGACGCCCTCGCAGCCGTCCTCGATGGCTTCCTCAAAGAAATCCTCCAACTCCTTAGGGCTACTGACCAACTTCTGTGTGGCAGGCTTCACACGCTCGCCCTCGCGAATAAGCGTCTTTAAAGCTTCACGGCGTTGCGGAAAAGGCTCCCGCGTCAAATCTTTGCCATCCACAAAAAGCGCATCAAACGCGAACAGGGAAATGGGGTATTGTTCGATGGCTTCCTCGACGCCGTATTTGCGGCGCCGATGCATCAACTCTTGGAAAGGACGCATATCCCCCGTTTCAAGATCCATGGCTACGCATTCAGCCTCAAAAATCGCCTCTTGCGCGGCTATCTGGCTCCGCACAAGCTCTACAGCATCAGGGTACTGGCTGGAAATGTTTTCCAGCCGCCTAGAGTAGAGGACAACTTTGTCGCCTTTTTTGTGGGCTTGCACCCGTTCGCCGTCGTATTTGTATTCGGCTACGCATTTGCCGCCGAATTTCTCCAAAATCTCCTCAGGTACGCCTAAACGTTCAGCAAGCATGGGGCGGATGGGTTCAAAAACTTCCACCTGAAACGCTTGAATACCCTCTAAGCCGCGGTCTGCGACGGTGTAGGCGACTTTACCAAGGTCCGAGGAGATGTTATAGGCGCGTTCGATGAGTTCTCGGGCTGTTTTGCCGCCGCCATACGCAATCGCCAACGCATCAAGCACCGTCATGTCCGCGATGCCCAGTCGTAGGTTGCCTGTTACGGTGCGGATGAGCCATTTAGCTTCCATCGGAGAAGCATCGGTTAGGAGCCCTGAGAGCAACGCCATTTTTGTATCTACAGCGCCACTGCCCTGCGTCTTAGCCAGCTTGTCAAGCGTCTCATAGACGCGTTCTACGGTGAGGGATTTGGTGAAAAATGTGGATTGTTTGCGTTTTTCGAGGGTTTTTTGGCTGGTTTCGCCGATGTCGCCGCTTTTTTGCAGCATCAACAGGATTGCGCTTTCGCTGGCTCCTGAAGCGCGGATGAGTGCCTTAATGGCGAGTTTTTCTGCGACGCCCATCTCTATGCCCACAAAGTCAGGGTAGAGTTTGCCCTGTGTGAGGTAAACGACGCGGCTGATGACTTCTTTAGGCGTCTGCTCTAAGAGTGCGACGAGGTGGTCGGTCATTTCTAGGCGTTTGGTGGTGGATTCAATTTTTTCGTAGGCTTCGGCGATTACGGCGTAGTTCATGTTTTGCTTCCACACACTACTGTTAGGTGCAGATATTAAAAGGTAAAAGCCGCCATAAACTATGTACGAAGGTTATATTAACCAAGTGACCCCTAAAAAGAGGCTATGAACACCTGCGTTGTATATTTCTCACGTACTGGCAACACCAAACGTTTAGCCCAAGCCATAGCTGACGCCACCAAAGCAACCCTCTTCGACATAGCCGCGACTCAACCGTCCGCTCTTGCAAGTTTTGACCTTGTTATTTTGGGGACGCCCGTAGAGGGGAGCAGCCCAACCAAAGAAACCAGCGCCTTCATCGACGCCATGCCTTCTGGGGAAGGCAAAAAAGTCATCCTCTTTGTTACCTACCGCATCTTTGGTAACGAGCGGGCCATGAAAACCTTGGAGAAAACGCTCAAAACAAAGGGCTACGAAATCGTGCTCAAGGTCTCCAAGAAAGGCATGAAACCCGACGTGGAAGCTGACTTTACAGAAGTCTTAACGAAAATAAAAACGGCTATACAAATATAGAAAAATAAAAATAGAAACGAAAATTCTGAAAAATCAGTTTACTTTTTGTTGTTTAGTTGCCGTCTACTAAGTGGGCTGTGCCGTCTGGGCAGTAGACTTTTTCGCCTTTAGCGGCGACGAAGAAGCGTCTGCTGCAGGGTCTCATTTGGCTGCAGCCATCGCAATCGCGTGATAACATTCTTTTTCTTTTCCTCCTGATTATTGTGACTTGGTATTTGTTATGTGATATACCTTGATAGAGCTAACGTTGAAGGCAACCCGCCCTTTTAAAGCTTTCCTTCAGCTAAAACGCCGCAAAATCTCAACCGATTCCAACCTGCAGCCAAAGAAATGCATCAAATTCGGCTAAAACGTCTCTTTGTAGACGATTTCGATCAGCTCCCTTCGCGACCGTTGTGGGGGTGACTCGTTTGGGATGCCCACTGGAATTACGGCGACTGGTCGCATGTGTGGCGGAGCTTTGATTATGGTTCGGAGTTCAGCTTCGTTGAATGCCCCCATCCAGCAGGCTCCCAACCCAGAAGCGGTGGCTGCCAAAAGGATGTTCTCGACGGCGGCAGCAGTATCTTGCAGACAGTAGAGGCTTTTGCCGCGGTCTCCATAGGCTTCTTCGGCGCGTTTCTCGTCGGCGCAGACCACAATTAAGACGGAGGATTGCCCAATGGCTCTCTGCCCATACGCCGCTTTCATAATCAGTTCCTTGATGGCTTGCAAGGTTACAACAATAAAAGCCCAAGGCTGTGCGTTCCCCGCAGAAGGCGCACGTCTGCCAGCATCAAGAAGGCGGTTGAGCACTTCTTGGGGCACCGTTTCTTTTGTGAATCTTCTTATGCTTCTGCGGTTATCTATGGTCGAATAAAAATCCAAACTAAATCTCCTGCAACTAGGATTACTTGACGGGATTAAAATCGTTTTTTGCTCACATAGCAAAAGAGTCTTATGTTGAGTTGCTACTCTAACTGGTTGGATGATGAGCACTAGAGTCTGAGCACATGCAGTGAGTAAGACTCGACGGGCGAACTGACACCTCTTTTAGCGGCAATCGACGGAAACGCACCTTTCTTTTATCAAGCCCATCAAAAAACGCCCAAAAACGTCACACACACTAAGAGGCGCACCTCAGAGACCAAAACTCTTCCTTATTTGTTGTATACAAAGTTAAGGATAATGGCAGGTTGTTCAAAATGCTGATTTCTCCGCCAACACGTCCGCCACTTAGAAGCCTACATAGACGTGATAGCAAATGCATCGGGCATAAACTGAGCCATTTAGGTATCTTGGGCGTTGCGGGGTTGGGCATAAGCGTTAAATAAGCAACTTTTTTACCACTAACTAAATTTGGTTGAGATTATGCCGAGAAAAACCTTAGTGACTTTAGTAATAACTATCATGTGTTTGGCTGCCTTTGCAGTAATAGTTGTCCAAACTGATGTGTCAGCTCTTCCAACGCCCCCACCGGTTGGACCCCCTCCTGGACCGGGTACGTCGGCACCACCACCCCCCACAGCTACACCCACAGCCACTCCGACAACGGTTCCTACGCCACCTCCAGCGCCAACTTTACCACCTATAGGTCCAGAAACATCTGCACCTGCGCCGACCAACACACCCACTCCAACGCCGCCTGCCTCAAATGTCCAGACATATCAAAGTGATTATTCGACCATTCAAACAGCATTTGTGCAGGGCGATACCGTTTTTATAAAATGGGATGTCCGCGCTTCTGGTCTGAGTTCGGTTGACGTTTTAATTTTTAAGGGCTCAAATTACTGCAAAGTGTTTTCAGGGGTTACTCCAAATTCACAGGTATCTTGGCCTACAGACGCAGCTACGCCCATGGGAACATATACAGTGTATGTTTTTGACCATAATGGTGGAGCACCGCTTTGCGAATGTACTTTCGCTGTTATTTCGTCGTTGCCACTCTCTGAGAGCACCATTGGTAGCCTTGCAGCAATTTTAGCCTGTTTCGCAGCAATCGTACCCATTGGGTTGAGCCAAATCAAAAAAAGAAAAAATGAAAGCGCACAGGCTTAGAGCACAGGTAATAGCTAGTTGGCGGCATCTAAGATGACCGCGCCTTCCTTTTTACTTTCAAGTTTTTTTGTGTTGAATTTTGAATATTAGAAGTTAGCAGGATATTTTATTTAAGATTCTGTTTTGTTAGTGTAAATGTGGAGGTCGGGTTAAGTGTGTTGGTCGACCAAAGCCATCCGTCGTTCGAGGAGAAAGGAGAAGGCTTCGAAAACGGAAAAGGTTGTTATTGGGCTTTGGTTTGCCTTCAACCTTAACCAAGTCCTCCATTCACTAACAAGACACAATATACCAGTATTAAGATATAACGGTTGTGAATAAGAAATAAAAAACAAAAGTACAGATTTAAGCTACAGAAAGTAGCCCTTCAACTATGTTTCCCTCAGGAACACATAGTTGCTTAGACAGGTACACTTTAAGAACCGCCGACAATTTAGGCAAGGCACCAGTATAGGATATTACCTGATTGCCTTTCAAGGCGTCAACCTGAAAAACTTTTTCATCTTCTTTATAAGAAAAAGAGACCTCTTGGGCTTTTGCAGCCAAAACTTGAAAATCCTCCAGTTGGTTACACCTTAAAACAACTGTTGGACCCCCTGTCGAGGTAGCTACAGCAGCAGAAGGCATGGGTTCTTCAGCTGATTGTTTAACCACTGTAGGAAGAGCTTTGGAGGTGCCTGACATGCAGGATACCAAGGTTGTTACTTCTTTTTGCAATCCACCGATTTTTTCTTCGATGGTTTGGACTTTTTCAGTTAATTCGGTAGTGTCACCCATCTGCTCGGTTACAGTTGCTAATTCGTTAATGAGTTTGTCTAAGTCTTTTTCATGCTCTTTTAGCACGTTAACGATGAAATCTAAGGCTTCTAGAGCATCATCTTTGCTTTGTGGCTTCGTCAATTTTGATTCTACCCCCACTTGGTCAGACAAGTCATTACAGCGGTTAGTGTAAATAAAGCTAACGAATCACAAAGAAATATCTCTGCAAAGGCACAGTCATACTGATTGAAAATTCTGTACAACAAAAAATCTCAAAAAAGGGCTAGTAGCCCATGATGGCTTTGCGTAACCGTCGACCAAAACTCGGCTTTTTAGGCGCTTCTGGCGTTTCTGCGGGCGCTTCGGCTTCTGGCTCAACAACAGACGAGGGAGCTTGCTCTGCCGATTCAGGTTTTGCAGGCTCTGCCTGTTCAACAGCGGGAACCTCGACCACCTCAGGAACAGCTTCCGCGGATGGTTCTGCAAGTGGCTCTGGCGCAACAGGAGGCTCCACATCAAGGGCAGAGGTAGTGGATGTGGGTGTTTCAAGCGGCGGGGCGGCTTCCGGGGCAGATTCGAGGGAGGTTGCTTGAGGATTCTCAGGCGAGAGGGGTTGAGGCGGCGTCTCTACAGTTGGGGTTGGTTCGGGGGACACTTCGGATGGTGTTTGAGGAGGCGTTTGGGAGGGAGGTTCTGGCGACGCGGGAACTTCGGGTGTTTCGGTCGGTGGAGTAGCCTCAGGCGAGGAAGGTTCTGTTCCCTCAGGAGTTACCGGGGGAATTTCGATGGGCGTGTCAAAGCGCTTTAATTGCATCTTAAACAGGTCACGTGTGTCCTCAACGGTGTCGCCGACATCAACATCTAAGCTGCCGATTTGGCTAACGCTTTTTGTGAGTGCTTCGAAGTCAACTTGGAAGGCGGTCTCTGCTGCGAGGGTGTCGAGGTTGGATTTGAGGGCGGAGGTTTCGTTTTGGTTTTCTTTTGCTCCCACGACTTTTGCAAAGAGCATGTCGTTTAGGGTGTAATATGCCGCAACGACGGCGTGGGCGTCTTTGAAGTTGGGGTGTAACTGTGAAGTTTCCTCTTTTTTGAGCGCCTCAAAGTAAGAGTAAACCAGTTTTAGCATGGCAAAGGTTTCGTCTGAGGCTTCTTGGGGCACTCGACGTTTCACTGCGGCATCTACGGCTGAAAAATCCAGCGAGAGCGGTGGCACGGTGGGACCCCAGAAGCTTGGTGTGCCGCCTAAACGGTTAACGTAGCCCTCCAAAAGGGGCCAGTTGACCCGTTTCTGCTGTAGCCCCATCAAGATGTCAAAAGAGACATCTACGATGCGAGTGGAGGCGTGGATTAAGCCGTTGAGGTCGCTTCTGCGACGTGCTTCCTGTTCCTGTGCAAGACGAGCCTTATGCTGCGCCTCAAGCGCTTCGGCAACTTCGGTTTGGAACTTGCTAAATGATTCATTCTTTTTAGGATACACAAACATGAATGCGGCGTCTTTTGTGGTGACTGTTAGGGTGTTGCCGAGTGATTCAAGGAGGAAGAGGTCTGTTAAGGGGATTTCTTTTAGGGTGACCCACTTTTTACGCAACAAACCCTGCTTGATGGAGAATTTGAGTTTGTTGTCGGCGATTTCGGCTTTGGAAATCAATATCATGGGCGGCTTTGGCGGAGGCACAGGTTTGGCTGGTGTAGGGGCTTCCTCGAGGGCGATGGGTGGAGGCGGTTGGTGTTTCTTGTTAATTTTAGCGAGGTAAAATATGACTAAGCCAACTTCGACTATTATCAGCGGGACCAGAACAAGCAACAGTACTGTGGGAAAAGAGAAGAGTTGAGGCAGCGAGAAAGCGCCGACTAAGGGTGCAACACCCAGAGCTTGCGTTTTGGATTTTTTTAATGGGTCAGCCTGGTTTTTCATGTAAGTAGCCTATGTGTATTGAATTTTTTAGGTTTATAAGATTGATGTATTCAAGGGGTAAGTTGAAAAAGCATAAATATTAACTTGGCAACTAAAACTCATGCACAGTAGGCACTCGCACTTAGCGGTATTCGCGCTGTTTTTACTTTTGATGGGCTGTTTCGCCGCTTCCGCAGTGGCGCAGAGCCCTGATCCAGAACAACTTGTTTCGGTGACGCTTAACAGCCCCACAGACACAAGCACTCAAACAAGCTTTACAGTAGACTTTGTCTACACACCCATCATATACGGCGACGACCCCTACACGGCTACATTGTTCATTAATGGAACCGCAACTGCCGCCGTGAACCAAACCCCTATTGGAAACGAAACCCAAAACCACATCTCGTATACCTTCACCCAAAACGGCACCTGCACATGGACCATAAAAGTCCAAAACAGCACCCACAGCGCAACTCCCACCGCCTTCACCTTAACTATTCAGGTGCCCTCGCCCACGCCCGAACCTTCTCCTACGCCCTCACCCACGCCGACCGCTACAGCTACAGCCACACCCCAACCAACAGCCACCGCAACCCCCAAACCAACGCCCACCGCAACGCCAACCCCATCGCCCAAACCGACAGACCAACCCTTCGCACTTGAAGTGGATGGCATGATGGTTTTAATCATAGCTTTAGTGGTTGTAGCGGTTATTTTGGCGGCTGTAGTGGTGTTTTTGTGGAATGCGGCACGCTGATACATACAACTTAGGGGCCGTTCTATTGTATAGACAGCAAAACGGCGTCTGAACGGTTGGAAAGTTATAAATAGAAAAGGCTTTTTAATTAGGCTTCATGCAAACCAAACAAGCAGTTTTTCTGCTCCTGTTCACAATTTTAGTTGGCAGTTGCTTTACCTCTGTGGTTACCAGTCAAGACCCAACGCCCACGGATGCTGCAACGCCTACGCCTTCGCCTACTCCTGAACCTACCAACCAAGCCTTAACCGTTCAACTAACTGACCCCGCAAACAAAACCACAATCACCAGCACCTTCAACTATACCTACAGGTACCTGCCCATCATAAACGGCACAAATGACTACTATCTTATCGCTAAACTCTACATAAACGGAACCGAAAGAGCCTCCACCAACCAAACAGCCATAGTCAACAACACCCAAAACACACTCACCTATCAAGTCGCTGGAAACGGCACCTACTTCTGGAACGTCATGGTCTATAACAGTACTCACGGCGTTAAGGCCACCGAAAACTTCACCATAACCTTCGCAGTCCATGAAGAACCTGAACCCACAGCCACCCCAAGCCCAACTCCAGCACCCACAGCATCGCCTACACCAGTCCCCACAGCCACAGCAACCATAACACCTTCGCCAACCCCGCCCCCTAACGATTCAATGGCCACATGGACAATCATAATCGCAGTAGTTGTCATTGCTGGAATCGCGGCAGTGGCGTTACTGAGCTTTAGGCACAAAGCACACTAGCCAAAAACTTTTCCTTTTTTCTTTTTATTTTATCATTAGATCAAAATTTTGTTTTATCTCTTTGTGTGGGCGTGGCGGTTTTACGGTTGCCACAAGATAGTTGTAGGTTGTGTTCGTTTTTTGGGTTTGGTTTGTGTTTCTGCGTCTGTTTAGGTGTGGGATAACATAAGTTTACCACACACCCAACATGCCTCTATGTTGAAACTGCCGCCATGTGCATGTGGGGGCATGTATAGACTGATTTTTCTTTCACACCACCAGCACCACAACATAACCAAGCACAAAAAATGTTGATCTACCGCTATATCAAAATTTTAGTGGGCAGTCCAAATGCATTTTATGGCTTTTTCGGGGCATGCCAGTACGCATGGGGTTTTGTTGGTTTCGGGTCGGCAGGCGTCGCATGTGTATTTGATTTTTTTGCGTTGGTCCTCTTTTATGGCTGCAACCGTTTTATCTTCAAGATCAATGAATTCGGTTATCAACTCAAAAGCGGTTTGAGGGCACTCGGTGACGCATTTGCCGCAGCCCACGCATTTGTCGGAGTCAACAACGATGAAATATTCGCCTGAACCATCAATATACCCGTAATGCGTAATCACGCCTAGCCCTTCTGTGCCTTCTCATAGAGCGCCTTGGCAAACAACGCTGCCCCAAACGCGCCCGCCACCATGGGATCTAAGCCGCCATCTTCTTGCCATCGAGGCATCGGAAGCGTCTTCACACCCAAAATCACTTCAATACGGCTAACTATGCCGATGTTTTTGGATTGCCCGCCAGTAACGACGAGTTCGCGTTCTAATCCGACGCGGTTTATGAGGTTAGCCATACGCACCGCCATCGCGCGTGTGTAGGCGGCAAGCACTTTCTCTTTAGACCAGCCCTTGCGCAGCAGCCCCATAGCTTCGGTTTTAGCGAAGGCAACGCAGGTGCAACTTACAGGGTCGGGTTCCTTGTCTACTTTAAGCGAGATGCCGCCTATGTCTTCAATGGGGATTTGTAGCAGGTCAGCGAAAACTTCCATGCCTCGACCGGTGCCAGCCGCGCATTTGTCGTTCATGAGAAATGAGACAACTTTGCCGTTTTCGTCAATGCGGATGGCTTTGATGTCTTGTCCGCCGACGTCGAGCACTGTATGCACTGATGGGCCCCAGATGTAGTTGGCGCCTTTTGCGTGGCAGGCGATTTCGGTTATGGCTTTGTTTGCCATTGGCACGTTCACGCGTCCATAGCCTGTGCCGACGATGTATTTGAGATCGTTTACGGTGAGTCCGGTGCCTTCGAGTGCGTAGTCTAGGGCTTTTTTTGCGGATTCGGGGCTGTTGCTGCCTGTGCGGGTGATGCCCCAACTGTAAGCTTCCCCATTAATCATAATAGCTGCTTTAGAGCCGACGGAGCCTACGTCGACGCCTGCGGTGATTATGTCGTTTTTGCTCCATTTCTTGGGCAGAATGCGGTGGTATTCTTGCCATCGCCAGAAGTCTAAGCCTTTTACGGTGCTGGGTTCTTTCACTTAGACCCCTCCTTGGCGCGGGTTACAGCGATTAATGCGGCACCTAACGCTCCTGCATAATCAGGGTTTTTGGGAACCACGACGTTTAGGCCCAGTTTGCGGTTAAGTGAAGCGACAAAGCCTTCATCTTTTGCGACGCCGCCCACCAATGCAACTTCGGGGTTAATGCCGAGGCGGTGAATCATTGAAGAAATGCGGTCAGCCATGGCGTCAAAGACGGCTCGGGCGATTTCAGGTTTAGATTCTTGACGGTGAATCAGGGAAACCACGTCAGATTCGCCGAAGATGACGCATGACGCGTTAATTGGGCTTGCGCGTTCGGCTTTTAGCGAGAGCGGACCCATCTCTTCGAGGTTAACTTCTAATGCGCGTGCCATGGCTTCAATGAATGCTCCAGCTCCAGCGGCGCAGCGTTCGTTGACGACGAAGTCAAGCATGATGCCTTTCTCGTCGCATCTTACTGCTCGGGCTTCTTCTGCGCCGACGTCGATTACTGTGCGTGTGGTTGGGCAGAGGTAGACGCCTGCTTTGGCGTCGGCTCCCATCATGCTTACGGTGCTGTTCGCGTAGGGCGCCATGTCCATGGCGGAGCCTGTTGCTAAAAAGTAGGCTACATCTGTTTGTTTGAGGTTGGCGGTGTTTAGGGCGTCTTGGACGGCTTGTTCAGCGGCTTTAGCGGGGTCAAAGCCTGAAAACGCTTGCCCCATGCCGGCGACTGCGCCGTCTTTTAAGACAATTGCTTTTACTCTTTGTGTACCGAGATCCATTCCGACTGTAATCACTACATGTTCACCTAAATGTCAACGTTCGCGCTAAGCATCTCAAGGAAGGCTTCAACACGTGTTTTTAGTTGTCCGACATCTTCGCGCGTGTACTCTGTATCTAAATAGTAAACGGGAACATTTACTTTGTCCAAAGCTTTCTTGATTCTTGTGTACTCCATAGCGTAGAGCATACAGCCACGAACCACGTAGTAGATGACGCCTTGAACTTTCCAATCTTTGACTTTGTTAAGGAGCCAATTCACGCGGTCCTCATTGCCGTCTTTGCTGGTGAAGCAGGGACAAGTAGAAGCCATCAAATAACGTTCGCCAATAGCGTTCAACATGTCATCCATTGACCATTCGTCAACTCCAATGGGATCGTTTAAGATGCGTTCACCACTACACTGCTCGTCAGCAACGATAACGCCCTGCGGGTTACCCTCCTCCACCAGCGTGGGGAGTTTCCAGTTGTCAGGCCAAAACATCGGCGTACCAGTAACCATCACCCTAGGCGTATCAGTAGAAACCACCCAATCTTTACGTTGCACACGCTGCTCCAACTCATCACAGAGCGCCTCAGCTTTCTCAGTCCAACGCTTCTTATCATCCCAAACGAAGGTTTGGTTAACAAGCATGGCGTCGCGTCCCATGATAACGGGGTTGCCTTTGCGCAGTTCTTGGAGTCGACGGAAGACTTTGGTGGCGCGGTGGCTGACTTCGATGGCTTCTTTTAGTTTTTGCCGTGTGATTTTGTTGCCGGTGAAGGTTTCGATTTGGGTTTTCATCTCTCGGATTTCGTCGTTCCAGAAGCGCAGGGATTGTTGGCTGTCTTTTATGCGTGGCACGTTCATGCCCCAGATGGGTTTGGTGTCGCTTAGAATTTCGCTAAGTTTAGTCATGCCATCGCAGGTTAAAACGCTGATGAGAGCGTCGCTTTGTTCGAGGAAGGGGGAGAGTTCAATCATTTTTGCGCCTATGGTGCTGCGAAGCACTGGGCAGACTTCGACGGGGACGACGCGGTCGCCGAGTTTGGATGTGTCGTACCAGCCGGAGTTGACGCGGATGGGGATGGCGTCAGCAGCCATAATTAGTTCGGTGGGTGCAAAGAGACACATGTAACCGATGACTTTTTTGCCCTTAGCCTTTTCTGCGGCTATTTCTTTTTGGCGTTGCCCAAACAAATCTGCGATGCCGTCAAAGTATTCCATTGCTTTGGGTCGGTGGGGGTCTGCTTTCTTCATGCGTGCTATGTTGTCGGCTATGATTTTCTTTGACGCGGCGGTTATGTTCTTTTTGAGTTCTTCAATTTCTTTAGGGGAAACTTCGGGCAAATATTTCCTTTCAGGGGTTTTTGTGTTCACTTTGTTTTCCTCATTCACTTGTAGATGGTTCTAACCAGTTCCTAGACCGGAACAGGGTCTTGTTACCGAGCTTAAGCTGCAAAGCATCCTCATAGGGACACATCTCAATGCAACGGGCACACACCATACATTGTTGGGTCATGATTTTTCCGCCTTTCTGCTCGTAAACCTCGTTAACTTGCAGTTGACAGACGCGTTTGCATACGCCGCATTTGGTGCATTTTTCCTCGTTTTTGTCAACGTAGAGGAAGGGTGCCCATTTGAATCCTTTGAAGCGGTTCACTGCCGCCAAAGAGATGCCTGTAGGGCAGAAGCGGCACCAGAAACGACGAACAAACCAGCCGCCCAACAACACCAAGACGACAAACACGATGGCTACGATTTGACCGATGCCTTCGCCTGTGTAGGTGATTATGTCTTGGGCGTAGGGGAAGGAGAGGTTTAGGGGTCCGATTGTGACTTCTCCTGCTGCGCCAGTCCAAGGCACGATGAAGGGTATCATGGGGTCAAGAAGCACACTCAGGGGACGAAAAGGACCCGCTAATTTTTGAGCCATCAAAGAAACATACGCGGGGTTGGGGGGGTCAAGCACCCAGAGCACAATAGGCAACAGCAGAAAGACCAAGAAGATGATGTAGCGGCTTTTGTGGAGGGCAATGTTTAATCGGTCGGGGATGAGGTGGTGGCGTTTTTTGAGGGCTTTACGCAGAAAGATTTCGAGGTCCAAGATTAAGCCAAGTGGACAAAGCCAGCCGCAGAAGAAGCGCCCCAGAAACAGCGACATGCCAAAGAGGATTAGGAGCTCGTAGAGCAGGGGGATAATTTCGGAGTAGCTAAAGATGTAAAAGATTGCAGCTAAGGCGACTAATTGGATAACAAAGCGCAAAAAGGTGACGCGTGTGGAACGGTTGCGTTTCCAAATCAAGACCGCCAAAACGCCAGCAATGCCAAGCCCCGCTAACACCATTAGCCGCAATATTTCCCCAACATATTCCCAAACCATGCTTTGTTACCCCGTCTGTATTATTGAAGTTACTATTGTTACGATGCCCAAGATGATAAGTACTGCTCCGCCGCCAAACGCTATCCACTTCCGAAGCAGTGGAGCCTTATTAAACAGCCACCCCGTGACGCCGCCAAGCACCAAAAGAGGTGAAATAGTCGTGCCTAAACCGAAAAGAACCGCCAAAGCAACGCTGCCCAAAGGATTAGCAAAAGGCAACGCATAGAGCAACAGAAGCGACAAAAGCGGGGGACAAACAATTAAGCCGCGGGTTAACCCCAAAGAGAAAGCGCCAAAATCAAACCCAAACCTCCCCAGCCTACCCACAGGGGCCAATTCTGCGCCATGTAAGCCGCATTGGGGGGGTTTACGTGCTTTCAAAATGATGCTTATGCCGATTGCCGCCGTTACCGCGCCGAATACGAGTGAAGCGTACATTTGGAAAGGCGACAACGCCGTGGGATCGACGAGGGTTATGATTCCACTAAATACGCCTATGAGGGCACCGATGAGGGCGTAGGCGAAGATGCGCCCTGCGTTGAAGATGAAGGTAACTTTTATGCCGCTTCGGAAGCCTGCGCCGATGCCTGCAATGTAGCTGCTGATGAAGGGAAGACAAGAGGCGGTGCAAACAACTAATCCATAGAACAAACCGATAGTAAACGAGCCAACATATGGATTAGAGATTTCCGGCAACGACATGCAAATATTCTCAATTTTTTTTGTTTAAACCATTTAATGAGCCGTTGGCAATTTAAAGGTTACATATCTTTTGCAAATCAGATGTTTGAGGTTATTTTTGCAATAAAAAAGGGTTAAGAGTGGGGGAATATGCGCGTGTTGTATTGCTGCAGGTATGCTAGGTGCGCTGCGTCGGTGGGATAGCTTTCAGTGGATGGGTAGGGGAAGCCGCTCATAGCCATAAACGGCAACGGGTCAACAGTGAAGTCAAATCCGTAGCCCCATTCTCCGAGGGGGTCTTTGAACCAGCAAGCCACGACAAAGAAATAGTCTCTTTCCATTCCTTCCGCGGGGGCAGTGAGGTTTGCGGTGGAGAACTGCAGGTTAACTTGGTCACCTTGCCGACCAATCACGAACATGTCATCAGCGTCTTGTACTAGTGAAGTGACGTCACCGTAACGGGTGAAGGCTCCCGAAGACGTAGAGATGGTTTCCCAGAGTTGGCTAAACGTCGCCGTTGTTGGGTGGATTTCTTGGATGGTGATTTCTGCCTGCGGAGTAGTGTCGATGCCGATGAAGTCGAAGGTAACGTTCCAGAAGTTAGTGAACCGCACCTGATAGTCGGTAACATCGTCGGGGAATAAACCAGTTAAGTCTACGGCAAATGTGCGAGCGTTATAGTCAGAGGGCAGAGGAATTTGCCGGTTTTGAGGGGCACGCAGCCAAGTCCCGTTTGCAGCTAAAACCTCCAGATAAGGTGCAGGCATGATTTCGGTTCCGTTAGGCACCAAGCCCTGTGCCGCTCCCTCCTTGAAAAGATCCAGGTACTTGTAGTATGTATCAGCAGAACCCCAATCAACCATACCTGTAATCACCAGTTTTACATTAGAAGATCCCGAAAGGTCTCCTAAGTCAAGCGTTAACTGGTTTTTGAGTATGTTGTCCCAAGAGGTGCTTTCGATTCCGTTGATGCCAGGGGTAAAGTTGCCGTCACGTTTCAAAAGGTACGGTAACACATTTTGCCCTGCTTCGTTGGTGGCGCTAACTGGTGAGCCTAAATCGCCGCTGGTTACCGTATAGATTTGACCTGTGGAGCCTTTGTTGAGGTAGTTAGTCATGGAGGTGTAGGCGTCGGTGCCTGCGGGGTGGTCAACAACCAGCATGTATGCTTGGTCGAGGTAGTAGAGTTCGTCCCACTGTTGGGTTAGGGTCATGTCATAGTAACCGTCGTGGGTTGCCAGCACGTTGCGGTCGAGTTTAACGTAGTCATAGGGGTTGCCGCCGCTGAATACAATTGTTCCTTGATCGGTGATGTAGCCGATGTAGCCTAGCCAGCCGGGGTTGGAGACGTCGGTGACGTAGGAGTATCCATTGCCGTTCCAAATGTAGAGAGATGGGCAAGAGGCGTATCCGCTGATTAAGAGGTAAGTTGCAACCAGCACCAAACGCGAATTAAGTGTGAATGTGCGGGAAGCACTGTGAGAACCGTCGCTCCAAGTTTGGAAGGCTAAAACACCCGTGCCGACATCGAAGGGGTCAGGTACAGAAATTGTGTGTTCACCTACGGGCATGAGCACTGTGTAAGGAGTACCATATTCTTGTCCGTCAAGAGTAAACGGCAAAGATTTAGAGCCGCCACCCGAGCGGTTAATCGTGAGGGTATGATAACCCGTCTGAACAATCGTAAAGGAGCCCTTAAGCGTGTTAACCAAAATGATGTGTTTGCCCTCAGTTGTGGCGTTAACCGAGAACGTCACCGTTTGACTTGCCTTCGCATCTAACGAGATAACCTGCGAAGCGACAACCACATCATCAACCGATATTTTAACCATCAATTTGTCAGGCTCCGAGGATGGATTCTCAGCAAGGCAAGTGACAGTAGCAGATTCGTTCACCCAGATTTCGTATGGGTTCACTCTGAGGTCGGAAAGCACGATTTTGCTTGTCATTGGCGGTGCTTCGTTAAGGGTAAAGTTCCCCACTAAGTCGCCGATTTGCACATTATAGGTGCCTACGGCGTCTTCGATTGCGGTGAATTCTAAAATGTCTGAGGAGTTTCCGGGCAGAGTGATGTTACCGGTTTGTGATACGTCGCCGTTTATTTGGAGGTCAATGGTTGTGTTTCCTTCTAAATCGCCAATGTTGGTTACGTTAACGGAGATTGCGATGGCTTCACCAACGTAGGCTTCGGTCGGCGAGATAGTTAAATCGGAGAGAACGAATTCGGCTGGTTTTTCAGCGCCTGCCACTAAACCTTGGTTTTGAAGGTAAAAATAGGCGCCTGCCGCACAACAAACAATTAAGAGGTCAATGATGAGAATTGCTTTTAATTTTACGGAAGCCGAACGGGATAACATACTCCTTAAACTCCAAATGACGTATAGAAAATAATGCAAGTTCCACATTAAAGCCTTATCACTAAAAACCCACCTTCATCCGATAATCGTTTAGAGCAGCTTTCACAAAAAAATAAAAAAGCGGACCTAATTCAGGCATAAAATCTTGTTTACGCTTTTTTTGATTCCAGCCAATTCATAAAAACAAATTACCCAAAATCTAATATATTCCTGACAAAAAGATTGCTTTTTCGGTAAGCAAATTATCGCTTATCAAAATAAGGAGAAAAAGCATGAAACCCAAAAAAAATCATAATTTTTTAATTGAAACTTTAAGAAAACCCTTCAGAAACAAACGCTTCCAAAGTTCGCTTATACTGATACCGATGGTCTTAGCGATGCTAATTACGGTGCCCCTAGGAGATTCTGTTGTAACAGAAAGATCATTCACGCTTCTTGCCGCTGCAGGTCCAAGTACAATAGGCGTTGGACAATCAACGCAAATTGTAGTTTGGGCAAATGTTAACCCAAGCACATACATTGCGCAAAACTTGAGCGCTGGCCAAGGATTACTTCGATTTCCAAGGTACCACAACTATGTAGTTACAATTACCGACCCCGACGGAATCGTCGAAAACCGAACCTTCAAAGAAACCGATTCCTTAGGCACAGTAGCCTTTAGCTACGCTCCAACCAAAATCGGAACCTACACACTCGTTGCCTACTACCCCGGTGAATCATTCGAGAACGTGGAATACTTCAAAACCAATGTGACATTCAAAGCGACCCAAAGTAGACCTGCAACTTTCACAGTTCAACAAGAACCAATAAGTAACTGGATTGAGACGCCACTGCCAACGGAATACTGGACGCGCCCCATCGATGCCTCAAATCAACTATGGGCCAGTCAGACAAGCAATTGGCTCAGAATGGGAATGGGCGGTTCACAAAACATGTACTGGACTAACTACCAACCATACGGAGTAGCACCAAACACTGCACACATACTCTGGGCGAACAATTGGGACAATGGCGGCATAGTTGGCGGAGAAATGGGTGAAAGCGCCTACTATACTGGCGAATCTTATCAAAGCAAGTTCTTCCCCATAATTCTCAACGGAAAACTATACACCAACGCAAGAATCGGCCCCGCCTCAACTCAAGGCTACGTATGCTTTGACCTTGCCACTGGAAAAGAACTCTTCAGACGAAGTGACTACACGCTCACTTGTGGCTTCTCGTTTGCTAACAATTGGGAAAATGCACATGGAACAATAGATTTCCTGATACAACGCACAGGCACAAACCTCAACTTCTTTGACCCACGAAACGGAGAAAACGTCTTCAATATAACCAACGTTCCAGCCAGCGGCGCTTTGATTACAAACGTAACAGACGTAGGCATCACCAACGACTTATACATATACACATTATCCGCAGGCAACCTAACAAAATGGAGCTTCTACCAAACAGTAAAACCAACAGGGAGCCAAACCAATTGGTCACCATCAAGAACAACAGCCTATAACGGTACACTCGGCATGGTTTACAACGTAGCGATCCCAAGACCACACAACTCAGCAGGCCAATTCCTATCAGCTGATTATGCTTTTGGCACTAACGGCGGGGAATGCGACGGAAAATGGATAATCGCCAGATCAGTAAACACGACCACATCGCCACCAACAGTCTACTTAGCAGGCATAAGAGCTAGTGATGGCCAGGTAATGTGGGAATCAAACCACCAACTAATCGAAGACCCAGGCATATGGAGAGGCGGAGGAGGAACACATCTAGACAGCGAAGGAGGCGTCTACCTAAACTACAAGAAGGAGACCTTGCAGGCATTAGCCATTGACATAAACAACGGAAAAGTAAAATACTACACTCCACCACGCAACGAAAGTGACTGGGGCAGCTACACTTCAGGCTGGTGCATGGAAAGCGCTTACGGAAAACTCTTCATAGGAACATACGACGGCTACATGATGGCATATGACATCGAAACTGGCGATTTGCTTTGGCAATACTCTTCGGGCGACCCAGGATTAATGACACCTTACGGAAGCTATCCCTTCTTTGTGGGTATCTATATGGGATTTGGCGTAGCTGACGGAAAAGTTTTCGCTGCAACAGGAGAACACTCTCCAAACGATCCGCTATACCAAGGAGAACGGTTACACGTGATAAACGCCACGACTGGAGAAGGAATCTGGTCTATTCAGGGCTGGTGGTGCGACTTTGCAATTGCAGACGGTCAATACACAGCATACAACGGATATGACGGAAGAATATACTCTTTCGGCAAGGGACCAAGCGCCATGACAACAACTGCTTCACCAAAGGTCTCGCTATATGGCAGCAGCGTGCTAATCGAGGGCACAGTCACTGATATCGCTACGGGAGTAAGCATAACTGAACAAGCCGCTCGCTTTCCAAACGGTGTCCCAGCGGTTTCCGACGAAAGCATGAGTCAATGGATGGAATACGTCTACATGGATCAACCAAAACCAACAAACGCTTCAGGTGTTAAAGTTACATTAGACGTTATGGATGCAAACGGCAACTACCGCAACATCGGCGAAACCACAAGCGACCTCAATGGCTGCTTTAGTTATGAATGGCAACCAGACATACCCGGAAAATACACTGTTATCGCAACATTTGCTGGAACACAATCATATTGGCCTTCACATGCAGAAACAGCTTTTGCCGTTGATGAACCTGCAGTAACAGCAAGTCCTCAACCTCAAGAAGTGGCGCAATCACCTACTGACATGTACATTCTAGGTACTGGCGTAGCCGTTATCATTGCCATAGCAATCGTGGGCGCAGTTATTTTAATGGCGGTTAAGAAAAAACCATAAACCAACCGCTCTTCTTTTTTCTTTTTTTATTTCAATCTGAATTAAATAAAAATCCTGAAATCCCTCAAGCAACCCAAATTGTCTAGCGATTTTGGAGGGGAAACATAATTATTTAGTATGTTTCAGGTTCAATGTGGACCGTGACGACGGCGCTTGAAAAATGATCCTTGGTCTCTTTCTCAAGCAGCGACGCCATGTGATGAGCTTCTTTAATGCGCACCTGCTTGGTGAAGCAGCAGTCAATATTGATGTAGCGTTTGCCCTCAGCGACATAGGTTACAACGCGGTTAACGCGCATGTTGCCCTTGATGCCCTTTGCAATGTCGCGTACGACCTTTTGGAGTTGCTCCTCGTTAACCTCCAAAGCGGGGACGGCGACGCCAGAGGGCTCCACATGTACCGTGACGTTTTCCAGAGGCGAAATTTCTATGCGGATGCGGCTTTCGATGGTTTCGGCGATTTGGTGTGCTGCTTCAACGGATAAGTCAGGGTTAACGTAGGCATGCAGAGTGATGTAGAGTTTGCCGCCGACGTATATGGTGGAGATTCCGTGGACTTCATGAACACCCTTAATCGTTGCTGCCCGCTTGACTAACGTAACCGTTTTTAGGGACTCTTCAGAGGGCTCGATGTGGATGGTTGCGTCCACGTTGCCGAAGGATTCTTTGAGGCAGGCTTCAATTTTGGAAGCTAAGCCATGTGAATCTTCAAAACTCAAAACGCCGGGAACTTCCACGCATGCTTCGATGAAGATTTTGGAGCTAACTTTGCGGATTTTGAGGGTTTTGATTTCCACGACGCCATCGCAGGACTCGATGATTCGGCGGGTCTTCGCCACGAGTTCCTTGGAAGCGGAGTCGCTGAGTTCCATAACGCTGGAACGCACAAGCTTTATGCTCAAAAAGGTCAACATGCCGCCGAGGAAAATTGAGGCGAAAGCGTCGCCGTATGCAAAGCCCACGGCTGCTAAGCCGAAGCCCAAGAGTGCAATAAGGGTTGAGCCTAAGTCGGAGATGGCGTCGTATAGCCCTGCCTTCATGGAGGTGCTTTCGGCGTTTTCGAATTTTCTAAAAACCGTCACCCTCAACGACGCAATAAAGAGGGCGTAGCCTATTGCTATGAAACCCGCGTATTCGAAACCTGAGACGATTTGGGTGTCAGAGATTAAGCGCATTGCAGCTTCGTAGAATATCAAAATCGCAACGGCAATCAGGACTATGCCGCCGATTAACCCGCCGATGGTTTCGAATTTTTCGTGCCCATATGTGTGCTCCTCATCGGGTGGTTTTAGTGAGGCGCGGACAGCAAAAAAGAGCATAACGCTCGATACAGCGTCTAGAAGTGCGTGTAAACCGTCGCTTATTATGGCTAAGCTGTTCACCGCCGCGCCCATTGTGACTTCGACAATGACGACACTAAATATAGCGACGGCTGAAATCTTTAGAGCCCTAAGCTTGGTTGGACCATCTGAGGAGCTTTGCATTGTAGTAGTCTATCTAAGCTCAGAATAAGGGCGATTTAAGAATAACGGTACATATTGAAAACTCTATATATCCATCGTAGTTGTTGCGCCGAAATACCATCCCAGCAGTAGTTTGCTATTCTTCTTTTCCCTTTACTTTATTGCCTGCCTTCTTTGCTGCATCCTCTGTTTTTTGTCCCACATCTTTGGCGCCATCAGACGCCTTTTTTGCTGCCTCTTCGGTTTTCTCTTTGGCTTTGTTAAGAAATGACAAAACTTCACCTCCGAAGAAATTGTTGTCCTTATTCTTTGGAGAACTCATGGAAGAAAAAGCTATGTGACTGTACTACCTCTATTCGCGTAGAGCTTGAATTTGGCTGTTTGTTGAGTAAACAAGAGTTTTTAGGTTTTTACTTTAAATATTTTAGGCGAGCTTTATCTTGCGTGCGGTTTTCGGAGCTTTTCCGTGGAGAACAAGCGGTACTTAGAGGGAACTTTCTACTCATAACGCTAAGCTGGATTATCCTTTTCACCGCTCAACCCATCCCCGATACCTACGCCAGCATCTACTACCTAAATTTGGGCGCCACCGACTTTTTGCTTGCCGTAATGGGCTTCGCGGGCTCCATCGCGGTTGCGTTGGTGCAGTTCCCCGGTGGCTATCTCGCAGATAAACACGGACGCAGATGGCTCATTGTCTCCATGACATTTGGGCTCGGCATAGGCAGCTTATTCTTCATATTCGCGCCTTCATGGCAATTCATACTCATCGGCATCCTCATCCAAAACGTCTGCTCCATGTATGGTCCCGCTCTGATGGCTATGGTCATCGACTCATTACCGCCCGAGAACCGTGGCGCTGGTTTTAGCTTTCAATCGGTCATAACCAACCTCGTCCTGTTACCTGCGCCGCTCATTGCTCAGTATCTGGTTGCAACGTTCAATTTCGATTTAGGAATGCGCGTTGCCTACACCATCGTTGCCGCAGCATACTTTGTTATTGCCGTGTTGAGGCTTAAACTCAAAGAGACGCTTCCCGCAGATGCAACCGCCAAACGCCCAAGCTTCATTGAGGTCCTTCGCAATTACCCCCGCGCTGTCAAGGAGGGCATAACCGTTTGGAGCAAAGTCCCTCGTTCCGCGTTTAACCTCTTCATATCCACAATCATCATGAACGGGCTGGTGGTAAGCTGCATGATGTACTTTGTAGTATACGCCACCGACGTGCTAAACATGACGCTGGAACAATGGGCGCTCGTAACCGCCTTCCGTTACCTAAGCATCGCTGTCCCCGGAATATTGGCAGGGCTGTTGATGGATAGGCGGGGGCGCAAAAGCTTTCTAATCATCGGCTACCTCCTATTTGTGCCGGGCATGCTGCTCTTTATACAAGCAGACTTCTACATGCTACTTTTGGCGTTCTTCTTCTTTGGGCTAGGCAACCTGCTCCAACTCAACAGCTATCTCGTGCTCATGGGCGACCTTGTTCCCCGTAACCTCCGCGGCACCGCCACCGGCTGCATGCAATTCTTCATGTTCATTGCCCAGGCCATCCTGCAAATCATGGTGGGTGCCCTCTATGCATTTGTTTCACCGCAGTTGCCGTTTCTGATTTTGGCGGCGGTGGCGATTCCGATGTCGATTTTTGTGTTTTGGAAAGTTTACGAGCCAGCCGTCAAAGAAAAATAAATAGAACGTTTAAGAAGAATTAAGAAACAGAAATAGGTGAGGCTTGGAAGTGCGGGGAGACTTTAGGCTGATAGATAATCAAGAGTACCAAGCCCAGCTCATAAAAGAAGCCCTAACCAAAGCCAATCCAGAAGAAAAACGGCAATACGATAAGATTCTCCAACGAAAAGCCGAGCAAACCCAAAGAATGCAAGAAATAGGCATCGCGCAAGAAGCCCTCAATGAAAAAGACAAAAACAATGTTCTCCCAGAAAAACCAAGCGCAGACCCACAGGTTTGGAGCAAACTGAGCAAAACCGTGCAGGAAGCTAAAAACAAACTGTACCGCGAGGAGCTAAAAACCTACAATACTCAAAACACAGACATCCTCAACGAACGAATCAAATTAATCAACAAATTTCTCGAAACTAAATCAGCCTTAGATACGCTTGAGGAGAAAGAGAAATGGCTCCTGCTCACAATGGCAATTAGAAACCAACCGAACCTACTAAACTTCATACAGAGCGAAAAAAACGAAAAATAATGAGGTATTTGATTTTTCTAGTACAAGAAATATGCAGGTAAAACCTCATAAGGCGACAGCAATGTATCTTCAATGGTATATGAGAAAAAAATTGCTAAGTTATACTCTTCTTGTCCTCTTTTGTTTTGGTTTGCTGTTTGCTGAACCTGTGGGTGCTAATGCCGATTGGCGACCCCCTGTGTCTGTGGCGCCGCCAGATGATATAGCGATAATTTTTTCCTTTGAGTCGCCCCAGCAAGATGATGATTTCTTGAATGGAACAATGAACGTGTGCTTTTCACAGTACCTAGTTGACCCAGAGGGGGTCTGTTGGATAGCAGGCCATGGATTAAGCAGCGTCATGTATCAGGGAGATTGGATGCAAACCGAGGAACGGTGTCCCAATCCGAGCGGGCTATCCCCCTACCAAGATAAAGACCATATGAACGGAAAACACTACAGGAAATATAATTTTACGATTGACGGGGTACCGATGGGAACACACAAATTGACCCTTCGTGCTTATGCATCTGGAACCTACTGGGACAACAACAGCAGTACCCAAAATCAGTTCATCTTAATCCAGAATGCAGTCGTTACCTTCTCGGTTCCTGCTAAAGCGTCACTTTTCTCGATAACTCAAGACGCAGACAGTAACTTGGTACCAGTGGAACCATCAATTACCCTTCTAACCCCTCAAAGAACTAACTTGACAAGCCCAGATTTGGTTCTAAACTTTACAATAAACCAACCAGTTAGAACGATGGCTTACGTATTAGACAACGGCGACAGCATACCCATAGAGGGCAACATAACGCTATCCAACTTGGGAAACGGTTCTCATAACGTGACGGTTTTTGCCACCGATGAATATGGCAGAACCCAAACTTCAGGCGCGTTATACTTTAGTGTGCGCCCAATTTCGCAAATCCCAATCTTTGTCTGTATCATCTTTGGTGTCATAGCTTTATTGACCACAGCTTTAGTTATTAAAAACAGAGAAAAGCTCAAGCGTCGAGCACCGACAACTCTTTCTACTGAAATGACCGGTTAAGGCAATTTTAGAATAAGAGGTACAATTTTGAGCAGAATAATGTCTAGTTATAGTTTAAAAAAGGGATAAGGTAGTTGCTTATACTACTGGTATCTAAGCAAAATAAGGGTTGCACGCTTGATTTTCCAAAACCTTCTAAAACCCCGCGTACCCTAGATGATTGAGGCGCCAATTTTGAAGTTTGAAACCACCCTTCAAGCCATCATCCCCCGAACACCCGACATCACCAGCTTCCGATTCCCCCGACCAGCCGGATTAAATTATTTGCCGGGGCAATTCTTCTTCGTCACGCTCCGCCAAGACGGCAAAGAATTAACCAAACATTTTAGCTTCAGCAGCAGCCCCACCCAACCCAACTACATCGAATTCACAAAAAAATTCACCGACCACGAATACTCCCTCGCGCTCAAAGCCGCCAAGGTCGGCGACTGGGTACGCATCGACGTACCGTATGGCGAATTCACCTTTACAGGCGAATACCCAAAAATCGCGTTGCTCGGCGGCGGCATCGGCATCACCCCATTCATAAGCATAATGCAAAACGCCGCCGACAAGAGGCTACCTAACAAAATCACCCTTTTCTACGGCTGCCGCACCCCAGAAGACATTGCGTTTAGAACTGAATTTGAAGCGCTCGCCAACAAAAACCCTAACTTAAAAGTCGTCTTCGTTATCAGCCAACCCCCCGCGGACTGGAAGGGCATAACTGGACACATAACCGCAGACCTGATAAAACAAACCCTCCCTGACTACGCCGAAACCATCTACTACGCGTGTGGACCGCCGCCGATGGTTAAAGCCATGCAGGCACTGGTGGAGACGTTGGGGTTACCTAAAGAAAAACTGCGACTCGAATACTTCACAGGATACCAATAAAGAAAAGGAGTTTAGGGGTAGAATCGTCGCGTAGTGCGTGGGAACGGAATCGCGTCGATGATGTTGTCGAGATCGAGCATCCATACCAGCAGTCGCTCCAACCCCATACCGAAACCGACATGCGGCACGGTGCCGTAGCGGCGTAGGTCAAGGTACCATTCGTAATCTTCGGGTTTGAGCCCCTGCTCCTTCATGCGGGCGATTAGGATGTCTTTGTTGTCTTCTCTTGCGCCGCCAGTACTGATTTCGCCAATGCGGGGCACCATCATATCCACCGACATCGCCACTTCAGGATGGTCACTGTATGTTTTGCAGTAAAACGCCTTAATCGCCGTCGGATAATCATACACAAAGAAGGGTTTCCCGAAATCTTCGGCAAGCACCTTCTCGTCCTCGTAGCCGAGGTCTGAGCCCCAATCAAGTGCGGGGTTTTTGGGTTTGAGCCGCTCGATGGCTTCTTTGTAGGTTATGCGGGGAAACGGCGTCTGCACGGCTTTGAGTTTCTCGATGTCTGCGCCTAACTCTTTGAATTCTTTTTGGCAGGTACCTGCGATAGAGTGGCAAACGTGCGTTAGTAGTCCTTCTTCGAATTTCATGAGGTCACCCATGTCGGCAAAGGGCCACTCACCCTCCATATGCCAATACTCCGTTAGGTGGCGTATGGTGCGGCTTTTTTCTGCGCGGAATGAGGGCGCGATGCAGTAGACTTTTTCGAGTGAGTACATGAGTATTTCGAGGTACAGTTGGCTGCTCTGGGTTAAGTAGAGATTCTGGTCAAAATACTTCAACTCAAAAAGCGTTGCGCCGCCTTCAACTGCTGCGGAGATGAACATGGGCGGGGAAACCTCGGTGAAATCTTGCTCTTTGAAGTAGTCACGTGCAGCTTGCATGGTTTGGGCGCGGACGCGGTTGACGAGATTCATTTTGCGGCTTCGCAGCCAGAGGTGACGCATGTCGCGGATGAATTCCTCGCTTTTGTCTTTGCTGATGGGGAAAGTTTCGGCTAAACCGATGATGTTGAGGTTTTCTACGCCGACTTCGTATCCACCAGGCGCGCGGGTATCAGGTTTTGCTGTGCCTTCCACGGAGAGGGCGGATTCGATTGTGAGTTTTTGTGCATCGCTCCAGCAAGGGTTAGCTTTTTTGATGGTGCACTGTATAACGCCTGTGGAGTCACGGATTAGGAGAAAGATGAGTTCTTTGCCTTCACGTTTACGGTAGACCCAGCCGCGAACCATTACTTTTTGGTCCGCATAGGCACCGTCTAAGATTTTGCTTATCTTAACCAGAGACATCGTCATCAACTGTGGCAACTATATCGCGAGCACCACCCTAAATGCATATCGATTACTAACTAAGGCAAACGCAACAGCGCACAACGGTTTCTTGAAAAGAAGAAGTCAGTTAGAGCCGCTGCTCCACCCTTTTAGTATAAATGGGCAGGTATGGTTGCAACCAGACCTTTTGTGCAAAACGATATTTTTTGAAAAAATGGTAGCCTTAGCTTACTTAATAGCACCTTTGGGGAAAAGAAAACATTTTTTTGTCGTCCAATTGCGGGGGAAGCATGGGATTCATATGGAATTTTCAATCGAAGTACACCATGCAGCATCTTGGGGGTAACTTTGAGTTTCATGTATATATATCGGCCAAGTGAATGAGACTAATCTTATATAGGGGTTGCTTGATACGAAAAGCCCGAGTAAGCTTAGGCTTACCCCTAAAACCGAAAGGAAAATCGAACATGAAAACCCTAAATGTAAAGAGAATACTCTCTGCCTCTATTCTGCTATTGCTATTGACCGCTACAGTCGTCGCTATCGCAAACCTACCCACAAGTAACGCTGCTGTTCCCTACACCGAATTCAAATCCTTCGTCTACCTAGGCGTCTCGCCTAGCACCGTAG